>NZ_CP026363.1:1727500-2092500 GCF_004117055.1 Brevibacillus agri
TAGGTTCGGTGTGGAAGCGCGGCAACGCGTGGAGCTGACGAATACTAATCGGTCGAGGACTTATCCACACATCTCTTAGCAAGCATGCAGATCCAGTTTTCAGGGAATGAACGAAATAATTGCGTAAAAAGCCGTGCAGATACTATTGCGTGGCTTTTTTTGCATATAGCCGCCCAAACTCGTCTGGATTTATAGCTATGCTAGATGAAGAACAAAACAGTCGCGAAAAAGGAGAAGCCCATGAAGCAAAAGCCGGTCAAACGATATGAAGCAGACATGTACGCGCCCATTCGCGACTATTTTGTCGGGCAGGGTTATGAGGTCTTTGGAGAGGTCAATCATTGCGATTTGACAGCGATCAAGGAAGACGAGCTGATTATCGTCGAGTTCAAGCGCAACTTGAGTGTAGAGCTGCTCATCCAGGCCGCCAAGCGGCAGCGCTTTACCGACCATGTGTACGTCGCCATTCCGAAGCCTAAATACAAATTGTTTTCGAAAAAGTGGCAAGACGTCGTTTATCTCATCAGAAGACTGGAGCTTGGCTTGATCCTCGTCTCTTTTCCCAAAAAAGGCGCTGTCATGGAGCTGAGCATTGCTCCTGCGCCGTTTGATCGGGAAAGAAGCAAGCAGTTCAACAAAAGAAAACGGGCACGCATTATTCAGGAGATGCGGGGGAGATACGGCGATTACAATGTGGGGGGCAGCAACCAGACAAAGATCATGACGGCGTACAAACAAGGCTGCATTCAGATCGCCGCACTGCTTCAGCACTATGGCCCACTCGCGCCCAAGGCGTTGAAAGAAAAAGGAGCGACAGACAAAGCGTCATCCATCCTCAGCAAAAATTATTACGGCTGGTTCACGCGGATCAAGCGAGGCGTGTACGCTCTCACCCCTACAGGAGAGAAGGAGCTGGCAGCTTATCCAGAGCTTGTCGACCATTACATAAGCATGGCAGAAGACACCATTTCCCCTTCCGATGGGGAAATGGGCCAGTCCAACCCTGCTGCAGCACAATGAGCAGCAAAAAAGAGCAGACCCATCCGCAACGGTAAGCGAATGGGCTGCTCTTTTCGTTTCGGCACCGAGGCATGATGCCAAAACCCTTACCGCCCAGCCCACGCAGCGGCCATTTTCCCGACCTGCGCGCGTCCAGCCGCAATATCCGGGTGGAACTGGATCGTGGCGTTTTTGCGCACATGGTTGACATGGTGGAGCGCCTGCGTGAGCAAAGAATCGTCGGCGAGCAGCCCGGCCGCTTTCGCCATCGCCAGGCCTGCGACGGTTCCCTGGCTCATGGCGACTTTGGCGCTCTCGATTCCGGTAATATTGCCTGCGACGTACAGTCCGGGCAAAGGCGATTGCATGCATTCGTTGTGCAACGGAACGTGCCCGCCCAATGCCGGGATGTAAGCGAACGGGCACCCGGCAATCGCGGCCAGCTCCGCCAGCGGGCTTAACCCGCCTGCGATGCAGACGAAATCGGCAGAAAGGAATCGCTCGCTGCCAGGAACGGGCGTGCCGTCTGGCGAGATGCGCGCAGCCCGGACCCCTTCGACCTGTGAGGTGCCCACGATCTCCAAGGCAGCCGTCCGCAGATGAATCGGTATATCCCACATGGGCACGCCCTGTGCAGGATAGAGCGAAACGGCCAGCCGCTGCATCCACGCGCTGCCCATCAGCTTGCTGCCCCAGCGAATCAACGGCGAGGGGGCGAGATGGGCAACGCGCAGCAAAGACCGCATGATTTCGTGCGGGTGACCGGCATTGCCGCTTACAGCAGACTGGAGAGGCAGAATCATTTGCTCGACGTGTACGCCAGCGAGCTGCAGCTCTCGCGCGATGGCGACGGACAAAATGTTGACGCCGATCACGATGCCTTTTTTGCCTACGCGAACGCGCTGCACGTTCGTCATCACCTGGGCCGCTCCGATCGACATCACGCCGGGCAGCGTCCAGCCGGGGACGGGAACGGCAGTCTCTGACGCCCCGGTAGCGATCAGAAGCAGGGGAGCTTCCCATTCGCCTTCTGTCGTAGAAATACGCCAGCGATCTTCACAGCGGGCAATGTCGTAGACGGAGACCCCACAGCACATTTGGACGCCAAGCTCTTTTGCCTCCTGATCGAGACGTGCGGCTTCGGCCAGCCCGTTCCACCACACTCCGTCCGGTTCCTCGTGCAACTGTCCCAGCAGCCTGCCGCCAGGCCGATAAAATTCGTCTACGACTCGAACAGAAAGTCCTTGCCGGGCGCTGGCGATTGCAGCGGCCAAGCCAGCGGGACCTGCGCCGATGATGAGAGCGTCGATCAATTCGCATGCCCTCCTTTTTTCAACGGGGTCGGCAAAACGGAACCTGCTGTCACCCGCATGCCTTCCTGCACGAGCGTCATGCACGCCCGCACCGTGGGAACTCCGTCCACGTGCACGCGACATTCGTAGCAGTGGCCGATGTTGCAGTAAATTCCGCGCGGGCTGCCCGTTTCTTCATGCACTCGAAGCGTGCGCACGCCAGCGGCCAAAAGCGCTCCGGCAATCGTTTCCCCTTCGTAAGCCGTGTAGACAGAACCGTTAAATTCAAACTGGACGGAATGCCTCTCTTCCAAGGAACCAAGCACAGGGTGATGGAGGATGCGCTGGCTCATGAGCTTCTCCCTCCAAGCGCTTGAAACGAGATCGGCCGCACAGGCGGCTGGTAGCCAAGCGGGATTGTATGAGTAGGCACTTGGCCTGTGGCTTGCGCGACAATTTGGTCGACGAGAATCCGGCACGTTCTTCCGCCGCAGCAGCCCATGCCGGCTCTGGTCCGCAATTTCAACTCGCGCGCCGTGCATTGGTACTCACGGGCAGTCGTGAGCAGTTCTTCCAGAGATACTTCCTCGCAGCGGCAAACGATCAACTGCTGTGTGTCCATGCTGAAAGCCTCCTTTTCGTTGGTACGGTTAGCAAAATGCAAGTGTCGTGCCATATTTGCCCGCAGAATGCTAAAATAAAGACGAGGCACAGAAGCAAACAGAGGGTGGCCTGCGCGCTTGGCACGAGGATTGCTTGCATAAAAGAACGAAAATGACACAGAGGCTGAAAGGGATGACCAGAATGGACAAATTGACGCGACTGCGCGCACAATTCGATGCATGGGGAATAGACGGAATACTCATAACAAACGGGCAAAATCGCCGCTATTTGACCAACTTTACCGGAACGTACGGCGTCGTACTCATTTCCCGGGATGAGGCCAAGCTGTTTACGGATTTTCGCTATACCGAGCAGGCAAAAGCCCAGGCAACGGACTTCGAGATCGTGTTTTTGCCGACGAAAGACGCTGTTTACGGAGAAATCGCCCGCCAGGCCCAGGAGCTGGGCATCCACACATTGGGCTTTGAAGAGGAGAACATGACGTTTGCCCTGCACCGCAAATACGCCGACGTCGTCAAGGCACGCCTGCTGCCTACCGCGGGGGTGATCGAGGGCATTCGCATGAGAAAGACCCCGGACGAGCTGGGAAAAATCAAGACGGCGGCGCAGATTGCGGACGCCGCTTTCGCACATATTTTAACTGTTTTGCGTCCAGGCATCACCGAGCTCGATGTGTCTAATGAGCTGGAAATGTTCATGCGCAAGGAAGGAGCGACAGGCTCTGCTTTTGACATCATTATCGCCTCCGGTCATCGTTCCGCTCTGCCTCACGGGGTAGCAAGCGACAAAAAGATCGAAGCTGGCGACATGGTAACGATGGATTTCGGCGCGCTGTATCAAGGGTATCGTTCGGACATTACCCGTACAGTGGCGGTCGGAGAGCCGAATGAACAGCTCAAAGAAATTTACGCCATCGTCCTGGAGGCGCGCAACCGCGCAGTGGCGGGCATTCGCCCCGGAATCTCGGGAAAAGCAGCAGACGCCCTCGCCCGGGACTATATTGCGCAGCACGGATATGGCGAGCGTTTCGGCCACGGGATGGGGCATGGCGTCGGACTGGACATTCATGAGGAGCCATTCATGTCTGTACGCTGCGAGGCAATTCTCGCACCAGGCATGGTCCTGACCGTCGAGCCGGGCATTTACATCCCGGGGCTGGGCGGCGTCCGCATCGAGGACGATCTCGTTGTGACCGAAACAGGCAACGATGTGCTGACCCATTCGCCGCGCGAACTCATCATTTTGTAGAAAAGAACCAGGACCCTTGACTGCGGCAAAAAGTCGAGGGTCTTTTTGTATGCGCGAACGCTGCCAGTTCCAGCGTGTGTGTCTAATAGCTGAAACAGTCTTTTTATCAGGTGTATAAAAATATGTACAGTCAGTTGGCGCGTGTCGAAGTTTTCCGCTTTTTCCTGTTGGCACACATTTTGCAAATTCAGTATTTTGTGAAATGTTAATCATTTTCGAGACAAGGGGTTGATCGCGTGAAAAAAAGTATGTTCGCATTAATCAGCAGTATCGCGGTACTAGGGACGGCGCTGGCAGGATGTGGAGGGGGACAGCAGGCAGCACAGACAACGAGCGAGCCAGCGGCTTCTGGACAAGCACAAGGAAACGCTCAGCCAGCCCCAGCGGAAAAATCTTCAGGGTCACAAGTGTTGCGCTGGAACCTGCACTCTGAGCCGCCGACAGGCGATCCGGGACTGGCGGAGGACACGACTTCTGCGGCAATCGTGAAGGCTCTTTTTGACGGGCTGACACGGATTGGGCCTTCCGGGAAGCCGGAGGAGGCAGTTGCGGAAAAAATCGAGGTGTCTCCCGATCTGAAAACGTACACCTTCAAGCTGCGCGACTCGCACTGGAGCAACGGCGATCCGGTCACCGCCCACGATTTTGAATACGCCTGGAAGCGTGCCCTGGACCCTAAGACCGCTTCCAACTACGCCTACCAGCTCTACTACATCAAAAACGCCGAGAAAGCGAACAAAGGAAACGGCAGCCTGGACGAAGTCGGAGTCAAAGCGCTTGACGACAAAACTTTGCAAGTAGAGCTGGCCAATCCGACTCCGTTCTTTTTGGAGCTGACAGCTTTCCAGACTTATTTCCCGGTAAATAAAAAAGTGGTCGAGTCAGCGGACAACTGGGCTGGCGACGCCAAGACGCATATCGGAAACGGTCCGTTCAAAATGGAGAGCTGGGAGCACAAGAACAAGATGGTATTGGTCAAAAACGACCACTACTGGGACAAAGACAGCGTCAAGCTGGACAAAATCGAATTTTCCATGGTAGAGGACGAAAATACAGAGCTGTCGATGTTTGAAAATGGCGAGATCGACTGGGCTGGTGCGCCGCTCAGTTCGCTGCCGATTGATGCCATGCCTGTTTTGAAAGACAGCGGGAAACTGCAAGTAAAGCCAGTCGGTGCGACCTACTGGTACAAGTTCAACACAGAAAAACCCCCGTTTAACAATGTAAAAATCCGCAAAGCTTTTGCCTACTCGATCAACCGCCAAACGCTGATTGACAACGTTCTCCAAGCCAATCAGCAGCCTGCCATGGGCGCTGTTCCTCCCACGATGGCATTGAACCCGGATGGTTACTTCAAGGACAACGATCAGGAAGCCGCCAAAAAGCTGCTGGAAGAAGGCATGAAAGAGCTCGGCCTCTCCAAGCTGCCGCCGATTACGCTCGTGTACAACACGTCGGAAGGACATAAAAAAATTGCCGAGGCGATTCAGGACCAGTGGCGCAAATATCTCGGCGTCGAAGTGAAGCTGGAAAATCAGGAGTGGAAAGTTTACCTGGAAACGATGCACGAAGGGAATTACCAGGTGGGACGTCTCGGCTGGTCCGGCGACTTCAACGACCCGATCAACTTCCTGGAGCTGTTCAAGGAAAAGGACGGCGGAAACAACGACACGCGCTGGGAAAATCCGAAGTTCAAGGAGCTTTTGAACCAGTCCGCGACAGAGAAAGATCCGGAAAAGCGCAAGGCGATCTTGCGGGAAGCCGAGCAAATCATGATGGATGAAATGCCGATCGTGCCGATTTACTTTTACACGCATACGTGGGTGAAAAACGACAAAGTAAAAGGCGTCTTCCAGGACGGCTTGGGCGCCATCGACTGGAAATGGACGTCTGTCGAGTAACGGGCGAACGGGGCGAGATCGTGCAGATCGGGAAGATTGTCGTAGCCGCACAGGTGTGATGGATGCTTTTTGCGGATAGAGGGAGGCAGCGTGGTCGGGGGGCTTTTTTTGCGAGTAGCGGCAATCGTATGCAGTCGCGGCGACGGGTACGGGTAGCAAGCGCGCGCCTGTGATCTGCCGCACGCAGACGCTGGCGCGTCCCGAAGCTGCGGACAAAGCTGTGCCACAACGACAAAGGAGGAATCAACCGTGGAATTGATTCGCATTTTGTCTGAGGTGTTGCCGCCCAAAAAGGGGCGAAGCTGCCGGGAGCTGCGCCTGCGCTTTTGCAGCTTTTTTCTCCGGAAAAACACGAGCAGGCGCCGCCGTTAGGGGACAGCAGCTTCGAGTGAACAGAGGCGAGGCTGGCATGACGGCGCTGCTGCCGAGCCAAAACGTCCCGTTTCGCGGTCCGAGGGTGAGACGGGATATTTCATGCTTGCACAGCGTTGGTGTATAAGGAGGCTGGAGAGGCCGAGCTGCTTGGCAGTTGATACGTGCTTGTTCCCTGCTTGGTGCCGCTTCAGCAGAGTCAGCATACAGACTGCGTTCAGCTTCGTGAGCGTAATCGAGTGAAAGAGGCCCCCTGGCTCCCCTTGCGCGTTGCTTTTGTATCCAAGCCAGGCTCAAGACTGCTTATTCAACTTGTTATACAAAGTCGCCCTTGAGATGCCGAGCCGTTTGGCTGCCGCCTGCTTGTTGCCGTTTTCCAGCTCGATGGCCCGCTGGATGACGCGGCGTTCGTGGGCTTCCAGCTCCTCCTGCAAAGAGAAGAGATCGTCCGGGAGTTGGACGGGCGACTGTTTGGCCTTCGTTTGCAGCGAGTACGGCAAATCCTCTTCCTTGATGATCCCGTCCGTCGCGAAGACGACCAGCCGTTCGATGGCGTTGCGCAGCTCGCGAATGTTGCCCGGCCAGTCGTATTGCAAAAGGTTTTGCATGACGTTTTGCGAGATCGCGTGGATGGGCCGATTGTAGCGCAAGGAAAACTCGTAGAGGAAAAAATGGGCAAGCTCGACCGTGTCCTCGATCCGGTGGCGGAGAGGCGGGATGGCGAGAGTGACGACGTTGAGCCGATAATACAAGTCCTCGCGAAACTTCCCTTCGCGGATCATTTCTTCCAGGTTTTTGTTCGTGGCCGCGACCACGCGAAAATCGGCTTCGATCTGCTTCGTGCCGCCGACCGGATAATACTTTTTCTCTTGCAGCACGCGCAGCAGCTTCACCTGCATCTCGAGCGGCATTTCGCCTACTTCGTCGAGAAACAGCGTCCCACCCCGGGCCAGCTCGATCATTCCTTTTTTCCCTTTTTGATCGGCGCCGGAAAAGGCTCCTTTTTCGTAGCCGAACAGCTCGCTCTCAAACAGAGTGGGAGAGATCGCGCCGCAGTTGATGGCGATAAACGGGGCGTTTGCGCCTTCCCGCACGTCGTGCACCGCCTTGGCGAACAGCTCCTTGCCGACGCCGCTTTCCCCGATAATCAGGACGGTCGCCTGGGTGGCGCCGAGCTTTTGAATCATTGCTTTGATCTGGCGAATGGCGAGGCTCGTGCCTTTGATTTGCCGGAACGGATCGGGCGCGGAGCTGAGCTTGGCCACTTCCTGCTGCAAATGGTTCACTTTTTTGTTCGCGTTCAACAGCTCCTGGTTCAGCCGAACCTGGCTGGTGATATCGGTTTCGGCTGCGACGGCGCCGATGATTTTCTCATGCAGGTAGATCGGCTTGGTGTTGATGAGCACGACGAGGTCCTCGCGCGGCTGGTGCTGGTGACGGTACAGCGCCTGGCCGTTTTGCAGCGACCGGAGCGTCTCCAGCATGTCGCGCGGGAAAAAGTCGGTGATCGGGCGGCCGAGGATGTCTTTTGCCTTCAACGAAAAAATGCGCTCGGCCCCCTCGGTCCAGACCATGACCCGCGCCTGTTCGTCGATGACGGATATCGAGGCGTCCATCGTCTGGATCATCGTATCGAAGTACGCCTCCAGCACTTCGTAAGCGGTGAAAACCGCTTGCAGGACAGAAGCGCGTTCAAGATAGCCGACAGGCTCGCCCGCTGCATCGGCAACGAGAAGGTAGCTGTATGTGTCGAGCAGGCGGATGGCTTGGGGGAGCGTGCTGTCGCAGGCGACCACGACCGTCTTTGCCCAATGGAGCGGCGTGCTGTCGCCGGGTGAGCCGGCAGCATCATCCGCGTTTGCGTGCGCGGGACAGGCGACGTGCCAGCCTGCAGGCAACAGAGCAAACACGGGAATGTCTTTTGCTGCTTGCCGAAAACGAAAGGCTTGGTTGTGCTCGCGGCAAATCTGCATATTCGTCTGCATCAGCTCTGTCAAGGCTGGCAGCTTGTGGTTCATTCCGATCAGTCCTTTGCAGGGAGTGTATAAAAATGTAAACACATTCTCAGTAATTATACAGTTGCTCATCAGGTTGTAAAACAATTTAGACAGAAATTTTGCGAATCTTCGCTATACGGGTTTGGCACGGCATTTGCAAAAAGGAACAGGTGAAACGATTTGATGAGAAGCTGTTGAGCAAAAAGCTGTTGAGGAGAATCAGCCATGACACGACAAACCCATGCGCAGATTGCGGTAATCGGCGGCGGCATCATCGGCGCGGCGATTGCCTACTACACGGCCAAGGCCGGACTGGATGTGGTCGTTCTCGAAAAAGGCGAGCTGGCGTCAGGCACGTCCTCGCGCTGCGACGGGAACATTTTGGCGATTGACAAGGACCCCGGCTTTGACAGCCAGATGTCCCTGCAAAGCCAGATGCTCGTCGCCCAACTGACCCGGGAGCTGGAGCATTCGTTTGAATACCGGGCGTTGGGCAGTATTCTCGTGTGCGAGTCGGAGGCGGAGATGGAGGCGGCGAACGAATGGGTGCGGCGGCAAAAGGAAGCGGGCCTGCCGTTTCGGATGCTCGACCGCGCAGACATCAGGCAGGAGTCGCCCTACTTCGCCGACGATTTGCCCGGCGGATTGGAGTGCGCCACAGACTCGACGGTTAATCCGTACATGCTGACCTTTGCCCTGTTTGAAGGGGCGAAAAAGCACGGGGCCAAAATTATGCGGCGCACCGAGGTCAAAGCGCTTCGCCGCGACGAGGCGACGGGAGCGTTTCAGCTTGAACTGAGCACAGGCAGCATGACGGCGCGGCAGGTGGTAAATGCGGCGGGCGTGTGGGCGCCTGTCATCGGGCAGATGGTCGGCGTCGATATTCCGATCGTGCCGCGAAAAGGACATCTGCTCGTCGCCTCCCGCCAGCTTCCGGTCGGGCTTCGCAAGGTGATGGAGTTTGGCTATTTGATTTCCAAGTTCGGCGGGGTGCGGCAGGTCGACGCCGAGACGGAAAAGTACGGGGTGGCGCTGGTGTTTGAACCGACGGAAAGCCAAAACTTTTTGATCGGCTCCAGCCGCCAGTTCGTCGGCTTCGACACGCGCATTGATCTGAATGTCGTGCGGTGCATGGCGAGAAGGGCGCTCCGCTTTTATCCGAAGATCGCCGACTTTGCGATGATTCGCACTTATTGCGGCTTGCGTCCGTGGACAGAGGACCATTTGCCGATCATCTCCCGCGTCGAGGAAGTTCCCGGCTTTTTCATTGCGGCGGGGCATGAAGGGGACGGCATCAGCCTGGCGGCGGTCACGGGCAAGCTGATGTCCGAGCTGCTTCAGGAGCAGACGGACACGATTATCCCCACCGAGCCGCTGCGCTACGACCGATTCACGAGAAAAGAGGTGCTGCAGCGATGAAAGCAGCGAGAGTGTTTACGACGGTGGACACGCACACCGGGGGCAACCCGACCCGCACCGTCATCAGCGGCCTGCCGAAGCTCCAAGGGGAGACGATGGCAGAGAAGATGCTGCACATGCAAAAGGAATACGACTGGATTCGCACCCTGCTGATGTACGAGCCGCGCGGCCATGACGTCATGTCAGGCGCTCTCGTGGTGGAGCCGTGCCATCCCGAGGCCGACGTAGGCGTGATCTACATCGAAACCGGCGGCTATTTGCCGATGTGCGGCCACGACACGATCGGGCTGTGCACAGCCTTGGTGGAGACCGGGATGATCCCCGTGAGCGAGCCGCTGACGAGGCTCAAGCTCGATACCCCGGCAGGGTTGGTCGAGGTGGATATCGAGGTCGAGCAGGGCAAGGCGAAAGAAGTTTCGTTTACGAACATCCCCGCTTTTCTGTACAAGCAGGACGTGACCGTCACAGTGGAGGGCATCGGTCCGGTTACGTGCGATCTCGCCTACGGCGGAAATTTTTACGCCATCACGGACGCGCGGGCGCTCGGGCTTGAGCTGGTGCCAGCCAATGCCGCTACGATTGTCGACACGGCTGTACGCATCCGCAAAGCGATCAATCAGGCGGTAGAAGTCGTCCATCCGGCGAAGCCGTTTATCCGCGGGCTGACCCATGTGGAGTTTTACACAAACCCGAGCACGCAAGGGGCGGATGTGAAAAATACAGTCGTCGTGCCGCCGGGCGGAATCGACCGTTCGCCGTGCGGCACAGGCACGTCCGCCAAGCTGGCGACGCTGTTTGCCAAGGGGCAGATCGGCATAGGCGAGCCGTTTGTCCACGAGAGCATTGTCGGCTCGCTGTTTACCGGGACTGTACTTGCGACTGCCGAGGAAGGCGGCCTGCAAGCTGTCGTGACGCGGATCGCGGGCAGCGCCTGGCTGACGGGCAAGCACACGATTTTTTACCATCCCGAAGACGAGCTGGCACACGGCTTTTTGCTGATTCCGGCCGCCACGGACCATTGAAACCGAGAGTTGAGAGGAGAATGAACGATGGGCAGATTTGAAGGGGTATATGTAGCGATCGTCACGCCATTTACGCACGATTACGAGGTAGATTACAAGCGCCTGACAGAGTTGTGCGACTGGTTGATCCAGGAAGGCGTAAACGGCCTCGTGCCATCCGGTTCCTTGGGCGAATACGCCACGATGACAGGCGAAGAGCGGGCGAAAGTCATCCATACAGTCATCGCCGCCGCAAAAAACCGCGTCCCGGTCGTAGTCGGCTCGGCGGCGCCTTCGACCCGCCAGGCGGTGGAGTGGGTGCAATTTTCCAAAGATGCGGGAGCAGAGGGCGTCATGGCGCTGCCGCCGATCAACTACAAGCCGCTGGAAAACGAAGTGTTTGCCCACTACGAGGCGCTGAACACCGTCGGCTTGCCGATCATCGCCTACAACAACCCGCACGACTACAAGATCGACCTGACCCCGGATATATTGGCCCGGCTCGCGAAGCTGGAAAACATCGTGGCCGTCAAAGAGTTTTCCGGGGACGTGCGCCGCATGCAGGACATTCTCGCCCAGACGGACCTGGAAGTGATGGTCGGCGTGGACGATCTGGTCATGGAAGGCGGGCTGATCGGGGCGACAGGCTGGATCGCGGGCGTGCCGAATGCCTTGCCAAAAGAAGGCGTGGAGCTGTTCCGCCTGGCGCGGGCAGGCAAGCTCGCGGAGGCGCAAACGCTGTACCGCAGGCTGCTGCCGCTGTTCCACTACGATGCGAGCCCGCAGCTCGTTCAGTCGATCAAGTACATGATGGAGCTGGCCGGATTCCCTGTCGGACCGACTCGTCCGCCGCGCCTCCCGCTCGCAGACGACTACTATGCGGGCATCAAAAAGGCGTTTGACTACGCAGTCGGCGCAGCCAGCGGACGATAAGGAGGCAGGTCAGGCATGCATAGCAAAAACTGGATCGGCGGCGAATGGATGACGCCGAAAGGAGCAGAGGCGACGGTGAAAAACCCGTCGCGTTTCGCAGAAGAAGTGGGAGTCTTGCACTTGTCCGACCGCTCGCATGCGTTCGCGGCGGCTGACGCAGCCCGCGCGGCGCAAGGCAAGTGGGCACGGCAAACAGGCGCTTTTCGCGGGGAAGTGCTGTATCAGATGGCTAGCGCCCTGGAGGCTCACGCAGACAGCCTGGCGCGACTCGCCAGCCGGGAGATGGGCAAGCAGCTTGGCGAAATGCGCGGAGAGGTGGCGCGCGGCATCAGTCTGCTGCGCTACTACGCCGGGGAAGGCATGCGCGCTCATGGCAGCCTGATTCCGTCTGCGGATACGGATGTTTTGCAGTACAGCCGCCGCGTACCGCTCGGTGTCGTGGCTGTCATTACGCCATGGAATTTTCCCGTCGCGATCCCGCTCTGGAAAATCGCTCCGGCGCTGATCTGCGGCAACGCCGTGATCTGGAAGCCGGCTGAAAACGGCTCTTTGACCGCGACGCGGCTGGCGGAGATTTTTGCCGAGACGAAGCTGCCAGCAGGGGTGCTCAATCTGGTGATCGGCAAAGGCAGGGAAATCGGGGCGGCTCTGACGGAGGAAGCGGCGGTGGACGCTGTCAGCTTCACAGGCTCGTCTGCGACAGGCAGACAGATCGCCATCGCCTGCGCGGGCCGCAACATCAAATACCAGACCGAGATGGGCGGAAAAAATGCGGCGGTCGTGCTGGCCGACGCCGATCTGGACAAAACCGTGCCGATTCTGCTCAGCGGCGCCTTTCGCTCGGCCGGGCAAAAATGCACGGCGACGAGCCGGATCATTGTAGAAAAAGCAATCTACGAGCCGCTGGTCGAGCGCTTGCAGGCTGCGATCTCGCTTTGCAAGGTCGGGGATGCCTCCGATCTGGACGCCTACCTGGGACCTGTATCTTCCGCGGCCCAGTACGAGACAGTCGGGCGGTACGTGTCTCTCGCGGCAGCCGAAGCGAGGCTGGTGGCAGAAAGCCCGGCCTATGCAGAGGCGGAGCGGGGCTACTACATTCGCCCGCAGATCGTCGAGGGAGTGGCCGCCGATCATCCGCTGGTTCAGGAGGAAGTGTTCGGGCCTTTGGCCGTGCTTTTGACCGCAGATGGCTTTGACGAGGCCATCGAGCTGTGCAACCAGTCGGTGTACGGGCTGAGCGCATCGCTGTTCACCCGCGATCTGGCGAGTGCCCACCGCTTTTTGGACGTGGCGCAGGCAGGCATGGTTCGCGTCAATCAGGAGACGGCTGGCGTGGAATACCAGGCCCCGTTTGGCGGGATGAAGCAGTCCAGTTCGCATACGCGCGAGCAGGGGCAGGCGGCGCTCGACTTCTACAGCGCGACGAAAACGTGCGCGATCAAATACGCGTGGTAAACAGCGAAAACGAGCAGACAAAGGGGGGAGGACGATGAACATCCAGCAGTTGTTTACGACCATCGACGCCCACACCGGAGGGGAGCCGCTGCGGATCATCACGGGCGGCATCCCGCCGCTCAAGGGCGAGACGATTTTGGAGCAGCGTCGTTATTTTCGCGAGGAGCTGGATCACATCCGCCGCGTGCTGATGTACGAGCCGCGCGGCCACCACGGCATGTACGGCTGCGTCATGACGGCCCCGGTCAGCCCGGATGCGGCCTTTGGCGTGCTGTTCATGCACAACGAAGGCTACAGCACGATGTGCGGCCACGGAATTATCGCGGTGGTGACGGCGGCGATCGAGACCGGGCTGCTGCGGCTGGCTGACCCGGCGGAGCGCATCGTGATCGACAGCCCCGCAGGCCAGATCGTCGCACGCGCCCAGACAGAAGGGACGCGCGTCAAGTCAGTCGCATTTGAAAACGTCCCGTCCTTCGTCTTCGCAAAGGACGTGTCGATCGAGTGGGAGGGGCGTACGTTCCACGTCGATATCGCCTTTGGCGGCGCTTTTTACGCGGTCGTGCAGGCAAAAGACATCGGCGTCCAGGTCGAAATCGAGCAACTGGCGGCGCTGCAAGAGTGGGGCAGCCGGATCAAGGAGCAGATCGAGGCGCAGCTTGCGGTCGTTCATCCGCTTGAACCTGAGCTGGCGGGCATATACGGGGTAATTATTTCCGACGATCCGCGCGTGGAAGGCTCCGACCTGCGCAACGTGACCGTTTTCGCCGACAAGCAGATCGACCGCTCTCCGTGCGGCACAGGTACGGCGGCGCGGGTAGCGACGCTCTATGCCAGAGGGAAGCTCGTGGTCGGGGAACGGTTTGTGCACGAAGGGATCGTCGGCAGCCAGTTCGTCGGCACTGTGCTGGAAACGACGCAGGTTGGCGACTACCCGGCGGTCATTCCGTCCATCGCAGGCCGGGCTTTCATTACCGGCTTGCACCAGTTTGTCGTGGACCCGAGCGATCCGCTGAAAGACGGCTTCCTGCTGCGGTGACGAGAGGCGAAGATAGATAAAGATAGGCAGAGGCAAAGAGGCTGCACGCTGTGGCGGCCTCTTTTGCACGCGGTTTGTTTATGTGGGGGCTACACTACACGTGTTCCAGCGGCGCGACGGTTTCCAGTCAGCCCGGCATATAACCGTGTCACAATACTGCCACGCATCGGGGCATCTGCTTTTTACCGACACTTCTGTTATAATGGCTGGGACAAGTATAAATGAGGGAAAAAGGGGTTGAATGCTGTGCCGTATAAAGCGTTGCTCGAGTCCCACGTAGGTGGCTGGGAAGTCGCGATTGTGCTGTTGATCGTAGCCTACTTCCTGTACCGCGCGGGCAAGGAAAAGGCCGGAAAAATCGTACATATGCTGCTCAGACTCATGATGGTCATCATTCTCGTATCCGGCGCGTGGATGCTGTTCACCGTCCATGCCAGCGAAGTTTATTTTTACGTGAAAGGCTTGCTCGCGATCATCGCCTTCGGCTTGATCGAAATGTCGCTCGGCCGGGCGAAGAGACAGGAAGGCAGCATTGGCTTTTTCATCGGCTGTTTGGTCGTGCTGGTAGTCGTCATCATGCTTGGCTACCGCGTGTTCTCGTAAAAAACAAAACGGATGTTCGACAAAGCTTTCTCTTGCAGGCGGCGCTTGCGGGGGAAAGCTTTTTTGTTGGCAATGGAAGCTTTAGCAATATCGCAGCTTCAGGAGGCGAACGGCGTTTTTTGTGGAGAACAGTATGTTTTCAGGGGGAGCGAACTGCTGTCTGTTGACAAAAACATTACAACATTATTGCAACTTTACTTTAACGCCCGGTTTATGGCAACAACTTAAGAAAATATACTCTTGTTGTTTAATACTGGATTAGATAAGACCAAGGGTATAGATTTTACCTGTCCTCACAATTATTTGGGATCCCAAAGTCCTATCTGTAAGTGCACAGGTAATTTCATTCAATTCAAATGAACTTCAGCTCATGAAATGTTGTTTTCATGAACTGAAGTTTATAGGATTAATACGAAACCTTCGCGCATATCCGACTAAGGATCTCCTCAGACTTCAATTCTTACAGAAACGATACCTGTCGAAAAGCCAAGATATCTGTTAATTTTGAATCCGATCTCGGAGACATCCCTGTTCTCTTTCTGATCGATTCTCCATTGACGTGCGATTCTATTCAAGGAGTTATTGTAGGATATATTTCTATCACTTGCTGAAAGTTGGTCGATACATTTTTAAATTTACTATTAACGGCTAAATAATCTGATAACATTTCTTCATTTCTATTGTTCAGCACTAAAACGAAATGCCTAGAGTTTTTCTTTAAGAGCTTTTTAATCTTATCATTTTTGAATTCGATAATTTTCTTTGTATTCGGTTGTAAAGTTATGTTTTCAGCTAATAATTCTGTTTCTCCTTGATCATTAATGTACATTAGGTCAATTTTTGTTTCATAAGAAATTGCGCTTATTTCTAACTTTTGATAATCATCGGTAGTATATGCCATTCCATCTTCAGTCATATTGATTTTGATTTTTGAATTATTAGAGTTCAACCATTCTAATACAGGCACATATTTTGTATTTTTGTTTTCAACTATTTTGTGTTTCATTATATCTGCGGTTGTAAAGTTATATTCTTTATCTTGTGCAATAAATAGCCGAACAATTCCGGCACTTACCCCTGAGTAGTAAGTTCCAATTTTATCTATTATAGGGAATAAAATCAGTTCTTCTTCTCCATTTCTATCCCAATTAACATAAAATTCTAATACACCCTTTGATTTGTTTGGTATTGGTAATACTGCTGCTGAATACCAAGTATCTCCATCAACACTTACATTTAATCGTTTATTTCCTTGTAAAGCTATAATGCTTACATTCGTATCAGTAATATCATTTTCCAAAAAAAGTTGTACCTTAATTTTTGTCTTGTTGCCGTTAAGCTTGTAATAAGGATATTTAATCTCGTTCAGTTTAATTACATCGTTATCATCTAATTCAAATCTAAACATAAAGTTGTAATTCTCAGTGAGTTTATTAGGTATATTTTGTATTTCCTTTAATGCACTTTTTTCTAAATGCAATACTTGATCTGTTTTTTGGTTACAGGAAATACACAAAACACACATAAGAACAATCAACATGGCTAGTCTAGTTTTTACATTAGTAATCATTATTCTCTCCCTTGTTTATTGAATGTTTTCTTAAACACTTATAAGTCGATCGTAGTATGTAAAATAATGCCCATCCAGTGTTAAAAAATAAAACGTCAGATTTCAACCGCAATTTGCGTTGAGTTGACGCACTATCGACATTCAATAAATATATCAGAGAGAGGAATTTCTCTCTGATATATTTTTCCTAGCTATTAGTTATGTTATAGTTGGTCATCCATGGTGTATACAAGAAAAACTTCACCTGCATATGCAACAGAGTGCTGAGAAACGCCACGATATGTTTGAGCTAATCCATCAAAGGCATCTGCGTTAGATTTAGCAGTTTGCCCAATTCTAAAATCTTTCTTTCCAGCATCCTTTTCTACCCATTTCCCCCCTTCGTATTTGAAAATTGATGTAAGTGCTGTCACTGAATACAGTACACTGTCTGGATCTGTAGTTCCCTCCGAGTAATAGTTGTAAATTAAATTGTCAACCTTTACAGATCCATAGTTAGTTGCTGCAGTGGCCATTGTATCGAAGCTTAGCGTAGAAACTGCCCCATCATTCTCAGAAGGTGCTCGTCCAAACTCAACTTGACTAGGAAGTTCATCAACATTGATTGTTTCAACAGCTTCAGCAATACTGATGTCGACAATGTCCTTGTTTGATTCCGTCGCAAACGAAACCGGGACTCCTAGGGATGCTACTAATGCGAGGCAGGGGATAAATCCAAGAATTTGCTTTTTCATTTGTTTCTCTCCCTTTTCTTGTAATAACTTACATATGTAAAATATATCAACCTAAATTGGATGTAAACGGAAAATTTCGGTTTAAATTGGAAATAAGTATATAGACCCACATATTTATGGATTAACTAAAACTTCTAAATCGATAGTTCAATTATTATTTTCCTATTTCCATAAATGGTATATTATGCCATGATTCGACCTCCGATACTAAATTATTCTTGGCGCACAGGCAACTGATAATTCTACTGATCACACTTTTAACCTATAACAATCTGAGAAATATTTTAACCGTGTAGATAACTCTCGATAATAAAAACCAGCCCCAAAACACTGAAAGTGTTAGGACTGGTCTATGATTATTTTGACAATATTGAGCGAGTAGAAATAGTTTATAGGTTGTGTCTTAAGCAAGATTATTCTTGTTTATTAATTTGGGTTTCTAATTCTAATAACTTTTCTTTTATATGCCTGTCATAGCTGTTTAAAACATTTATGAAAGCACTTAAACTAGCATTTATTGCAGCAACGGCTATTATCATATCGTTATCCGCGATTGGAAATTCAGGGTTTTTTTCATTTTTTGCTCTTTTAATAAGTTCCGGTAATGATGAAATGACTTTCTGATGCTGAACAGATAATTCCTTTTCGAATGCAAAAGTTTTCATTTGTTAATACCTCCTAACGATTCTTCTATTTTTCTGTATACGTTCCCTTATGGTGAGAGTTTCATTTGTAAGTACGTTATTCACTTCCTCCCCCCTGACCATCTTCGGTGAGACATCGTTTTACCAGCCGCCAGATCTGCGTTCTTTCTATACCAGTTAAAGCCTCAATCTGTTGCATATCTTTTCATTACTCATTCATGTATAGTTCGACGGCTGTCTTCCTCTTTAGAAGCAGTTCTTTTGCTTCACCTTGTAATGCATCTGGGTTTACGGTGGGCCAATTACACAGATTTTTGTTGGAAGAAGCGATGAGGTCACTTTCAGTGATTTTCCTTCTGGACATACGGCCACACTTCCGTATCCAAATCAAAAGGAGTAGAACTTAGATCAGCGTGTATTTGGTTTTCATAAATCAACCGAAACAAGGTCTCATTGATTCTTGATTTTCCTAAATGCTGAAGACAACGATAGATATCCTGAACTGAGATACGGTTCGCTCCAATAATACTAAACAAGTAGAGATCATCGATTTCTGTCAGGTTTCTCTTTGGTTGTAGATAGGAAACCATTTGTTTCATATTGGAGAGAAACACAGCATTACCACGGACAGTACGATCTGTTATCACTTTGTGATGATATCCATTCAATTCGCACCACAATTTTTGTGCCTCGATCTGACGTTTCGTTCGAAGGTACTTGGAGCTTGTCCCATAGAGTTACTTCTCATACTTAACCTCAAAAAATGACTCGTTTGTAAATTGCATAGTAAAAGTGCTTAATTTTGCAGCAATTACTTATGCATGTTAAAGTAACTGGGTTT
Organism: Brevibacillus agri; assembly: GCF_004117055.1. Lineage (NCBI taxonomy): Bacteria > Bacillati > Bacillota > Bacilli > Caryophanales > Paenibacillaceae > Brevibacillus > Brevibacillus agri. Next base: position 1,746,173 of record NZ_CP026363.1, read on the forward strand.
GACATGGAGAGGTGGGTATGATAGGCTTGTCAGCCGTTACGAATCCTTTGGTAGCGCCCTTCGTAACAAATCATACCCATAGAGGCTCCATGTCAAACCCATGCATAAAAGCTACTTATTGCTGCATATTGATAAAAATTATCGCAGCAAAATTCGGCACTTTTCGATTGCCGAACACACTCGTTGCCATTCTTGTAGCGAACCCACATATCCGGAACAGATTTGACATGTGAACCATCTACCAGTACAGAAGTTTCTAGTGGTTGCTCACAAAAGTCCACAATATCGGAGTTTGTTTCTACAAGAATCCAGTGGTCGTGTTCAAGATCACTAAAAAGCCGGACGTTTCGTCCTATTTTCGGGCCGAATTGCTCCCAATAATTACTTCCATACTTCATGCTCCTCTTCATTAGAACAGGAGTATACAATACGATCACTTTTTTCTTACCAAATTGTTCCTATCGTCATTTAATTACAAATGTTTTCCTATTTCAAGTAATTCTGTTACAAAAGCACTTTCACTGACTAAGAATTCAAGATAGATGGTTATGTAGGAATGTTTTTGTCAACAGGCAACTGCTCTTTTTGGTCAGAATAGCCGGTGTTAGAAAAGAGGACTGTTTTGGTTTTGGAGAAATACTCCACTTTTAGAAAATACAATGGCGGATAACTCCATTTTTGATATAATGGCGGTAGAAAGCAAGCTTCGATCCGAAAAATTCGGCAATCATACGAACGAGACCGGGCTTATGACCCAAGGGGGGAGCGACATGGCAGGACACACCGAGGAGCTGTCCAATCCGGGGCTGAAAAACAATACGCTTTTGCATATCCAAAGTCTTCTGCCTTCCTTTACGAAATCGGAGCAAAAAGTCGCGAGCATCGTCTTGCAGCAGACAGACAGCGTCATCTACTCATCCGTGATCGACCTCGCGGAAAAGGCGGGCGTGGGCGAGACGACCGTGCTGCGCTTTTGCCGGAAGATCGGTTTTCGCGGCTATCAGGAGTTCAAGCTGGCGCTGGCGCAGGAGCTGGTTGCGCCGGTGAAAAACTTGCACGGCGAAGTAGGCGAGGACGATTCGCTGGAGACGATGGCGCAAAAAGTAACGGCGACGAATCAGCAGGCGATTGCCGATACGGCGGCCTTGTTTGATCCGGAGCAGGTGGAGCGCTGCGTGGAGCTGTTGCAACAGGCGGACACGATTCACTTTTACGGAGTGGGAACATCCGCTGTGACGGCACAGGACGCCAAGTACGCGTTTTTGCGGATCGGACTGCGGGTCGATGCGATGAGCGAGTCGCACCTGCAGGCGATGGCGGCGGCGACATTGGGACCGGGAGACGTGGCGGTCGGGCTGTCCGTGTCAGGCAGCACCAAGGACACGATCGACTCGCTGAAAGTCGCCAAGGAAGCCGGCGCGACGATCATTTGCATCACGCATTACCGCCGCTCGCCGATTACGAACGTGGCCGATATTACGCTTTTGACCGCCGCACAGGAAGGCCCGCTGCAAGGCGGCTCGCTGGCGGCGAAAATCGCCCAGTTGCACGTGCTGGACGTCATCTGCACGACGATTGCCTTGCGCAACAAGGAAAAAGCGCTCACGTACAAGGAACGGACGGCCAAGGCCGTGCTGGAGAGAAAATATTGACTGAGGTGAGATGAGTTGAAGCTCGTAATTGTCAAAGACTATCAGGAGATGAGCCGCAAAGCGGCGGAACTGCTCGCTCGGGAAGTGAAAAACCACCCGCAGACCGTCCTGGGGCTGGCGACGGGCGGCACTCCCGTAGGCATGTACCGGGAGCTGGTGAAGCTGCATCAGGAGGAGGGGATTGATTTTTCCCAGGCGAGCAGCTTTAACCTGGATGAATACGTCGGCCTGTCCTCTGCCCATCCGCAAAGCTATCGCGCCTACATGCAGGAAAACTTGTTCCGCCATATCAATCTGCCGCAGGAAAAAACGCACGTTCCGGCAGGCGATGCGAAAGATTTGGCGAAAGAATGCGCGCGCTACGAGGAAGCGATTCGCGAAGCGGGCGGAATCGACATTCAGGTGCTCGGGATCGGCAACAACGGGCACATCGGCTTTAATGAGCCAGGCTCATCCGCCGAGTCGACGACGCGCGTGGTCCAACTGACGCAGAGCACGATCGAAGCGAATGCCCGTTATTTTGCAAGCGTCGAGGAAGTGCCTACGCAAGCTGTCTCAATGGGGATCAAGACGATTCTCGGCGCGAAAAAAGTCGTGCTTTTGGCGAGCGGCGAGGCGAAGGCAGAAGCTGTGCGGCTGATGCTGGAAGGCGAGCCGACAGCGGATGTGCCCGCTTCCTTGCTCCAGCTTCACCCGGATGTGACAGTGATCGTAGACGAGGCTGCGGCGAGCCAGCTTGGCGTGGCCGCAGCGAGCAGCGAAGACAAGCGGTAGCCGCCGGGCGCCGCTTGTTTCTTTGTTGTTCACCAATCTGTTCCGAATATATGCTCGTCCCTTATGCTATACTGGGAGTGTTGCCATGAGGTTGACCAGATTTTTCTAGAGGAGCTGATTTTCGATGAGCGCAAACGAAGCGTTGCTTACATTAGAAGGTTGGTACACGTATCATAATTTCCGCACCATCAATTGGGAAAAGTGGAGAGCGGCTTCGGCTGAAGAGCGTCAAGCAGCGCTGGACGAGCTGAACGGCCTGATCCAAACATGGGAAGCCAACGAAGCCGAGAACCAGGGCAGCACCGCTTTTTACTCCATCCTCGGACACAAGGCAGACCTCGTGTTCATGTTCCTGCGTCCGACCATGCAAGAACTCGACGAGATCAAGACTGCTTTCAATAAAACCCGCTTTGCTTCCTATACAGAAGCTCCTTACTCGTATGTATCTGTCGTCGAGCTGAGCAACTACGTACATAACCCGGGAGAAGATCCAAAAGCGAACCCGCATGTCCGCGACCGCCTGTATCCGATCCTGCCAAAATGGGAGCACATCTGCTTCTATCCGATGAACAAAAAGCGCGACCTGCAAGACAACTGGTACATGCTGAGCATGCAGGAGCGCCAGGAAATGATGCGCTCCCACGGCATGATCGGCCGCTCCTACGCTGGCCGCGTGAAGCAAATTATCGGCGGCTCCATCGGCTTCGACGATTGGGAGTGGGGCGTCACCTTGTTCGCCAACGATCCGCTGGAGTTCAAGCATATCGTCTACGAAATGCGCTTTGACGAAGTGAGTGCGCGCTTTGGCGAGTTCGGCAACTTCCTGGTTGGAAACGTGCTGAACAAAGAGACGCTCGCGAAAAAACTGGAAGTCTAGCAATCCGTCCAAAAGACCTGCTGTGCGGCCTGTCGCATCGGCGGGTCTTTTTTTACTGCATTTTCCAGATAAGATGGTAGAATAAGGAGGGACGTCCAAAGAAAGAGAGGAGAGGGTAGTTTTGCTACGAGGCACAAAATCGTGGGGGCTGGCAATGGCCATGTCGTCGTCTTTGCTGCTGACCACGCTGTTTGCAAATGCGGGGACAATCGGGGGAGCGCCGTTGGTTTACGCGGCCGAGCAGCCGACAGCGAAGACGTTGACGCAGGAAGAAGCGCTCAAGCAGGCGCAAAAATGGGTGGCGGTTCCGGCGGACTACAGGCTTTTGCGGGCGCGCTATGTCGGCGCAAACGAAGCGTATTCAACCGCGCCGATCTGGCGGGTGGTCTGGGAAAAAGCAAACGAAGCAAGTCTTTCTGTAACAATTGATGCGGTATCGGGAAAATTGTTGGACTATTCCAAGTATGGAGAAAACGAGAGCGGCGGAGGCTCAGCGCAAATTTCCAGAGAGCAAGCGGAAAAAGCGGCCACCGCATTTCTCGAGCGGGTAACGACAGCAGACGAGCGGGCACGCCTGTCCAAAGCAAATGAGTATGTGCCCCCTAATCAGCCTATGTTCCGCGGCGAACAGCGGGAATTTGTCACCTTTACCCGCGTGGAAAACGAGATTCCTTTTTTGGAAAACGGTTTTCGGTTCATCGTGGACCACAACGGGGAAGTGATGAGCTTCAGCCGGGAGTGGTACGAAGGCAAGCTGCCTGATGCCGCAAAGGTGATCGACAGCGCCGAAGCCGCGAAAAAGTGGGACGAGCAGGCTGCTCCTACTTTGCTGTTCAGCGACATGTCCGTGTTCGGACGATCGCAGCGTCTGGCTCCCTTCCAGCTTGCGTACAAATACGAAGCGGACGATCCGCAATTCGTGGATGCAGCAACCGGACAACTGCTCAATGCGCTTGGCAAAGAGGCGAGCGCGAAAAACATCGAGCCGTTGGGAAATACGCATGCCAAAGCAGAGGAAAAACCGCTGATTTCAAAAGAAGAGGCGCAGCGAATTGCCGAGCAATACATCAAGAAGCTGCCGGGGTCATACCGCTCTGAGGGCAGCAACGGGGGCGGCACCAGCTCCGGCGTGGATGGGGTCGAGGTGCGCAGATGGAGTTTCAGCTTCACGCCGCTTCAAGGAAACGGTTCGGGTGAGGAGCAGACAGAACTCAGTATCAACGACCGCGGCGAGCTGGTGGAATACAGTGTCAACGAGAATGCGCGATTCCAGAGATCAGGACAAAAATGGGAAAAGGCAGTCACCTGGGAGCAAGCAGAGGCATCCGCGCTCAAGCTGGTGCGTACCTTGTATGCGGACAGGCTCGGCGACATTTACCTGGTCAAACAATCCCCGTCAAAGGAGACGCTCCAGAGCATGCAGGAGAAGGGTCTGCCGTACGAGATTACGTTTGGCTGGCTGCAAGACGGCATCCCGATTGAATATGCGCAGTTCGCGGTAGAGGTCAATCCCGAGACCGGGGTAGCCGAGACACTGGACAACCGCAGCCGTTGGGACGGGACGCCGTTTGTCGGGGCAGTGGGCAAGGACATCGTGGACCGCGCTGCTGCGAAAAAGGCCGAGCAGAAGCAAAAAACGCTACAGTTGACCTATTATTTGCCGCAGGAAGAACCATTTCCGGTGCCGCCGCAGCCGCGCGAGCCGATTCTCGTGTATCGCTACGTAGGCGATGCGGGAGTTGTCCTGGCAGAGACGGGCGAATGGCTCAGCTTTGCCGAGGCGAAAAAACAGCAGAAGCCGAGCGACATCGAAGGCCATCCGCAGCAGGCGGCACTGGAACTGGCGCTGCGCATGAATTGGCTGAGCGCTGAAGACGGAAAATTGGAGCCGGATAAAGCCGTGACGCGCGGCGAGCTGATCCAGATGATCGGCCGTTTGACGAACCGGATCGAGTTCAACTACCTCCGGCCGCGTTTCTCCAGCGACGAACAACAGAAGCCTTACCCGTTTGCCGACGTGGATGTCAAACACCCGAATTACGCCGCGATCCAGAAAGGGCTGCAATACGGACTGATTCCGAAAACGGGCCAGACGTTTGCGCCAGACCGGACGGCGACGCGCGCCGATGCAGCAGATATCGTCGCCCGCCTGCTCGGCTACGGGGATGTGCTGGACAAGCCGGAGTTTTTTACAGTGCCGTATCAGGACGTGCCGAAAAAGCAGGTGCCGGCAGTGGCGTTGGCGACGGCTCACGGCCTGTTGAAAGGAAAGTCGGCAGCCTCGTTCGCGCCTGAGGGAACCGTATCGCGGGGAGACGTTGCGGAGGTAATGCAAGCCCTTTACGAGCTGAAAAAGACAAAGCAGTAGCCGCCCGAGCAATCGCCCGGTAGGCAGGACAAGCGGACACCATCATGGAGACGATGGTGTCTTTTTTCTTGGAAACCGATTTGTCATCAAAACGTACTTGTAATAGGATGGGAGAAATGCGTGGAACAAGAGAAACGCTTCCGGCAAAAACGTCCGGGAGGCGAGGGAGAGGGTGCGGATGAAAAGTATCAAGCCAGGAAGAGGGCCGTCGGCAATGGGGGCGGCCGGAAGCATCGCAGCCGTTGTTTTCGGCATTTTTTGGACGATCATGGCGTTTGTGATTACACAAGATTCGCCGTTTCCTATGGTCGGGACCATTTTTCCGCTGTTTGGCGTCGTGTTCGTCATTATAGGCATTGCGCAAGGTGTCTATCACTATAAAAACGCCACCGGAAAAGAACGGATGTCGCTCTACGATATTACCGATGCGAGCGAAGAAGGCGATCCGCTGAACCGCAAGTACGGCGGCGAGCGCGCAGCAGGGAAGCCGACAAGGACAGAAGCAGCGGGCGAAAAAGCGTTTTGCCCGTACTGCGGACAGCGCGTGCAGGCCGACTACCAATACTGTCCAGGCTGCGGGAAAAAAGTGTGACGGCGACAGCCTTTTGCCGACTGTGCACTACGCTTGCAAGCCGCTTCGCTTCATGCAACGTTTACTTTTTTTAACAAAGTCTTGTCTTTGGTTCGCGGGCGCTTTTTGGTACAGTAAAGGAAAAGGGAAGCGACATCAGAGCGGAGGGGAACAAGACTGAGCTTTCTCAAACTGAAAATCGGCTATCGTACATTAAAAACGGCGATTGGGACGGCGATCTCGATCTTTTTGGCCCAGCAGCTTGATCTGATGTATCCGGCATCGGCGGGAATCATTACGATTCTTTGCATCCAGGTGACGGTCAAGCAGTCGTTTCGCACGGCGTGGAACCGGATCATGGCCAGCTTTCTCGGGCTGGGGATCGGGATGGCGCTGTTTTATTTTTTGGGCTACTCGCCGTTGGCTATCTTGCTTGCGATTCTTTTGTTTTTGCCGCTGGCCGTGCGCTTCGGGATTCAGGAAGGCTTCGTCAGCAGCATGGTCGTGCTCATGCATCTGTACTCGTCCGAGCGAATGGATCTCCCGCTGCTCTTGAACGAAGCGGGGCTGTTGGTGATCGGCGTGGGCGTCGCGCTGCTCGTGAACTTGTACATGCCGAGCCTGGACAAAGATTTGCGCGCGATGCAAAAGCAGGTGGAGCAGTTGTTCCGGCAAATTTTGCGGGAGTTCAGCTACTATTTGCGACACGGCGAGAGCGAGTGGGACGGAAAAGAGATGATCGAGGCGCCCGGTCTGCTGGAAAAAGCGATTCGGCTGGCGTCGCGCGACATCGACAACCGGCTGGGACGCCGGGATGATTCGTACTACCAGTATTTTGTCATGCGCGAAAAGCAGTTTGAGCTGCTGGAGCGGATGATGCCGATCGTGTCGTCGCTGGACACGCAGGTGCCGCAGAGCCACCGCATCGCGGACTTTCTCGAACAAATCAGCGCATCGGTGCATCCGGGCAATACGGCGTACCGCTTTATCGACCAACTTCGCCAGATGCGCGAGGAGATCAAAGAGTCGGAGCTGCCGCGCACGCGCGAGGAGTTCGAGACGCGGGCGTCGCTGTTTTACTTGTTGCGCGAGATCGAAAACTATTTATTCATCAAGCATGAGCTGGGCAAGAACAGTGACGACAAGAAGACAGCAGCCGTAAACAAGGCGAAGCCAGGCGCGTAAAGCCTGGCACAGCGACAGTGGCTTCCTCTGGTTGAAGAGCCGGAGGAAGCCGCTTTTTTTGGCGTTCATGCATATTTATTCAGCAAATTAAATTTTTCTTGAATATCTGAAAATATACAATTATAATTTAAATCAGAAATCATTTCCGATATTCGGAAAAAGTATAAGGGGCAATCCATCCGGCAGCAGATAGATAGGGGGATAGCAGGATGATTGAGGTTAAGCAGCTTGTCAAATCTTTCGGCTCGCTCACGGTACTGAAAGGGGTAACGCTCAAGGTCGAGGAGAAAGAAGTCGTCGTCTTGCTCGGGGCCAGCGGTTCAGGCAAAAGTACGTTGCTGCGTTGCCTGAATTTTCTGGAGTTTCACGATGGCGGCGAAATCTGGATCAGCGGGCAGAAGATTGACCCGCACAAGACCAACCTGAACCATTTTCGCGAGAATGTGGGCATGGTCTTCCAGCACTTCAACCTGTTCCCGCACAAGACGGTACTGGAAAACGTGATCGAAGCGCCGGTGCACGTCAAAGGAATGAAGGCGGCGGAAGCGAAAGAGCTGGCGTACGAACTGCTGAAAAAAGTAAACATGCAGGATAAGGCGGATGTCTACCCGGACATGCTCTCGGGCGGACAGAAGCAGCGCGTGGCGATTGCGCGGGCGCTTGCGATGAAGCCGAAAATCATGCTTTTCGATGAACCTACCTCCGCACTTGACCCTGAGCTGGTCGGCGAAGTGTTGCAGGTAATGAAGCAGTTGGCAAAAGAAGGAATGACCATGATCGTCGTGACCCATGAGATGGGCTTCGCCCGCGAGGTTGCCGACCGGGCGGTGTTCATGCACGATGGTCAAATTTTGGAGCAAGGGCCGCCTAGTGCGTTCTTTGAAAACCCGCAGCATGAGAGAACAAAACAGTTTTTGGGCAGTATCCGCTAAAAAAGAGAAACAGGGGGAATTTCAGATGAAAAAACGTGCAAAATGGTCAGGAGTTTTGTTGTCGACCGTACTGTTGGGCTCGCTTTTGCTCGCGGCATGCGGCTCGCAGGAGAGCAGCGCGCCAGCAGGCGGCGGACAGGCAGCGGGCGGCGAAGGCAAAAAAGATTTTACGTACGCGATGAGCGGAGTGTACAAGCCGTTCAGCTTTAAAGAAAACGGAGAACTGACAGGCTTTGACGTGGAAATCGGCAAGGCTTTGGCGGAAAAAATGGGCATGAATCCGGTGCCGATCACAAACCCGTTTGAGACGATCATCCCTGGTCTGGAAGCGAAAAAATACGATACGATCATCGGCAGCTTGACGGTGACGCCAGAGCGGCAAAAGGTAGTTTCCTTCACGAACCCGTACTATCGCTCCGGCTCGCAAATTTTCGTCCAGGAGGGCAATACGACGATCAAGAGCAAGGAAGACCTGAAAGGCAAAAAGATCGGCGTCGTGAAGGCTTCCAACTACCTCGACTGGGCGAGAAAGCTGACGGATGAAGACAAGATCACGCAGTACGACAGCGATATTACGGCGTTGCTCGACTTGCCGACAGGACGCCTCGATGCGGTCATTACCGACCAGGTAGTAGGCTTGCGCTTTATTAAAGAGGGCGGCGGCAAAGTGATCGACGTCGGCGAACCGCTCAGCTACGATGAACAGGCGATTGCCGTGCGACTGGGCGACCAGGAGGCAGTCGACCGGATCAACAAGGCACTGGACGAAATCATTAAAGACGGCACCTATGAAACAATCAGCCAAAAATGGTTTGGCCGCAATATCCTGCAAAAACAATAAAGTGGGCAACGGGGTGTCCGGTCTGGACGCCCCCCTTTTTCCGCTTCATGTGAGGAGGATCTCCAATGATTATTGATATTTTCCTATCCAGTTATCCCCTTTTCCTTAAAGCGACATGGCTGACCGTGCAGCTTACGGCAGTCGCCCTCTTGCTCGGGTGCATCGTCGGTCTGGTCATTGCCTTTTTCCGCATATCCGATTCCAAGCCGCTCAACTACTTCGCGCACGTGTACATTACCGTCATTCGCGGTACGCCGCTGATCGTGCAAATTTGTATTTTGTACTTCGGGCTGGCGAACATGGTGACGCTCTCCCAGTTCTGGGCGGGGGCTATCGCGCTTGCGGTCCACAACGGCGCGTACATCGCCGAAATTTTCCGCGGCTCGATCCAGTCGATTGACCGCGGACAGATGGAAGCGTCGCGCTCGCTCGGGATGTCGTATCCGCTGGCGATGCGCCGGATTATTTTGCCGCAGGCGTTCCGCAGGGCGATTCCGGCGCTAGGCAACCAGTTCATCATCGGGCTGAAAGACTCGTCGCTGGTCGCGTACGTAGGAATGCAAGATTTGTGGGGGACCGGTCTCGGCGAGGCGGCTTCCAACTACAAGCAGTTGGAAACGTACATGGTTGTCGGCTTGTACTATCTCGTGCTGATTATGCTGTTCACTTATTTTGTCAACCGATTGGAAGCCAGGCTGGCCCGGGGAAGGGCGCCGAAAAAGCAAGACAAAGGGACGAGTGTTGCAGCGTAACGCACTTTTACGGAGGACGAAGCAATTATGGTTCAATCTATCGAGCGGACGATGAAAATTATCAGAGTGCTGATATCTGACGAAAAACCTGCCTGGCCGATTTCGGAGCTAGCTGACGCAACTGGCCTGCCCATCAGCACGCTCCATCGTTTTCTCGACTCGATGATCCAGTTCGGCCTGGTTGAGCAGGAGCCTGCGACCAAGCATTACAAGCCGGGATATACCTGGATGGAAATCGGCTTTATTCTGCATGAAAAGCTGAATTTGCGCGCCGTGGCGCGGCCGTTCATGGAGGAGCTGGCAAACGAGGTCGAGGAGAGCATTTTCCTCAACGTGCCGGCGGGGACAGATTCGATGCCGATCGAAAAGGTCGAAAGCCCGCTGAAAATCCGCATCGACGAGAATTTGGGGGAGCGCATTCCTCTCACGATTGGCGCTCCCAGCAAAATGATTCTCGCTCATGCCAAGGCGGCTGAAATCGCCAAGGTCGTCTCCGCGCAACTGCCCGAGCAGCGGCAGCAGGCATTTGTAGAGCAACTGGCAGCAGCGAAGCAGAGCGGCTATGCCATCAGCTACGGGGAGAAAACGGAAGGGACGATGGCAGTCGCAGCCCCGGTCTTCGGCTACGGCAACCAGCTCGTGGCAGCCTTGTCGATCAATGCGCCGATCTTCCGGGTCCCGGAGGAAAGGCTGCCGCAGCTCATTGAAAAAGTAAAAGAGAAGGCCACCGCGATTTCGGCAAGAATCGGCGGAGCCTAGATCAAACCTCCATTTCCGGATGAACGGATGGAGGTTTTATTTTTTCTAATGTTTACTATTGGAACTTTCAATTTTTTTGCCTCAAAAAGTTGTGGTAGTGTGAAGGGAATCGAGAGGAGGCACACAAGACATGTTTCCATTTCGCGTCATCAATCAGGAAACCACGGAAGACTTACTGGATATGGCCAGCGTGATCGAAGTGGTCGAGCAAGCCTACCAGATGAAGTCGGCGCAGCAAGCGACGCTGTTTCCGATGATCTTTCACGAATTTGAACCGGGGAAAGCAGACATGGACATCAAATCCGGTCATTTGCCCCAGGCGGACGTGTTTGGACTGAAGCTCGTCTCCTGGTTTGGGGACAACGATCAGAAAGGCTTGCCGCAACTGCTCGGGACTGTGATGGTGCTGGACAGCCGCACAGGCGTCCCGCAGGGGATTTTGAGCGGCGAACACATCACCTGCATGCGGACAGGCGCGGCAGGGGGGATCGGAGCGAAGTATTTGGCCCGCCCGGAATCGGAGCATTTGCTGATGATCGGGACGGGGCACCAGGCGCCTTTTCAGATCATGGCAACATTGATGGCGATTCCAAACATCAAGCGAGTCTCCATCAGCAACCCGCGTTCCCATGCAAAAGCAGAGAAGTTCGCAGCAGAGATCAAAGACAAGCTGCTCGCCAAGTTCGTCTCGAAGTACAAGGGCGACGAATACGAGCGGTACGCACAAAAATGCGAAGTAGAATTTGTGGCGGTAGACGACCTCGAAGCGGCAACAGGACAAGCGGACGTCATCATTACCGCGACACCAGCGCGGGAGCCGTTCATCCGCCGCGAATGGGTCCGGCCTGGCACGCACATTACGTGCATCGGCGCCGACATGGAAGGCAAGCAGGAAATTGACGAGCGCCTTTTCGCTGTCGGACGCGTCTTTACCGACGATATCGGGCAGGCTGTACGCGTGGGCGAAACCGAGATTCCGCTGAAAAAAGGACTGATAACAGAAGCAGACATCGCGGCGGAGATCGGGAGTGTTATTTCCGGGCATGCCGCCGGGCGACAGTCTGCGGAAGAAATCACGATTTTTGACAGCACAGGGATTGCCATTCAAGATTTGCTGACGGCGCAACATATTTTGCGGATGGCCGAAAGCCGCGGCGCAGGAGCCATCGTCGACCTGTAGAGAGTCAGAAGCGGTACTGGACTTGGACTGGATGAACAAAGGAGAGGAACAGCAATGAGAATTGCCCCTTTTAAAGTGGAAGAATGGATGAACGCCTACGAGCTGGAGGCCGTGTACAATATCGCGGAAACGTGCGTCGATTCGCTCACCGTGGAAGAACTGATCCGGCTCTCTGCGGAACCGGAAGACTTTTTTCGCGAGATGGCGCAAAAGAAGCTGACGTACGGCCACATCGAAGGCTCGCCGGAGTTCCGCAGCCTTGTTGCGGGGATGTACGAGACGATGAAGCCGGAAAACATTTTGGCGATGAACGGAGCGATCGGCGCCAACTTTTTGACCTTGTTTTCGCTCGTAAACCCCGGCGATGAGGTCGTTGCCGTCCACCCGACCTACCAGCAAATTTACGAGGTGCCTGCGGCTTTCGGAGCAGAGGTGAAGCATTTGCGCCTGGTGCCGGAAAAGCAGTTTTTGCCTGACCTGGACGAGCTGCGCGCGCTGGTCACCGACAAGACCAAGCTGATCTGCATCAACAACCCGAACAATCCGTCCGGGGCCTTGATGGACGAAGCTTTGCTGCGGGAGATTGTGGAGATTGCCCGTTCGGTTGACGCCTATTTGCTGTGTGACGAGGTGTACCGCCACTTGCACCAGGACCCGGAGATCGTCGTGCCGTCCATTGTGGATTTGTATGAAAAAGGGATCGCGACGAGCAGCATGTCCAAAGTGTTTTCGCTCGCCGGGCTGCGTCTGGGCTGGATCGCAGCGCCGCTCGACGTCATCAAAAACTGCATCTCGCACCGCGACTACACGACGATCAGTTGCGGGATGCTCGACGACATGCTGGCTGTGCACGCGTTGAAAAACCGGGACAAGATCATGGAGCGCAACCTGAAAATCGTGCGGGACAACCTGCAAATTCTCGACGACTGGGTGGCGAGCGAGCCGCTCATCTCCTACGTCAAGCCGCAGGCAGGCACGACTGCGATGCTGAAATACGAGCTGGATATGCCATCGGAAACGTTTTGCATCGACTTGTTCAAATCGACGGGAGCCTTTTTGACGCCAGGAAGCTGCTTCGACATGGAAGGCTGGGTGCGGATCGGGTACGCTTGCGATACAGAGGTGCTCAAGGCTGGTCTGGCGCAGGTTTCGAAGTTTTTGCAGGCGCAAAAGTAAGCGGCGGGAAAAAGCGGGGAGAGTCTCTTTTGCCAGCGGAGTGAGGGAGACTCGCCTGCCTCGCGCTTGCGCTTCTGGGGTTACAGGACTTGGATTTGCTATCGAACAGGGGGGGATATCATGAGTCAGCCACATGCAGAAGCGCAGCCGAAAAAACCGAAAAAGCTGCGGGAAATCAACGTGTTTGCCCTGCTTTTTGCCGTCATTGCCGTGGCGGTCGTTTTGACGTATGTGTAGCCTGCCGGAGAGTACGGGCGGGTGGAAGTGAACGGGCGGAGCGTCATTGATCCTCAGTCGTTTCAATGGCTGGAATCCGCGCCAGTCAAGCCGCTTGGGCTTGTGAACAGCGTGCATACAGGCTTGGTGAAGCTTCGGGCATTATCTTTTTTGTACTTATAATTGGCGGAACATTCGGTATTTTGGCGGCGACAGGGGCGATTGAAGCGCTGATCGTCACGCTTTCCAGGCTGCTTCGGAACCAGGAAAAATGGCTGATTCCGATCATGATGCTGTTTTTTGCCGCGGGAGGCTCCCTCATGGGGATGGCGGAGGAGACGATCCCTATATTGCAGTTCGGGGACGGCATCTCCAACATTTTTATTCCGACCTCGGGGTATTTCATGGCAGGGCTTGCTCTTGCAGGCATTCCGTGGATTCGCTGGATGAAGTGGATTTTGCCGCTGATTTTGCTGCAGTATGCAATCGCGGCGGTAGCGGTCATCGGCGCTCATCTGATCGGGTACGGACCGTTTTGATCGAGGGGAGGAAACGACATGACAGCAGACACAAAAACGCTCGCCGAGTGGGCCGTCCATGAACGCCGCTATTTGCACCAGTACCCGGAATTGTCGGGGCAGGAATACCAGACGGCTGCCCATATCCGAAGCCGGTTGCAGGAGTGGCAGCTCGAGCTGCTTACTTGTCCGGCTCCCAGCGTCGTCGGACTGCTGCGCGGGACCGACGGGAAAAAGACGATTGCCTTGCGCGCAGACATAGACGCGTTGCCCGTCAACGAAGAGGGGGACAAGCCGTATTTGTCGAAGCATCCCGGCATCGCGCACGTCTGCGGTCCGGCATGGCGTGCTGGAACAGGTGGACGCGGTATTCGGCCTGCACCTCTGGCAGCCTTTGGAAAAGGGCAAAATCGGGATCAGCAACGGGGCGATGATGGCTTCATCCGACGATGTGCGAATCGTCATCACGGGCCGGGGCCGGCACGGCTCGATGCCGCACGAGACGATTGATCCGATCTATGTCGCGGGCCAGGTGATCGCGGCTGTGCAAGGGATCGTCTCCCGGCGGATCAATCCGGTCGAGCCTGCCGTCATCTCCATTTGTCGGCTGGAGGCGGGCACGACCTACAACATCATTCCGAACCAGGCTGTGCTCTACGGGACGCTGCGTGCCCAGTCCGAGCAGACCAGACAGTTGCTGGCCCGTGAGCTGAAGCAGACGGTCGAGGCATTGTGCGCGGCGTGGGGAGCGAACGGAGAAGTCGTCGTGGACTGGGGGACGCCGCCCGTGGTCAACGATGAGCGGATGAGCCGCTACGCCGCAGAAGTCGCCGTCCGGCAGTTTGGCAGGGAAAGTGTTGCCTATGTCAAACCTGTCATGGGGGGCTAAGATTTTTCCTATTACTTGCAGGAAAAGCCCGGTGCCTTCCTGTTCGTAGGGATGGGAGGCGAAAACAGCAAGTATCCGCACCATCACCCCCGCTTTGATCTCGACGAAGAGGCCATTCCGGTGGGCATCGAGCTGTTTGTTCAATTGGTGAAGCATTTTTCCTGAGGAGGGAATGAAGTTGTTAACTGTATCGTTTCTGGATATTGTCAAAGCACACAAAAAGTTGCAGGGGCAGGTGCTCCACACCCCGTTGATTTCATCCGCGGCCCTGTCCGCCCTGGCTGGGGCTGACGTTTGGCTGAAGCTGGAGTGCCAGCAAAAGACAGGTTCGTTCAAGGTGCGCGGCGCCTTGAACAAGATCGCTTCGCTTACAGCGGAGGAGCTGGCGCGAGGCGTCATTACGGCGTCTGCGGGCAATCACGCGCAAGGGGTGGCCTATGCGGCGGCACTGCGGGGAGTGTCCGCCCTGATTGTTGTACCAAGCACAGCGCCGGAGACGAAAAAAGCGGGAATCAGACGCTACGGCGCAGAGCTGGTCGAGCATGGCAACAGCTATGACGAGGCGGAGAGCTACGCCTACGAGCTGGCAAAAGCAACGGGCCGTACATTCGTGCACGCTTTTGAAGACGACCACATCATTGCGGGACAAGGAACCGCAGGGTTGGAGGCCATGCTTGCGGAGCCGGACTTTGACGCGATTCTCGTGCCTGCGGGCGGAGGCGGGCTGATTTGCGGAGTGGCACTGGCGGCAAAGGCGATCAACCCGCAGGTGCAGGTGATCGGAGTCCAGACGCACGCTTCGCCGCCGTGGTACTACTCGTTTCGGGAAAAGCGGCTGGCAGACGTCGTGTACAACGACTCGCTGGCAGACGGTCTGCACGGCGGCATTTCCCAGGGCAATCTCGACCTGGCGCTTGAGATCGTCGACGACTTCGTGCTCGTCGAGGAGGAGCATGTCGCCCAGGCGATGTACTGGCTGGCAAAAGAGCACCATCTGATGGTCGAAGGCTCAGGAGTTGTCGGAGTCGCTGCGCTGATGCAAGGCGTCGTGGGCGAGCTGGCCGGAAAAAAGGTGCTGACCATCGTGAGCGGCAGCAATGTGGACGCCGCCAAGCTGGCGGGGATCGTGGCCCGCTACTCCTAGCACGCAGCGTGCAGCCCGCAGGTTGAACTTCATGTCCACTCTCGGCTACACTTTTCCCTAGAGAGGCAGAAACGGCGGGAGGGTGATAGCGAACATGGAGTTGCGCAATTTGAAAACGTTTCAGGTCGTAGCCGAGCATCTGAACTTGACGAAGGCGGCCGAGCTGCTCGGCTACAGCCAGCCGACGATTACGCTGCAGATTCAGGCGCTGGAGCGGGAGCTGGGCCATCCGCTGTTGAACCGGGTGGGCAAGCGCACGTTTTTGACCCCGGCAGGGAAAACGGTGAAGCAGCATACCGACCAGCTTTTCTCTGTGCTGCAGCATATGGAGGAAGGGCTGAACCACCTGGATTTGCCTGTGGGGCCGCTCGTCGTGGCCGCTCCCGAATTTTACTGTACCCAGTACATGCCGCAAATGCTCAAGGCGTACGTCGAGACACATCCGCAGGTGAATTTGCAGGTCATCTCGTGCACGAGCCAGGAAGCGCTGAAAAAAATTCAGGCGCACGAGGCGGATATCGGGATCATTGCCGGAGTCAGCTCGCAGCCGGGGATTTATTCGATGGTGGTCGATTTGGAGGAATTCGCCCTGGTTGCCGCGCCGGAAATGGTAAAAGGACGCTCGATGGCAGAAGCGCTGGCCGTATTTCCGTTTTTGTCCTACCAGGAGGGCTGCAATCTGGACGGGTTTATTACCCAATGCTTGCTGGAGATCGGCTACGTTCCGCCCTCCGTCATCAAGTGCAGCAGCGAGGAAACGATCAAGCGCTCCGTGCTCAATCAGACGGGGATCGCCCTGCTCAGCACGGCATTGGTGGAAAAAGAGCTGCGCACGGGCGAGCTGGTCCAGTTGTACCGTTTTTCCAAAAAGGCGGAAACATCGCTCGTCTGCCTGGAGCGCCGCCGGGACGAGCCGGCGATTGAAACTTTCATGGAACTGGTGAAGGACGTGTGGCTGTCGGTGCGAGAAGAGTAGCGGGAGCGCGTTTTGATACGGGAAAGGAAAGCGAAATGGGAATAAGCCGTGCGCAACGAGACACTTCATGAGGCAGAAGTGTCTTTTTTTAATGGGCATCATTTTGGATGGACAGTTTTACCCGTGGAGCGGGGAAGCGGCAGGCGAGATTGGCAGCATGATGATCGGCCCGGTACATAACTGCCCGAATGGCGTGTCAGAGTTTGGCAGCAGGGCCAGGTCAAGTCAAGGGATTTCTCTCTGACCTTCAGGAAGGGGCGAGTGTCATAGAAGAGCTCATTTTAGTAGCTTTATTTTTTACTTTAATTGAAAATACATACACAAAAGTAAAAGTAATAAGCAAACATCCAGAAAATATCTGAAAGACAAGAGCAAATTATTTGACTATTCCGAAGGGTGTAGGTATAATTTGCTTATCTTTGTTAGTAAACTTAACTAACTGCTGTGGTGGTGATTGTATAGGCGTGCGAGCTCCGAGAAAAACAGGCAACAGTAAACTCGTCAAGAAACTGAACAAGGAAGAAGTTTTACAGCAGGTCATTCAGCACGGTCAGATTTCCCGCGCCGATATTGCCAAGCAGACCATGCTCAGCCGCCCGTGTGTCTCTGCCCTGGTCGATGAAATGATCCAGGAAGGACTGCTGCAGGAAGTGGGCATGGGCGATTCCAAAGGCGGCCGCAAGCCGATTTTGCTGGAGTACAACTACCAGGCTTACGCCATTGCCGGAGCGATCTTCGAAGGCTCGACGCTGGACATGGCGATTGCGGACATGAAGGGGGAGTTTCTCGCCCGGCATCGCAAGCGGCTGGCGCAGCCGGCGAATGGCGAGACCGTCATTGAGGATTTGGCAGCGGGTCTGGAGCGGCTGCTCGCCGAGAGCGGAATCCCGCGAGAGCGACTGCTCGGGATGGGTGTCGGCTTGCAGGGGGTTACACAGCGGGGAAGCGGTACGGTCAGCTTTTCGCCGAGCACCGGATGGATGGGGTCGCCGATTTTGCAAACCATCGAGGCGCGTCTGGGCGTGCCTGTCATTATCGACAACGATGTCAACATGATGACGCTGGGCGAATACGTTCGCGGGGCAGGCGTCGGCCACTCCAACGTCGTCTACATGTACGTCGGTACAGGCATCGGTGCGGGCATCATTTTGGATGGACAGTTTTACCGGGGGAGCCGGGAAGCGGCAGGCGAGATCGGCTTCATGATAATCGGCCCGGTACATAACCGCCCGAATGGCGCGTCAGGGGTGTTCGAGACGCATTATTCCATACCGGGCATTTGGCAGCAGGGCCAGGCCAAGGGATTTCTCTCTGACCTTCAGGAAGGGTCGAGTGTCATAGAAGAGCTCATTTTCCACGCCAAACAAAACAGCGAAGCCAGGCAGCTTCTTCTGGATGTGTACCGGCATTGGGCGTACGGGATGGCGAATATCATCAGCATCTTGAACCCGGAAATTTTGATCCTGAGCGGAGAGATGGTCCACGTCGATGATGAAGGGGTGAAGCAGATTCACGAGTGGCTGACCGAGTGGGTGCCGGAAGTGCCTTGCCTCGAAAAAGCCAGTCTGGGGGAGAGAGCAGGTCTGATTGGCGCCGTCCACAGTGTCTTGGAAGCGTTTCCGTTCACACGACTGCTTGACAAAGAGTGAGAAAACAAAAGGGGGAGTCAGTTTTGAAAAAGGTCAATCACAAGCTGAAAACTTGGATGAAAGGTGTATTCGTCAGCTCCTTGGCGCTGACGGTGGCCGCGTGCTCAGGTGGAGGACAGGAAGCAAAGCCTGCCGACAACGGCGCAGGCGGCCAAGCGGGCACACAGCCAGCGGCCGAAACGCCGGCTCCATCCGGCGAGCCGCAAAAGCTGGTCATTTACACCGGACGGGATAAAAACATTTTCGAAATCGTGTTGCCGAAGTTCAAGGAAAAGTACCCGAACATCGAAGTGGAGACGCTGGAGATGGGCGCGCAGCAAATTTTGGAGCGCGTTCGCGCCGAAAAAGCCAATCCGCAAGCAGACTTCTGGTGGGGCGGCACGCAATCCGCTCTGAGCACGGCCGCTGACGAAGGATTGCTTGCGCCGTACAAGCCGACGTTTGCCGACAAGATTCCGGACTTGTACAAAGACCCGCAAGATCGCTGGTACGGCGAGATGCTGCTGCCAGAGGTCATCATGTACAACTCGCAGGCGCTCAAGCCAGAGGAAGCGCCCCAAGATTGGGATGAGCTGCTCGATCCGAAGTTCAAGGACAAAATCGTCATCCGCAACGTCCTGCCGTCCGGCACGATGCGCACGATCTACTCCGCGATGATCTACCGCCAAGGCCCAGACACGCCGGAAAAAGGCTACGACTGGCTGCTGAAGCTGGACGCCAACACAAAAGAGTACACGCAAGACCCGACAAACCTCTACCTGAAGCTTGACCGTCAAGAGGGCGTCATCTCCTTGTGGAACTTGCAAGACGTCCTGATTCAGAGCAAAAAGAACAACCATCCGTACGACTTCATCTATCCGAAGAGCGGAGCACCGATTCTCGTAGACGGAATCGCGCTTGTCAAAGGCGCGAAAAACCTGGATGCAGCGAAAAACTTTATGGAATTTTTGATGAGTCCTGAGATTGCTTCCCAGTTGGCGAAGGAGCGCTTCCAGTTCCCTGCCCGCACTGATATCAGCAAGGACGATCTGCCAGACTTCATGAAAAACCTGGAGCTGAAGCCGCTGGAGCTCGATTGGGGCGTCATGGCCGCCAAAGAGAAAGAGTGGATGCAGCACTGGGACGAAAACATCAAGGGCAAAGGCAAGAAGTAAGCGGCAGTCGGCTAGACGGGAAGGAGCGTTCCTTTCCGTCTAGCTGCTTATGCCAAGCAAGAATGATTTGCCACGAAGGAGGAAACAAAACCGGATGAGCAGCGTAACACTCGATCACGTCCACAAAAGGTTTGGCAATGCAAAAGGAGTAGAAGACGTCCACATTCACATCGAGTCAGGTGAATTTTTTACGTTCCTCGGTCCGAGTGGTTGCGGCAAAACGACGACCTTGCGGATGATTGCCGGCTTTTACTACCCGACAGAAGGACAAATTCGCTTCGGGTCCCAGGAGGTTACGTCCGTTCCTCCGCACAAGCGCAACACAGGCATGGTTTTTCAAAACTATGCGCTGTTCCCGCACATGACCGTGTTCGAAAATATCGCGTTCGGCTTGCAGGTAAGATCCGTCAGCAAGACAGAGACAAAGGAGCGCGTAGAGCGAATCATGAAGCTCGTTCGACTGGAGGGCTACGGCGAGCGGCGCATCGACCAGCTTTCCGGCGGACAGCAGCAACGGGTGGCACTGGCGCGGGCGCTGGTCATCGAGCCGCAGATTCTGCTGTTGGATGAGCCGCTGTCCAATCTGGATGCCAAGCTGAGGGAAGAGACGCGCTTTGAGATCAAACGGCTTCAGTTGGAACTGGGAATTACGACGATCTACGTCACGCACGACCAGGCCGAAGCGATGTCGATGTCCGACCGGATCATGGTCATGCAAGGCGGGGAAGTGCAGCAAGTCGGCACTCCGCACGAAATCTACCACCGCCCTGTGAACCGCTTTGTCGCTTCGTTTATCGGGGAGACGAATCTGTGGGAAGGAACCGTGGTCGGCCTCGACCAGGAGGAAGTGCACGTGCGAATTTCCTCGGGCCAAGTGCTCAGCGGGCTTGTAAAAAATGCTTCGCCGCGCGCCAAGCTGGCTGTCGGGGAGCAGGTCACGCTATCCATCCGCCCCGAATCGGTTCAGGAGAGCAGCGAGCGGGAAGGGACGAACATCGTCGCAGGCACTGTCGTCCTGTCTGAGTTTACCGGGGCGTGCGTCAATTACGTCACGGCAGTCGGGCAGGAGCAGTTGCGCAGCATGTCCATCAACCTGGGACGCCCCATCAAGCAGCGCGGCGATACCATCGGACTGCACATACCGAAGGAGAGCATCTACTTCGCGGGATAAGGGGGAAAAAGCTTTTGAGAGCACAATTGCAGCAAGCGCCGGCATCGGTCAGACGAAAGTCGATCACCGCTTCACCCGCCTTCGTCTATGTGCTGGTCTCGCCACTCTTTTTGATTTTGCTGGCTTATGTCATCTATCCGTTGTTTGAAACGTTCGTCGCCAGCATCCATGTCGACGAGCAGATTACGTGGAAAAACTACACGCGCTTCTTCAGCCTGGAGCATACCGCCAATCTGGAGGCGCTGTGGACGAGTGTGTACATCTCCGTGCTCAGCGTCATCACTTGCGGAATCGTCGGCGTGACGATGGCGTTTTTGCTGGAGCGCTACGAGTTTCCAGGGCGAAAAATTCTTTCGGTGCTGGCGCTCGTCCCGATGGCTTTGCCCCCGTTGATCGGCGTTCTGTCTTTTACTTTTTTGTACGGCGAGAGCGGCATCTTCCCGCGCGCGATCAAGGAGCTGTTCGGGCTGGCCCAGGTGCCGTTTTCGCTCAAAGGCATCTGGGGCGTCGTCGTCGTTCATACGTTCACGATGTACACGTACTTTTTCATGACCGCGACCGCCGCGATCAAAGGGCTTGACCCGTCTTTGGAGGAAGCGGCCGCGAGTCTGGGCGCCAACCGCTTTACCGTATGGCGCCGCATCATTTTGCCGATGCTCACGCCGGCGATGGTTGCCTCTTCGCTACTCGTGTTCATGATTTCCATGGCTTCGTACACCGCACCGCTCATCTTCGGCATCGACCGGACGATGACGATGCAAATCTATTTGTCCCGCACCAATGGCGACCTCGACATGGCTGCGGCGCAGTCGACGATTTTGTCGATCGTCTCGATCGCGTTTCTGTTAATCATGCGCTGGTATCAGGGCGCGCGCAACTATCAAAACTTGAGCAAAGGCGTCAGCGTGCACCGGACGGAAATCAAGAGCAAAGCCGGGCGTTACGCCACGATTGTGCTGTCCTTCATCGGCACGGTCATTTTGATGCTGCCGATTCTCGTGCTGGTGCTCATCTCCTTTTCGGTGGATGGAACCTGGACGGTGCAAATATTGCCTCCGCAGTACACGCTGGAGCATTACGTAGACTTGTTTACCGACAGCAAGACGTGGCGTCCGATTGTCAACAGCTTGCAGTTGTCGGCGATTGCGTCGATCGGGATTGTCCTGTTCGGCGTGGCGGCGGCTTACGCCATGGTGCGCCTGAAGTTCCGCGGAAAGACGCTGCTGGATGTGCTGATTATGCTGCCGTGGGCTTTGCCGGGCACAGTTGTCGCGGTGAACCTGATCGCGGCGTTCAGCGAGCCGACCGTGTTCAGCTTTGGGCAAGTTTTGATCGGAACATTCTGGATTATTCCGCTCGCTTATTTTGTCCGCCACCTGCCGCTCGTCTTCCGGTCCACCTCGGCGACCTTGATGCAGATGGACCCGTCCGTCGAGGAAGCGGCGCGCAACCTGGGCGCATCGTGGTGGTACAGCTTCAGGCGGGTCGTGTTTCCGATGGCGTTGGGCGGAATCCTCGCCGGAACGCTGCTGGCGTTCGTGCAGTGTATCGGGGAATTTGTCGCCTCGATCCTGATCTTTACCCCGCGGACGACGCCGCTATCCGTCGCCATTTTCCAGCGCATGTACAGCTTCGAATTCGGCACTGCCTGCGCCTATGGCGTTTTGCAAATCGTCGTCATCATCCTCGTGCTGTTCATCTCTAGCAAGCTGACCAAAGACAAGGCCGGTACAGCGATCTAGCGAAAAGCGCTGTGCGCAAACGGCTTTTGTGGCAAGTCTCGTGGCATCACACTCTACCTGGCGAAAAAGGAGGCGCTTCACGTGGAGTGCAGCGAATCAAGGCCCGACCTACAATTACCGTGCTCCCGCCGTATTCCTTGACGCTGACTCTTTCAGCCGTCGTGCGCAACACGCTGCATACGGAGCAGCCTATTCCGGTAAAAGTAACATTGAAGCAGTATCGGCCAGGTAGCACGACGGCAAAAGTCTCGCTTGTCGTACCGGAAGGCTGGACGGCAGAACCGGAGTGTATCGACGTGCCGTTTGCTTTTCGCGGCGAAACGAGGACGATTGCGTTTACGGTGCAGACGGGACCACAGGTCGAAAACGGCAAGTACGAAGTTTTCGCGCAAGTAACCCGGCCGGACGGCGCGGCAGAGAGTGCCCGGGACGTCCAGGTGATCGAGTATCCGCATGTCGGCCGGACGTATTTTATTCGCCCGACGAAGCTTACCGTCCAGGCTTTCGACTTGGCGATCCCCGAAAATCGGCGGATTGGCTACGTCGCAAGCGGCTTTGACAGCATGGACAAATATTTGCGCGCAGTCGGCGTGCATTGTCTCAACCTCGACGCAGACGAGATCCAGTCGGGCGATTTGTCCCGCTACGACACGATTGTGCTCGGCATTCGCGCTTACGGCTTCCGCAGGGAGCTGATCGAGAACAATCATCGTCTCTTGCAATATGTAGAAAACGGCGGCAATCTCGTCGTGCAGTACCACAAGCCCGAGGACAAGTGGAAGCCCAGCCTCGCGCCGTACCCGATCTTCATCGGCGAATCGCTGATCGACTGGCGGGTCACCAATGAACAGTCAGACGTCCGCATGCTCGCGCCCGAACACCCGATGTTTTGCGAGCCGAATCGGATCACCCAGGCAGACTGGGACGGCTGGGTGCATACAATCCTTCGCGCTGGGGCAGCGAATACACGGAGCTGATCGCCACCAGCGATCCGGGCGAGCCGGAGTTTCGCGGCATTTTTTTGACCGCCCGCTATGGTAAAGGCATCTACACCTACAGCTCTCTCGCCTGGTTCCGCGAGATTCTGCAGCTTGTGCCAGGGGCGTTCCGCCTGTTCGCAACATGATTAGCCAGAAGCAGTAAGCCCAAAAGGCCATTCGTCTGAACAGCT
The DNA here is from genome assembly GCF_004117055.1 of Brevibacillus agri. Lineage (NCBI taxonomy): Bacteria > Bacillati > Bacillota > Bacilli > Caryophanales > Paenibacillaceae > Brevibacillus > Brevibacillus agri. Next base: position 1,769,870 of record NZ_CP026363.1, read on the forward strand.
CCAATCTATCGTGGGTCGATCCATGGCAGCAGCAACGAAGCACTCGCGTACAGACCGCCATGATTGATATAGACATCAATCGTAAAAGGGAATGGAGGAGAGTTCATTGAGGAAGGGGAAACTTGCCAAGCTTTACACGATTGCGGCCGCGGCCGCGCTTGCCACCAGTCTGGTCATCCCGCTGGCGCCGCAGACTGCGCACGCCGATCGGGGAGTCGTCGACCTGTGGAAAGCGATCAAGCCGCTCACCACGATTGCCAGCGCGATGAATACCGGAGCCCATCCGGACGACGAGCACAGTGCCATGCTCGCCTATTTGTCGCTCGGCAAAGGGGTAGACACATCCAGTGTCATCGCCAACCGTGGTGAAGGAGGACAAAACGAGATTGGCAGCGAGCTGGGCAACGCGCTGGGGATCATTCGTACCCGCGAATTGCAGGAAGCTTCCAAAATCACGAACATCCATCTGGAGAACCTCAGCGAGAAGATTGACGACCCCATTTTCGACTTCGGCTTTTCCAAAAGCCCTGACGAAACGTTGGAAAAGTGGGGCGAGGATGTCGCTTACGAAAGGCTGATCCGCAAAATCCGCACCCTGAGACCCGATGTCGTGATTCCCGCATTTTTGAACGAACCTTCGACTCACGGCCATCATCGCGCGATTAACGTCATTACCGTTCGGGCATTCAAGGATGCCGCAGATCCAAACGTTTTCCCCGAGCAGTTGAAAGAAGGTCTGTCCCCGTGGCAGGTGAAAAAGCTGTATGTGCCCGCCCAGGAAAAAGACTACTCCGTGAGTGTCCCTGTCGGAGCCTACGACGAGATTTACGGCGCTTCCTACGTACAACTGGGCGAAGAGTCCCGCTTCATGCACAAGAGCCAGGGCATGGGCCGCCACTATGACGAAGGGCCGAGCTTCAGCTACTACAAGCTGGATCAGTCCATCGTCGAGACGAAGGCCAAGGAAGCCGACTTTTTCGCAGGCATCGCCTACACCTTCGACGATTTGGCCAAAGAAACGGCCAGTCAGTCCGGCGGCGAAAAAGTCGCCAATGAATTGAAAAAGCTGCAAACAGACGCAGAAGAAGTCATTGCCGCCTACCCGAGCTTTGCCGCGGTAGCCAAGGAAGCGCACGAAATGCTCGCTGACGTGCAAAAAGCGCTGCGCGATGTCGAGTCGTCCTCGCTTCCCGCCGCTGCCAAAACGGATTTGCTCCACCGTCTGGGCGTAAAGCAGGCGCAACTGAACAAGGCGAGTGCAGAAGCGCTCTCGCTCGTGACAAAAGTGAAGCCGGAGACGAATGAGCTGGTCGCAGGCCAAACGACAAAAGTCACAGTGAGCGCGTACAACGGCGGCCAGGCCAAGGTGAACAACGTGAAGTTGGCGCTGAACGTACCGAAAGGCTGGCAGGCGAGGGCGCTTTCCGCCACCAGCTTCCCGTCGCTCGGCTACAACCAGACGGTGAAAACGACCTATGAAGTAACGGTGCCTGGCCATGCGGAGTTGTTCCAGCCGTACGCAGCTCCGGCCATCACGGCGGATGTCAGCTACAGCTTTGCAGGCTCGACAGCAAACAGCCATGTGCTGCCAGCCGATGCGGTCGCGGTGCTCCCGGCATTCGCCATGACGCTCGATCCGAACGCAACCGTGCTGAACACGCTGAAGCCGCAAGATCCGATTCCGGTGAAAGTGACAGTGAAAAACTACAATCCGGGTGCGGCCCAGACGAGCATTTCGCTGGAAGCGCCAGAGGGGTGGAGCGTTGAGCCGAAAGCGGCGCCGCTCGCCTTTGACGCCAAAGGAGAAACGAAGTCGGTAGCCTTTACAATCAAAGCGTCCGCTTCCGTCAAGCCGGCTCCTTACACGATTACGGCGGTGGCGGCAGGCGGCGGCAAAGAAAGCCGTCACGGGGCGCAAGTCATCCGTTACCCGCACATCGGCACGACGTATTTCGTACAGCCAGCGACACTCAACGTTCAGGCGTTTGACCTGAAAGTTCCAGCGGGACTCAAGGTCGGGTATGTTTCCAGCGGCTTTGACAACATCGATCAGTATTTGTCCCAGTTGGGCGTCGATGTGACGAACCTGACGGCCAAAGACATCGAATCCGGCGACCTCGGCCAGTACGACACGATTGTGCTGGGCATCCGCGCCTACGGCTTCCGGCCAGAGCTGATTCCGAGCAACGCCCGTTTGCTGAAATACGTGGAAAACGGCGGCAACCTCGTCGTGCAATACCACAAGCCGGAAGACAAGTGGAAGCCGGAGCTGGCGCCGTATCCGATCAAGATCGGCACGCCGCTGATCCAGTGGCGCGTCACGGACGAAAATTCGCCGGTGACGATGCTCGCACCGGATCACGCCTTGTTCAACACGCCGAATAAAATAACCGAAGAAGACTGGAACAACTGGATTCAGGACCGCTCGGCCTACAACCCGTCCGAGTGGGGCAAGGAATACACCGAGCTGATCGCAAACGGCGATCCGGGAGAAAAAGAGTTTACGGGCACATTCCTCACCGCCAAGTACGGAAAAGGAACGTACACGTACAGCTCGCTGGTCTGGTACCGCGAAATTCCTTCGCTCGTGCCGGGAGCGATCCGCATGTTCGTCAACATGGTCAGCTTGCAGCAGTAGCTGCGCGCCGCTTTGCCAAAATAATAGCGCTTTGCCTGGGAAGAGCGAGACGACCGGGAGCGGTCGTCTCCTAGGCCCGAGGTGAAAAATGGGCTCTGCCGAGGGCGAGAGGCACACGAAATCAAGCAGAGAGACACGAATCCGTCGCAGAAAAATGAGTAGCTGAACAATCGGCAGGGAAGGAGATGCGAGTAGGATGGATTACAGAGAACGCATATTTTTGCAGGAGGGAGCCAGTTTCCCGGGGAAGACGTACGTAGAGGCGGTTTTGGAGCCGGCATTCAACGAGGCCAAACACCACCTGTTGCAGCCGATGATGGCGATCAACAAGGCGCATCTAATCATGCTGCGCGAGACGGAATTGATTACAGACGACGAGGCCAAGCAGATTGCCCGCGCGCTCTGCGGGATCGAGCCGGAAGAGTTGCGTCGCTCGGCCTATACCGGGCAGTTTGAAGATTTGTTCTTTCAGGTAGAGAGCCGTTTGCTGGAGCTGGCCCCCGATGTGGCTGGCAACCTGCACCTGGCCCGCAGCCGCAATGACATGGGGATCACGATCTACCGCATGGTGCTGCGCGAAAAATTGCTGGTGACGATCGCTTCTGCCCTCTATCTGAAAGAGCATTTGCTCCTTTTTGCGCAAGAACACGCCGAGACGGTCATGATCGGTTATACGCATACCCAGCAGGCGCAGCCAACGACCATGGCGCATTACATCATGGCGGCGACAGACCTGCTTGGCCGCGATATCAAGCGGCTGATCCAGGCGTATCAGACAGTCAACCGTTCCCCGATGGGGGCCGCCGCCCTGACGACCTCCGGCTTTGCCATCAGCCGCGAGCGGATGCGCGAACTGCTCGGCTTTGACGAACTGGTGGAAAATTCGTATGACGCCGTCTGCGGCGCGGATTACTTGGGCGAGGTGGCGACGGCGGTACAACTGGCTGCGATCAACCTGGGGCGCACAGTCCAGGATATGCTGCTCTGGTGCACGCAGGAGTTTGGCGCGCTGAAAGTCGCAAGCCCGTACGTGCAGATCAGCTCGATCATGCCGCAAAAACGCAATCCGGTTTCGTTTGAACATATGCGCTCGCTGTTGTCCAGCAGCGCCGGAAATGCAACGACTGTGTTGACGATGATGCACAACACGCCGTTTGGCGACATCGTCGACACCGAAGACGACATGCAGCCGTACGCCTGGAAAAGCATGGCCGTGCTGGAGCAGATGTACCGCCTGATGGCGTGCGTCGTCGGGACGATGGAAGTCAACAAGGACGTTTTGCTGGAACGAGCCAAAGGCAGCTTCGCAACCGTGACGGAGCTTGCGGATACACTGGTGCGCACAGATCGCCTCTCGTTCCGCAAGGCGCATCACATCGTGAGCCGCGTGGTCAAGGAAGCGACCAGCGCCAACCTTTTGGCCAACCAGATCAGCCTTGCGCTGGTCAACCGTGCGGCGGTGGACGTGATTGGACGAGAGCTGTCGATTACGGCAGAAGAGCTGCGACTGGCACTCGATCCGGTGCACTTTGTCATGATCCGCAAGCTGCCGGGCGGCCCGAATCCGGAAGAAATCAAGCGGCAAATCGCTGAGCGCAGAGCCGTTCTCCAGCAGGAAAACGCATGGCTTGTCGCGAAAAAACAAGCCTGCACAGATGTAATGAACAGGCTCGACCAGATGACAGCCGAATGGAGTGTGGGGTAATGGCAGTGGTGCGAATACCTCTTCTGGCAGTGGACGGAGGGGGCACCAAATGCTTGGCGGTGCTCGCGGACCGAGCGGCAAGAGAAGTCGGCCAAGGCCGTTCTGGCTCTTGCAATTATCAAGGAATCGGAGAAGAAGCGGCTGCTCGCGAGCTGGTCGCAGCGATTCGCCAGGCGATGGAGGATGCGGCAGGGCGCGGCACCTTGCCCCCGTTTGTCTCGGGACAGGGCGCAGGCGAGCTGGAATGGGAAGTGGACTGCGCCGTTTTCGGGATCGCAGGTCTGGACACGGAGCACGATCGGCGGGTGATCTCGCAAATGGTGAGTAAAGTGCTCGATCAGCTCGGCATTCGCGTCCACCAACTCATCGTGGAAAACGACGGGTTTGCCGCCTTGCTCGGCGCAACTGGCGGCAAGCCGGGCATCCTCGTCATCGCCGGGACAGGTTCCATCGCCTTTGGCGTCAACGAGGCGCAGGAAACGGCACGCGCCGGAGGCTGGGGCCATCGGGTCGGCGACGAGGGAAGCGGCTACTGGATCGGCAAGCAGGCGATCATGGCTGTGCTGCGGGCAGCAGACGGCCGCGGCGAGCCGACGCTTTTGAAGGAGCTGCTACTCCCGCACGTAGGGCTTGCGCGCGTCGACGAGCTGTTCAATTGGACCTACAGCGAGCACTATTCCGTAGAAAAAGTAGGCGAGCTGTCTCCTTTGGTCAGCCAGGCGGCGCTCGCGGGAGATCAGGTGGCAGCGCACATTTTGCAGGTGGCGGGCGAAGAGTTGTTTGCTGCGGCTCGCGCTGTCATTGAGGCGCTGGACATGAAGACGAAGCCGTTTCAGATGATTATGCAGGGCGGCGTCCTGCAAAACGACGATCGCGTCCGCAAAATCGTCGTGGAGCACGTCCAGCGCTACGCTGCCCAGGTCGTCATCGAAAACGCGCAAAACGAACCGATCTACGGTGTCATAGCAAAAGGATTGGCGTATTTGGAGCGTCAATCCGGCAGCAAGTGAGGTGCCTGAAATGAAAAAAGTGATGGTCGTTTTTCCCCACCCGGATGACGAATCGTTCGCCTGCGGGGGAACACTGGCCAAATGCAAGGCAAAAGGCCAGGAGACGCGCCTATTGTGCATTACGTCCGGCTGCAAGGGGCGCTCCGGACCGTTTGCGATTGAATGCAGGGAAAAGCTGGCCCGTCACCGGGAGCAGGAGCTGGCAAAGGCCGCGGAAGTGCTCGGCATCAAGCGCCTTGATTTGCTCCGCTATGCAGACGGCTCCCTGCAACATGCCGATCTGCACGAGCTGACCGCCAAAATTCGCGACGCAATCGTGGAGTGGAAGCCTAACGTCGTCATCACGTTTCCGCCAGACGGCGTGACAGGCCACCCCGATCACATTGTCACCTGCAAAGCGACGACGCTGGCTGTCGCGCAGGCAGAGGAGCAGCTTGCTTGCGGGGAATATCCGGATTTGTACTACGTCTCGATCCCGCATTACTACGACCATTGCCCGGATCGCGGCCCCGAGCCTGCTGTTCCCATCACCGGCAAAGTAGACATCACCGACTACCGGACGCAAAAAGGGGAAGCGCTGCGCGCCCACCAAAGCCAGGTCTATTCCGTCAACCGCGCCTATCCGGGCGTCATCGACGGCGATTTTTCGGTCATCGGCTGCTACGAGTATTACACGCTCGTCCGCTCGGCGGGCCAGCGAATCGAGCCAGTCCGGGGGACGAATGGCATTCCGGTAATGGAGCTGTAGAGCGGCTTTGCCCGCTCGTCCCGCAATCCGCAAGAACATGTCTGTTTATCCAGCGGCTGTTTTCCGTCATTGGGCGGAAGCAGCCGCTTTTTTCAACCGTACATGTGACGGCGAATCTAGCTCAGCCATTTGATAGACTGCTTTCATCGGGCATATAATGAGGAGAGAAAAGGTTATTTTGCTTGAGCGCCTGATGAAGAGAAGAGGTGGCTTCTTATCGCGAATCCGACAAAAGGGCAAAAAGACAAAAAAGTTCTGAGATATATCAAGGCGTACAGGGAAATTTTGAACATGATCGAAAACGGCCTTTATCCTGAAAACAGCAAACTTCCGTCCGAATCAGAATTGTCCCACATGCGTGGCATCAGCCGGATGACTTTGCGGCAGGCGCTTTTGCTGCTTCAGGAAGACAGGTATATCGTCATGCGTCTCGGCTCCGGCAGCTATGTCAGCAAGGTGCCCAGCGAAAAACGTGCAGGACTGGAAAAAAAGACAAACCCGGTCTATACAAGCTCGCAGTATGGCAGCAACGGGCTTGACCCAAGAAAGGAGCGGCAGCGATGAATTTTTTCCTCACTCTCTTTTCCAAATACAAATGCCTGATCTATACGGCGTTTGGCCACGAGCAATATTTGCAAATCGTGCACAAGCTGTCTGCCCACGGAGTGCGGTTTCGGACCCGTTCGCATTCATATGGAAGCAATTATTTCGGTGACAGTGCGGGCATGCTTCCCCGCGACAATCGGACGCAGTACGATATTTACGTCAAAAAAGAAGACGTGGCCAAGGCTCATCAGGCGATTCATGCAAGGTGAGGCGTCCGTTCTGATGGCTCCCCAGCCGCGCTCGCTAGACGAGTTCGAAGCTAAGGCCGAGCGGGCAATCCATGCAAGGTGAGGCGCCCAGGTCTTCCGGCGCAACTCGCCCCGCTTTCTATACGAATCGGCGAGCCATTATATATAATGAAATGGGAAATTTGTGCAAGCGAAAGAGAGCGAGGAGGAAACAGACGTGTCCGTAGTAGAAGCACTCAAAGAGAGAAGAGCCGTCCGCAACTATATTCCAAAAGAAGTCGAGACTGAAAAAATCAAGGCCTTGCTGGATTGCGCCGTATTGGCGCCGAATGACCGCTTGCGTCAGCCGTGGCATTTTTACGTCATCCGCGGAGAGGCGAAGCAACGGTTTGAGGCGATCGCCAAGGAGTTTTTGCTGGAGCGCTTTCCAACCAAGCCGAATCTCGTTCAGGATTCTTTGGCCGTTTTGGAAAAAACGCCGCTCGTTATCGTCGTGACAGCCGATGTGATTCCGGGCGACGAAGCTTCGTCGGAAGACAACGAGTACGCGGTGTGCTGCGCGATTCATTCCATGTGGCTCGCTGCCCGGGAGCTCGGGCTGGGCATGGTGTGGCGCACGCGAGGCGTAGGACTGGTGCGTGACGAGCGCCTGATGCAATTCCTCGGCTCGCCAGAAAACAAAAAGGTCGTAGGCACGCTGTTCATCGGCTATCCGGAAGCGGATGCGCCTGTGACAAGCCGCGTCGCTGCGGAAGACAAGACGACCTGGCTGTAAAAGATGTAAAATACACCGGAAAACATGCGGCAACAGAAACGATCCATGCATAAGGCCACAGGCAGCTACAGGCTTCCTTTTGCTTGCGACAGGCACTGTGCTCGCCTGGGCATTCGGCCTGCAAGATCGGGCCGCGATTGCTGCTTCCATGCAGTCGTTTGGCTTCAATCCGCCGACGGTGCACATTGACAGCCTGATTCAAGGGATTCCGCACGCGCTGCCGTACTTGGCTTCTGCTGTGCCGCTCGGGCTGGCCAACTATATTTTTGACCTGGAAAACATCGAGAGTGCGCATGCCGCAGGGGACGAGTACAAGACGAGACAGGTCATGCTCGCCAACGGCATTTCCTCGATCATCGGCTGCTTCTGCGGCAACCCGTACCCGGTCACGGTCTACGTCGGACATGCCGGCTGGAAGTCGCTCGGCGCAGGAATCGGCTACACGGTCGCGACAGGCTTGTCGATGTTCCTTATTTCCCTGTTCGGGATCGGCGCCTTTTTGCTCGCGGTCATCCCGGTGGCGGCGATCGTGCCGATTCTCGTCTACATCGGAATCGTCACGGCGAATCAGGTCGTGCGCGAGACGCCGAAGCTGGAAGTTCCGGTCATTTTCACTTGCATGTTCCCGTGGATCGCAAACTGGGCGCTGACCTTGACCAACAACGTGCTGTCTGCCGCCGGAACGACAGGCGCACAGGTCGGGGCTGCCGTCATGGCGAACAAAGGCGTGTACTACAACGGCCTGGTTCACCTCGGCAACGGCGCGCCGATCAGCAGCATGGTCTGGGGTTGCATCGCGATTTTTGCGATTACGGACAGGCCGTTGCGCGGCGCTGTCGCTGGTGCTGCGGGGGCGATTTTGTCCGTGTTCGGCATCATCCACTCCCCGACTGTCGGCTTCGCGCTGGAGCCGTCCATGCAGTTCGTCTACTCGTACCTGATGGTCGCCGCTATTTTCGTCGGCAAGTACATGATGGACAAAAACGCGCCGCACGCCCAACTGCAACAAACAGACGCAAAAGCTTGACCGTCCCGTCCGAAAAGCGAAGAAAGCCATGATCTGAAACAACTAGATCATGGCTTTCTTTTTTGCAGTGGATCAGTCGTCGCGGCCGCCGCGAACCGTTACAATCAGTCGGTCGCCGGGACGAAGCGTGAGCCGGAAAGTCCGCCTGCGGCGTTGTCTGGCCTTGTGCCGTCTTTTGCTGCTCATTGGAAATCCCCCCTTGCTCTTTCGTTACCATACTTTATGCGAGCGACAGCGAGGTGCTTGGACAAGTGGCGTAGGGAGCTTGACCATTTTTGCGGACGAGGGGGCGATTTGGCGTGTGCTATGGTACGCAACGCGGCTGGCTTTTTTTGTTCACGCGGCCAGCAAAAGTATAGTAGACTTGGATCATACTGGAAAAGGAAGAGAGGGGCGCTGGCATGAACAAGCACCGCGTCTTGCTGCTGGGGGCAAGCGGTTATTTGGGGGCGCAGATTTGGCAGGAGCTGCGGCGGATTGGCACGTACGAGATCGTCGGGACGTACTGTTCCTCGCCAGCTTCAGATGCTGGCCTGGTGCAGATGGATGTGACCGATTCCGCGGCGTTTGCGGCATTGCTCGATGAGTTTGCGCCGGATGTCGCCATCTGGGCGCTGATGAGTACCGCCGATGAGCAGGCCATGATCGCAGCAGGCATGGAGACCTTGCTCGGCCGTTTGCCGGCAAAGAGCAGGCTGATTTACCTATCCACAGACGGCGTTTTCGGGCAAGGGACAGGCTCTTTTGCGGAGGACGATCAGCCTGTGCTATTGGACGAGCGAAATCCGCTGGCAGGCTATTCGCATGCAAAATGGTTCGGAGAGACGCTCATCCGCGAGCGGCACGATCAGCACGTCATCGCCCGCATTGGGCCGATCTACGGCTGCAATTCCCGTGGCAGGTGGGACAAAAGAATCGCGGCGATTCGCCAGGAGCTGGAGGCTGGCCGTGAAGTCGTGCGCACGGGCAATTTGTACAAGACGTTTCTCCACGTGCAGGACGCGGGCCGAGCGATTGCGGAATTGGCGGGCAACCCGTACGTCGGGACATTGCATCTCGGCCCTGCGCAAAAAGAAAGCTATTATTCGTTTGCGCGTAAAATGGCTGCCGCGCTGGGGCTTGATGCCGCTGCCGTAAAAGAAGATCGCCTGGACGATACAGAAGCAAGGGCAAAAGGCATTCCGCTGGACACTTCGCTGGATACGAGCAGGGCGCGGGAGATTTTGCACACGCGTTTTCGGCAGGTGGGCGCAGAAGGGACGGCGAGCGGGATGCCGCTGCGGGGAGAAGGGGCTGTTCGTTGAACCTCGGTTTTCTTATGGGCAGTCGTCCGGAAAAATAACTCGCTACGGAATTTCCTCAAAATGAACGCCGCCAAACCGATGCTCGCTATTCGTCAATTCCTTTTGCAACATAACCAGATGATAGCAGTAGTCGGTTTTGCTCGAGCGCAACCAATCGGTATGCGTAGCTGTTTCCGTAATTCGCGAAACCAGTATAAACCAAGCCCACAAGGAGGTAGCGCTATGAAAACTATCGGACTGATCGGCGGCATGAGTTGGGAGTCGTCGCTCGTTTACTACCGTCTGCTGAACGAAACGGTCAAGGAAAAGCTGGTCATAGCCCCGTCAAGTAGACACTAAAAAAAGACGCTATCTTAAGCGGCGATCGATTCCCGGTATTGGACTGGGGAGAGGTCGCCGAGTTTTTTCTGGAACCGTTCTGTATTGTAGAATTCGATGTATTCAGCGATCAGTTTGCGAGCGTGAGCTATATCTCTTGGTTTCTCCAGATACAACTTTTCCGTCTTCAGGTGTGAAAAAAACGATTCAACACAAGCGTTGTCGAAGCAGTTCCCCCGTCTGGAATGGCTTCCGGTTAGCCCTTGTTCTTGCAACAGATTTGCGTATGTCTTGGTAGTGTACTGGAATCCTTGGTCGGAGTGCAGGATCGCATCTCCATTACCCAGTTGCTTCACCGTAGACAGCACAAGATCAAGATCGTTTCTCTCCGACACTTCCCAAGCAACCGTTTCGTTATTATACAGATCCAGGACCACGGACAGATAAATGAAGTCATCGACGACTCGAATATAGGTAATATCGGTTACATATTTCTTTCTAGCCTCGTCCGCAGCGAACTGGCGATTAAGGACATTGTTGAACACGATGGAGGGCTTGCGGCCGGCAAATGGACGCTTTTTGCGGATCACTGAGCGGATGCCCAATTCTCGCATCAGTCGGCGAACTTTCTTCGTATTTACTTGTAGTCCCTCTTTGCGTAGAGCCGTGCGCATTCGTTTATACCCAAAGTATGGGCGAATGCGGTGAATTGCCAGTATATGTTCCTTTAGGTCGGCATCCTGCTCCACACGTACCTTACGAACCTTCTCCGTCGACTTCCACTTGTAGTAGCCCGCCCGGGAGACCTCCGCTATTTCGCATAGCATGACCACAGCGTACTTGCGACTCATTTCTTCGATCGTCCTAAACCGGGTTTGCTTATCCAACTTCCCTCCCCGTGTAGATTTGGATTGAGCTTTTTTAGGTATTCGACCTGCGCTTTCAAGTAGTTGTTCTCTTCCTCTAGACTGCTGAAATACTTCTTGATCCATCGCCCTCTATAGTCTTCAAACGTTTCACCGTTTTGCCGTTTCTGTACCCACTCCCGAATCTGCGTCTTACTTTTAATGCCTAATTTCTCCATTATCATTGGGTAGCTCCAATGCTCCTCAACCCGCAAACGTACTGCTTCGCTCTTCGTTGCTTCGTCATATTGCTGCTGTTTTTGCCCTTTACGTGGCGGCATAAGAAAATCCCCTCCGGTCAACAGTGTTGATCTCATCATACCATGAGGTCTTTTTTCACTGTCTACCATGAGGGGATAATACCAAAGCTGGGCGGGCTGCACTCCGCCAAAACGATCCTCTACTCCGTCGATTTTGCCGAGATCGAGGAAATGCAGCGCGAAGGACGCTGGGCAGAAGCGGGCGAGCGCATGGCGCAGGCGGCGCAGGGTCTGGAGGCGGCGGGGGCTGAACGGCCTGCTCAGCGCAGAGGTCTACTTTTTGGGCGGCAGGGTGAACGCCAAACATTACCGCGTTGGCGGTCCGTTTGCCGAGAAGATGATGAAGTCGTTTTACGTCGACAAAGCGTTTCTTTCCATGGATGGCGTGCTGCTGCACAAGGGCCTGACCTGCTATGACCCAGAGCGGGCTGAGCTGGCCAAGCATTTTATCGAAAATGCCAATGAGAGCATCGTGCTGGCCGACCATTCCAAAGTCGGGATCAGCACTTTGTGCAAAGTGGCGGACCTCAAGGAAATTGACATGGTCATTAGCGATGCGGCCGCCCCGGAGGAATGGAACGAAGAGTTGCAGGCGAAGGGTGTCACTTGGCTGGTGGCAAAAGAGCTGTAGGCGGGCACCAGCGAAAAAACGAATGAAACACGAACAGGCCGGATTGCTCCGTGGGGGAATCCGGCTTTTTGCGTTTTGTCCAAAAAGAGGCGCGAAAGCCGGGGCGCTGTCGCGAGTTTGGACAAAAAATAGTGGAGAACGTGCATTGTTTGTCCTCATGGAAGCACATAAGATGATGAAAAAGCTTGTGAGAATGATAATCATCATAAGCTCATCAGCAGCAAAAGAAGAGAGGGTAAAACATGGGGAGAAATCGTCGGAAAATCGTATTCGCGTGGCTGGCAGTTTTGCTGATCGCAATGGCAGGACTCGCCGCGTGCGGGGAAAAAGCGCCGGAACAGCAGGCTGCAGGCACAGGCACAGAGAGCGGGCAGCAGCCAGCCGAGCAACAGCCAGCGGCCAGCAAGGAAGCATCGGCAGAAACGAGAGTCGTCCAAGATGCGTACGGTGACGTCACGATTCCGGCTCATCCGCAGCGAGTGGCGGCCATTTATCAGGAAGACTTTTTGCTGGCCCTGGGCGTGACGCCGATCGTCCAATGGTACCACCCGGCATGGGGCAAACAAGATTACCTTGGCCTGGATGTGCCGCCGTTTGACATTACAGGCAGCATGGAGGCGCTGATTGCCGCCAACCCTGACCTGATTATCGTCGACGGAGGCGCGGATAAAGAGAAATACGAGCAGTACAGCAAGGTAGCGCCTACCTATAAACTGCCGGACGAGCTGCGCAACGACACGATTGGCCGCCTGAAAAAGATCGCCGACCTGTTGGGCATCCCGGAAAAAGGATTCCCCGGAAAACAAAGAGGCGCTGAAAATTCTCCAGGACCCGCTCTGGCAATCCGTCCCGGCGGTGAAAAAAGGGCATGTGTACCAGATGAACCGGACGCACTGGCAATCTGGCGCGATCATTGCCAATATGATGAAAGCAGACGATCTTATCAACACGTTCGTCAAGTAAAGCCAGCCGTTGTCTAGGCGAGCTGGGAGCCAGGCAGAAAGAGGGTGGCCCGGGGCAGATGAAACTGCGTCTCGGGCCGCCTTCTTCGCTTTTTTCCATTTTCCACAAGCGGCATTCGCCGTAGCCGAACCTGCTCTTTTGCTTGGCAAATCCCGTTTGTCCCCGTATAATATATAATGATAATCATTCTCATGTGATGGGTGAGGATATGCACACTAACGGGACGAAGAAACAACTGTACCCATCAGCGATTTGCGTGCTGACGGGCATGGAACGAGGGGTTCTTGCATCGCATTCTTGCCAGGACAGCACGGAATCGAATGATTTTACCATGATCGTGACCACGGATGGACTAGGCGTCCTGCAAGTCGACCAATCCCGCTTACGTCTTGGAAAAGAAAGCTGCTGGATCGCCGCGCCGGGCCAGCGTGTGCAAATTTGCGCCGCTGAGCGGGAACTCGAATACTATCGTTTGCCGCCCAAAACAAGCTGTCCCGCAGTCTGAAAGGACAGACGGTGGCGTTTTTGCGCATTTTGCCAGACAAGATCATCGTGGAGAAGACGTACACGGCTCCCGTGATGTTTGAGGATTTGCGCATGCAGCCGCACCCGCTGGTCAAAGCGCTTTCAATCGCCGAAGCAAGGGCAGGGGTGTCGCGGGAGTGGCTCGCCTCGCTTGACGCCGACCACATTTTTTACTCGTTCGACAAGTGGCACGAAGCGGACGAAGGCGCGGAAAAGCGGCTGATCGACCAACCTGTCTGGCAGTCTCTGCGAGCCGTACGCAACAACTGTGCGTACGAGGTCGATTTCATCACCTGGATGAATCACGGAATCATTGCCAACGGGAAAAAAATTGACGAGATTCTCAGCGTGTTGGCCTAGAGAGTTGGGAAATGTTTCAATCGTACAAAAAAGACCTCTCTTTTGTCCATTGACACCTTTTTCGTCAATCGCCTAAAATCCTACTATGATAATAAGAATCAATTTCAGATTTTTGCCGGAAGGGAAGGAGAAAGCGTCGTTCAGTGCATTTACATAATGAATGGAAAAGGTGGCTAGCATGGGTCAACAGGTACAATCTCTGAAACAAGGAGCCCAATCGAAAGCGGAACAGTTTCGTTCGCGTCCGTGGGCAGCAACGCTGATCCTGACGGGCGGGGTCTTTGCATTGATATTCGGCATGTTTCTGTCCGTATCATTCGGGGCAGCAGACATCCGGTTTTCTGTCGTTTGGGATGCCATTTTTCATTTTAATCCAGATATTACTCAGCACCAGATTATTCAGGAGATACGTCTTCCCCGCTTACTCGGGGGCGCGATGGTCGGAGCCAGCTTCGCTGTTGCTGGCGCGATCATGCAAGGGATGACGCGCAACCCGCTGGCAGACTCCGGCTTGCTCGGGCTAAATGCCGGGGCGGGCTTCGTGATTGCGCTCTGCTTCGCGTTTTTTCCGGGATTGCCGTTCATGTACTTGATTTTGTACGGCTTTTTGGGCGCAGGCGTCGGCGCAGGATTGGTTTACGGGATCGGCTCGATGGCCAAAGGCGGGCTGACCCCTGTGCGGCTCGTGCTTGCCGGGGCGGCGCTCAGCGCGCTTTTGTCCGCGCTCAGCGAAGGGATTGCGCTGTACTTTAAAATCGGCCAAGACCTGGCTTTCTGGTACGCAGGCGGGGTAGCCGGAACGAAATGGTTCCAGTTGAAAGTGATGTTCCCCTGGATTGCGGCTGCCATCCTGGGGGCGATTGTTTTGTCCCGTTCGATTACGATGCTCAGTCTCGGCGAGGAGATCGCCAAAGGGCTGGGGCAGCGAACGGCGCTTGTCAAGCTGGCGGGTACCGTCATCGTTTTGATTTTGGCAGGCTCGGCCGTTGCGGTTGTAGGCGCGGTTGGCTTTGTCGGCCTGATTATTCCTCACTTGACCCGCTATCTCGTCGGGGTCGACTATCGCTGGATTATTCCATGCTCGGCCGTTTTGGGCGCCTTGCTCGTCGTCTTTGCCGACCTGGCCGCGCGAATGGTGAATCCGCCGTACGAAACACCTCTGGGAGCACTTATTGCGCTGATTGGCGTTCCGTTCTTCCTTTACCTCGCACGTAAAGAAAGAAGGGAGATGTAGATATGCAACCAGCTACGGCTCATTTCGATGCCCGCAAGCGCAGCAGGGGCATCCTCGTCATGACCATTTTGTCCGTGCTCATCCTGATCGCTTTCATCATCAGCATGAACACGGGATACATCCGTCTGTCGCCTATGGATCTGCTCATGACCTTGTTCGGGGCGGGGACAGAGAAGCAAAACCTGATTTTGTTTGATTTCCGTTTGCCGCGCATCGTCATTTCGATTTTGATCGGCGCTGGTCTGGCGGTTTCCGGCTGCATCATTCAAGGGATTTCCCGCAACGCTTTGGCCGACCCGGGGATTTTGGGGATCAACTCCGGCGCGGGCTTGATGGTCATGCTGTTCATTTCGTTCTATCCGTCGACGGCTGCCGCGCCTGTATTTTTGCTGCCGGTATTGGCTTTGGTGGGCGCGAGCCTGACGGCGGCACTGATTTTCGTTCTTTCCTATCAGCGGCACAAAGGCTTGTCGCCGATTCGCATCTTGCTGACCGGGATCGCGGTCGCTGCGGGCATGAGCGCGGCGATGATCGTGCTGACGCTCAAGCTGAGCCCGGACAAATACCAGTTCGTAGCCACCTGGCTTGCCGGAAGCATCTGGGGGACCAACTGGAAGTTCGTCCTGTCGCTCTTGCCGTGGATCGTCGTCCTGCTGCCTTTCGTCTTTTACAAGGCGCGGGTGATGAACGTCCTCAATCTGGGAGAGGAGCTGTCGATCGGCCTTGGCGCTCCGGTGGCGAGAGAGCAGCTCAAGCTGTTGGCCGCTTCGGTCGGACTTGCCGCATCGTGCGTAGCGGTCAGCGGCGGTATCGGCTTCGTCGGCCTGATTGGCCCGCACCTCGCCCGCAGGCTTGTCGGGCCGAAGCACGAGATGCTGCTGCCTACTTCTGCGTTGACAGGGGCGCTTCTGGTCATCGTCGCCGACACGATCGGACGCTGGATTTTGCAGCCGTCCGAGATTCCGACCGGGATCGTGGTCGCTGTCATCGGGGCTCCGTACTTCTTGTACTTGCTTGCCCGTTCGAAGGCGTAGAGAAAAGAGAGAGTCTGTCACTGCGGGGGGAGAGATATGAGGAACTGTGGGAGGTGGCCAGACGAGCGCAGTTGGAAGAGATGATCCGTTCCATGCCGGACGGGCTGGACACGCTGATCGGGGAGCGGGGAGTCAAGCTGTCCGGCGGTCAAAAGCAGCGTCTGTCCATCGCGCGGATGTTTTTGAAAAAGCCTCCGATACTCATTCTCGATGAAGCGACCTCCGCTCTCGACACCGAGACGGAAGCGGCGATTCAGCAGGCTTTGGCGGAGCTTTCCCAAGGGCGTACAACGCTCGTGATCGCTCACCGCCTGGCGACGATCAAAAACGCAGACCGGATCATTGTCGTCGCCGACCAGGGAATTGTCGAGCAAGGGCATCACGACGAGCTTTTGCAGACGAAAGGCGTGTACAGCAGGCTGCACCAGGCGCAGTTCGGCTCGTAAGCGGGCAACTGCGTACACCTGGGCGCGGAAGCTTCGCTCTCCAGCGAAAACGAGCGAAAACGAATAAGGCCAAAAAAGTGGCGAGCGTATCTTTCGAACCAGTGGTTTCGGGAGGTGCGCTCGCTTTTTTGATGGGCGACTGCGCTGTGTCCAGTCGGTCGGCCCCGCCTGGTAGGACAAGCGTTTCGGCCAGTTACGCCGGGCTGTTCTGTGCAAAAGAAACCGCCAGTCTCTCCTTTCGCGGTTGGTAATGCGCAGTTTGGTTGTATAATGGTGGTAGCAGAAAGGGTTTTCAGACAGCTTGGCTAACGGCAAGAAGAGGGGAGCCAGCAATCGTTCAGGGACGGGACAGGACAGGAAGGAGTGATGAGCGTGATCGACCGACTGGACCATCTGGTTTTGACTGTCCGTGATCTGGAAGCAACCTGCCAGTTTTACGAGCGCGTGCTTGGTATGCAGGTTGTAACTTTTGACAATGGCAGGCGGGCATTGCACTTTGGACAGCAAAAAATCAACCTTCATCTGGCAGGACGCGAATTTGAGCCGAAAGCGCGGCACCCGCAACCTGGCTCTGCCGACATATGCCTGATCGCAGCAGTGCCACTGGAACAAGTCATCGAGAAAATAACCGCATGTGGAGTCGAGATCGAGGCGGGGCCTGTACAGCGGACGGGGGCTACCGGACCGATTCGCTCTGTCTACGTGCGCGACCCGGATCAAAACCTCATTGAAGTGGCGGAGTATGCGCAAGCTGCTGATCTGTTGGCGAAGGAAGCGGCCGTCCAGGCAATTTCCGACGTGCTCAAGCAGCGCGAGCCGGGGATCATGGGCGCACAGCAAGCAGGGGTGTTTGGCATTTTGCTCCCGTTGGTGAAAATGGACGACGGCAAGCTCGGGGTCTTGTTTGAAAAGCGGGCCAGCACGATGCGCAGACAGGCGAACGAAATTTGTTTTCCCGGCGGCCGCGCAGAGGAAGGCGACGCGTCGAGGTGGGCGACGGCGCGCCGGGAGACGAGCGAGGAGCTGGGCGTGCCGTTAGAGAAGATTCACTACGTCGGCGAGCTGGATCGGCTGATCGGGCCGGGACATGCCGCTATTTACCCGTTTGTAGGCTACGTGGAGGGGATCGCGGACATGAAGCCGAATCCCGACGAGGTCGGCGAGGTGTTCGTCATCGCGCTTGAGCGGCTGGCTGCCGCCGAGCCTTCCACGTACACCTCAGCGCTTGTCACCGAGCCGGAGGAAGACTTTCCTTACCATCTGATTCCCGGCGGCAAACGGTATCCGTGGCGCACAGGCACGGTCGAGCATCTGTTTTACGAGCTGGACGGACGAGTCATCTGGGGACTGACTGCCCGTGTGCTGGCGCATTTTCTCGAACGGCTGCAAAGCGAGGGCTGGTCTCGCAAGTAAAAAAGCAACAGACAAAGGGAGTGGATGAAGCATGTGGAAAGGAAATCCGGTTACGTCACGTCTGCAAATCAAATGGCCGATCATCCAGGCGCCGATGGCGGGGGGAGCAACTACGCCGGCACTGGTCGCAGCCGTCTCGGAAGCAGGCGGACTGGGCACGCTCGGAGCGGCCTACATGAGTCCGCAGCAAATCCGCGAAGCGATACACGCCATTCGCGAGCGGACAGACAAGCCTTTTGGTGTCAATCTGTTCATCCCGGAAGACTTCGACCAGGAGCAGCCGATCGCGGCGAATGTGGCTGCGGCGCTCAACGAGGTGCGGCGCGAGCTGGACATCCCGGAAAATCCTGAGGTCACGAGCTTCGCCGAAAATTTTGCCGAGCAGTTGGCCGTCGTGCTGGAAGAAGTGCCTGCGGTCTTCAGCTTTACGTTTGGCATGCTCGATGCGCGCTCGCTCCAGGCGTTGAAGCAAAAAGGGGTGACGGTCATCGGGACGGCTACGACGGTGCGCGAGGCAGTAGCTCTCGAAGCTTGCGGAGTGGACATGATTGCAGCGCAGGGCAGTGAAGCGGGCGGGCATCGCGGCTCGTTTTTGCCGGACGCTCCCAACAATCTGATCGGCACGATGGCATTGGTGCCGCAGATTGTGGATCGGGTGAAAATTCCTGTCATCGCGGCAGGCGGGATCATGGACGGACGGGGCATCGCCGCCGCTTTCGCGCTGGGAGCGCAGGCGGCACAGCTCGGAACGGCGTTTTTGACGTGTGCGGAAAGCGGAGCGCATCCTTTGCACAAGCAAGCCATCCGGGAGACGAGCGACGAGAGCCTCGTGTTGACGCGTGCCTTTTCCGGAAAATGGGCGAGAGGCATCCAGAACGACTTCATGCGAAAAATGGCGCCGCTGGAGCACGAACTGCCGACCTATCCGGTGCAAAATGCGCTGACCAAGGACATTCGCGCCGCTTCCGGCAAACAGCAGCAAACAGCGTACATGTCGATGTGGGCCGGGCAGGCAGCGCCACTTGGTAGAGAGCTGGGAGCGGGCGAGCTCGTCTTGCAGTTGGTGGAGGAAACGAAGCGGGTATGCGGCAGCCTCGTGTAGAGCAGCCCGATCAACAGACTACGGCAGTGCCGTGACGGAGGAAAGCAACATGAAACAGGAGTACGCTCTCAAAGGGAAAATCATCGCAGAGGGGCAAGCAATCGCAGACGGCTTGGTCGTAGTGGCGGACGGAACGATTGTGTATGCCGGGGACGCAGCGGGCTACGCCAAGCCGTTGCCGACAGAGGTGGTGGCAACAGGGACAGGCTGGATTTGCCCTGGCTTCGTAGATATGCACATGCACGGCATTGACGGACACGATACGATGGACGGCACGCCTGAATCTTTGCAGGCGATTTCCACGGCGCTGGCGCGGTATGGCGTGACCTCGTTTTTGGCGACGACGATGACAGCGCCTTACGAGGAACTGGAGCCTGTGCTGGAAAACATCGCGCAGGTCAGCAGGCAGGGGCTTTTGGGGGCGCAGGTGATCGGCATTCATCTGGAAGGGCCGTGGATCAACCCGCGCTACAAAGGGGCACAAAAGGAAGAAAACATCGCGCTGCCCAAGCTGGAAGCCGTACAGCGGCTGTACGAACTGGCGCAAGGTCTGATGAAGGTCGTGACGATCGCGCCGGAGCAGCCGGAGGCGCTCGAAGCGATTGCCTGGCTGAAGGAACAGGGCGTGATCGTCTCGGCAGGGCATACCGGAGCGACGTTTGCCCAGGCGGCTGAAGCGGTCGACGCAGGCGTGCGCCATTTCACGCACTGCTTCAACGCCATGACCGGACTGCATCACCGGGAGCCGGGCGTCGTCGGAGCGGCGATGTATCACGAGCATCTGAGCACCGAGCTGATTGCAGACGGCATTCACGTTCATCCGGCGGTGATGCGCATTTTGTACCGGGTGAAAACGGCAGAGCGGCTCGCGCTGGTCAGCGACTCCATGCGGGCGGCGGCGCTGGGCGAAGGAACGTACGATCTCGGTGGGCAAGAGGTGCGCGTCCGTGAAAATCAGGCCAAGCTGGCCGACGGGACGCTCGCTGGAAGCATCCTGACGTTGAACAGGGCAGTCGGCAACATGGTGACGCTCAGCGGCGTGCCGCTGCCGGAAGCGGTAGAGATGGCCTCCCATACGCCTGCCTCGATTCTCGGCTACGGCGAGCGAAAAGGCCGCCTGGCAGCCGGCTACGATGCGGACATTGCGGTGCTGGATGAAAATTTTGACGTGGTGATGACATTCGTTGCCGGAAAGAACGTGTACGCGCGCTCCAATTGAAAAGGCAAGGGTGAAAAAAAGCAGTTCGAGCTGTCAGCTTCACAGCTCGGACTGCTTTTTGCTTGGGGGACGACGCTTACGCTTTTGTTGGCTGCAAGGCATTGGGGCCAAACCAGATTTTTTGAAAGTCGAGCCAGCCGGACGGATGGATGGAGACGCCGCGAACCGATTTGTGATAGGAGGTTTGCGTTTTTTTCTGCACGAGATACAGCACGGCATGGTGTTCCTTGATGAGCGCTTCCACTCGTGCGGGCTGTTGCCGCCGCACAGACTCGTCAGCCTCCCGGAAGAGGGCAGACAGCTCTTTGTCGATCGTCTCGGCCAGGGCGGCATCGAAGGCGGGCAGGAAGTAGTTTTTTTGCATGTACATTTCTAGTTCACTGATTTCATCCTGGCTTAAAGCATTTCCGAAAAGCAGACAGTCATGCGCGGGCAGAGTCCCGTGGTCCGCAAATCGAACGGTTCGCGGATGGCGACTTCGACCGGGATGCCGCAGGACTGGCAGCGCGCCTGAATCCAGCGGGCGTCCGGCTCATGGTAGGATGTCGTCACGAGCCGCAAAGTCTCTCCCTGATAACCGCTTTCTGCCAGCAATGCGGCAATGTCCGCGCGATTTTGACGGGGAGCGCTGTCCGCAGCCAAAGTCGCCAGAGCGGGGGAGTACGGGCGAAAGCCTTTGGCCGGATAGATGCGATCTCCGCCCAATTCCGCCACTATCAGCTCGCGATCAATCAACAGATCGAGCGCCTGGCGAAACTTCGGGTGGTTTTGCGGGCCTGTCAGCCGCTGGTTGAAGATGAGCAGGTTGCAGCAGGAAAACAGCGTCTCCAGATCACACCAGTCGCTGCTGGCGCGAACGGCTGCCTCCCGCAATGCCTCCGCCTTCGCCGCCGCTTCGTGCGACATCATGACAGCGGTCCAGTCCGGCTCCCGCAGGCTGCCTGTTTCCAGGTCGGGGAACAGCAGAATTTCCACGCGGTCGAGCTGCGGTCTGCCCTGAAAATGAGCCGGGAACGCCTCCAAAATACAAATCCCTTCGTCGAGGCGGACCAGTTGGAACGGGCCGGTGCCAACCGGATTTTTCCCAAACGTCTCCGCCGCCTCCTGGACGATCTCCTCTGGAACGATGCTGGCAGGAGGGGCCGCAAGCAGGCGCAAAAACAAGTAATTCGGCTCCTGCAGCACGATCCGCACCGTTCTGGCATCGACCGCCCCGATCTGTTCGATTCCCCGGAACATCCAGCTCGCTTCGTACAAGTCCGGGTTTGCGCGCAGCCGTTCCAGGGAAAACACGACATCGCGCGCGGACAGCTCCCGGCCGTGATGAAAAAGGATGTTTTTCTTCAAGTGAAACGTCCATTCCCGGTGGTCGGCGCTGTGCTCCCAGGAATGGGCGAGTGCTCGGATGAATCGCACGGCTGTCCGCGTCGTACTGAACGAGCGTATTGAACAACTGTCCGACCAAATGCGCGTCGAAGTGGTAATACAGCTTTCCGGGGTCCAGCGTGACAATCGTGCGGTAGACGGGGAAGCGCAACACGTCCTGATAGCGGTTCGCCTCGTTCAACGTGCAATACCCGAGTCCTGCTGACAGCCATTCCATGAACTGTTCTTTGACGGCAGGCTTGCCGAAGCGGTTCAATAGTTCCATCGCTTCCTTGACGTCGCCTTGCTCCATGCGCTGCTTCCCTTCCTGCAGCAAAATCGCATCGGCATCGGCGACAAACGTCAGGACGGAGGCATGGCCACGGCCGCGGCCGGACTGCCACTCGATCCAGTTTAATTCAGCCAGCTTGCGCACGATCAGCTTGGCGTTGCGAGGCGTGCAGTGCCAAAGCCCGCTCAGCTTTTCAATCGTGACGGGGAACGGCTTTGCCGTTGCTTCTTGTTGAAAAAACTGGCGCAGCTTTAAAAAATAAAGAACGGTAACGTACAAAGCCCCCCTTCCTGTGCAAAAAGGTGACAGAACTCACGCAAAGCTTACCCTTTTTACCCTCTGTCGGATCAATATACTGAAGATAACACGACAGACCAAAAACAGGAATGGGGAAGCGGTGTACGCGGCCGTCCTGGTCGTGTTCATGCTCCTGTTCAAGCAAGAGCTGCGCGAGCGTTCGACCTCTGTA
Organism: Brevibacillus agri; assembly: GCF_004117055.1. NCBI lineage: Bacteria > Bacillati > Bacillota > Bacilli > Caryophanales > Paenibacillaceae > Brevibacillus > Brevibacillus agri. The sequence goes on from NZ_CP026363.1 coordinate 1,792,407, forward strand.
ACGATGCGCGAAATGGCGCGGATCGTCTTCACCGACAAAGTGTTCCTCAACTTGCTGCTCGGCAACCTGTTTGTAGCCGGAGCCTACTCGCACCTGGATACGACGCTTGCGCAGTACATCGGCCACGACCGGATCGAGGAGATGCTCGTCACCTATTTGGACGGCATCCCGGAAGTGTGCCTGTCCAGCTTGCGTCTGGCGCTGCTCTCCGGCGACTGGATTCCGCTGACGCTGCCCGATCAGATGGCAAAACGTCTGCCGTTTGCCCAGACGGTCAGCATGGGCGGTGCCACGGAAGCGGCGATCTGGTCTATTTACCATCTGTACAAAGGACTTTTGCCAAACTGGCGCAGCATCCCGTACGGACGTCCTCTCGCCAACCAGGGCTTCCGGGTGCTCGACTCGCAACTGCGCGATTGCCCCGTGTGGGTAACGGGCGAGCTGTACATTACCGGACACGGCCTGGCCCAAGGGTACGTGGGCGACGAGAAGCTGTCGGCAGAGCGCTTTTTCCTGCATCCGGCAGATGGACAGCGGCTCTATCGCACAGGAGATTTGGGCCGCTATACGCCGGGCGGCGAAATCGAGTTTTTGGGCCGCGAAGACAACCAGGTCAAAATTCGCGGCCACCGCATCGAGCTGGGGGAAATCGAATCAGCGCTACTCAAGCATCCGGCAGTAGCCGCAGCAGGCGTCGTGCTGGATGAGGCGAGCGACGAGCCGGCTTTGCTCGGAATCGTGGAGACGGCCCGCAAAAAGGACCGTGACCGCACAGCCGAAGCGGCCGAATTTGCGCAACTGACGAGCGGTATCGGCGAGGCGGCAGGGGAGATCGCGGCGCACATCAGCGCCCGGCAAATCGAAGAAGCGATGGCCAGCCTGGATCGGGCCGTGCTCCATTCGATGCTGCGCGCGCTGCAAACGCTCGGATTTTTTGCAAAAGGCCAGGCGCAATCGCTGGAAGAAGTGCTGCAAGCGGGGAGCATCCTGCCGAAATACCACTGGCTGGCGCGGCGCTGGGTGGCGAAGCTCGCCGAAGCGGGCATGCTGACCGAGCAGGCGAAAGGGCAGTACCGCAGCGAGCTTGCCGTAGATGACGAGCTTGTCCGCGAGAACTGGACAGAGGCAGAGGCGATCTGGACGAACATGCTGGGGACGGCAGGATTTACCGCCTACGTCCGCAAAAACGCCGAGAAGCTGCCGGAGCTGCTCGGCGGCCAGGAGGACCCGGTAGCGCTCCTGTTCCCGGAGGGCAAATTCGACCACGTCCATACGCTGTATATCGAGCACATCATGGCGAACTACCTGAACAAATGCATGTGCCTGCTTTTACAGCGCATCGCCGAAAAGCAAGGGAGCAATCCGCTGCGGATTTTGGAGGTCGGAGCCGGAACCGGAGCGACGACAGGACATGTCCTCAAGGCGCTCGAAGGCTACCCGATCGAATACGTCTTTACCGATGTGGCCACGTTTTTCATTCCGGGCGCCAAACAGCGCTTTGCCCAGTATCCGCACGTAAGCTTCGGCGTCTTTGACGTCGACCAGGACTACCGCGCCCAAGGCTTTGCGCCGAACAGCTTCGACGTCGTGCTGGCAGCCGGGGTACTGGAAAATGCCCGCGACATCCCGGCGAGCATGCGCAGGCTGCGGGAGCTGATTCGCCCGGGCGGCTGGTTCGTCTTCACCGAGCCGACTATCGAGCATTTGTGGATTTTGGCCTCGCAGGCGTTCATGATGATGGAGCCGGGAGACGAGCTGCGCCTGGAGACGTCCTACCTCGATCGCCACGACTGGCTGCGCCAGCTTCAGGAAGAGGAAAACGAGCCGCTGCTGCTGCTGCCGCAAGAGGACGACAAGCTGACCGCGCTCGGGTTCCACCTGTTTGCCAAACGGATGAAGCAGGAGCGCCTGGCAGTGGAGGCGACGGAGCTGGAAGCGTTTTTGGCCGGACAGGTGCCTGCCTACATGCTGCCTCAGCACTTGCAAGTAGTCGATGCGCTGCCGTTGACCGGAAACGGCAAGGTAGACCGGCGCACCTTGGCAAAATGGCGTCCTGCTGCCAACGGGACACAGGTGGCGGCGGCTTTCGTCGAGGAAGGACTGGACGCGCTGGAAACAGAGCTTGCCCGGCTGTGGGCGGAAGCGCTCGGCCTGGCTGGCATCGGCAAGTCGCAAAGCTTTTACGAACATGGCGCCGACTCGCTCATCATGGCGCAGGTGGCAGGAAAGCTGCGCGACAAGCTGGCGGAGGACCCGGAGCACGAAGCGATTCCGTTCGACGCCCTGCTGCGGCAAATGCTGAACTACCCGACCGTCGCCGATCTGGCCGAGTTCATCCGCTCGCGCAGACAAGTTACGGAGCGCGAGAGCGTAGCTGTGTGGCCCGGCAAGCAGGACGGCTCCAGCAATGCCGTACTGATTCCGTACGGCAGCGCGCAGGAAGGGCCGCTCCGCGTCGTGTTCCACGCCGTTTTGGGCACGATGGACATTTTCCGGCCTCTGCTTTTGCACCTCCAAGCGCAAAAAACGGGCAGCATCGTAGGGGTGGCAATTGCCGATATGGAAAAATACTGCTCACTGGAGCCGTCCGAGCTGATCGAGACTGTGGCTGACGACTACGCCGAATGCCTGATGGCAGGCGGCCACAGCGAAATGCAGTTGATCGGCTACTCCCTCGGCGGCCTGATTGCCGTCGAGGTCGCCAGACGACTGATGGAGCGAGGGATTCAGGTCGTCGATCTCGTGCTGATCGACATTCCGCCGATCTTCACCGAAGTGGATGACGATCTGCTCGTCGAAACGCTGTTTGTGCCCAACCTGAACATCACGCTGGCGCAGGCAGGCTTTGGGCAGGTCGATGAAAATGACCTGGCGCGCGGCGTCATGAAGCTGGTTGAACAGCATGGGGACTGCATCCCGCAAGGCGCCGCCGTGACCATCGGCGGAGACGCGGGGCTGGATCGGGTCGGAGAGCTGTTCCGCAACATGGCGGCTGTCAGCAAACGGGAGCGCTTCGCGGCTTACGTCTGCGCGAAAGCCAAGGCAACCGGGGAAGAGATGCCGATCGAGATGGCGGAAGGCTTGTGCCAGGTGTTCCGCCAAAGCTTCAAGGCCGCCCGTTATACGCCGCTGCCGTACATGGGCGACATCCGCTTCCTGTTGGCGAGCGAGCCGTTCTTGTTCCTGCCGCGCACGGATGATACGACTCTTGCGTTCTGGCAAGATGTGTGCCTGGGCGAGCTGGAAGTGACGACGATCGCAGGAAACCACTTCAGTTGCATGGTCGAGCCGAATGCAAGCAAGCTGGCGCAACTGCTGGCAGCGCCGTTCACGCAAAAATAAATGCCCGCAACCTCAGGAAATGAAGAGCGACAATGCGTCTTGAGAGGGATGGCTCCGCTGTGCGTGCTAAAAAAAGCAGGACAGCAGGGAGCATCCCTCTTCTTTTTTTCGGAAGGCAGACGCTACCGGGCAGCTTTTTTTCTGCTTTGGTCCCAGGGGGAAAAGGCTGCGCTGCCTGGGCATTCGTGGTACCCTATTGCCAACGAGTCAACCAATTCCGCTCCAGCAACGATTTTGTCGGCCCAAGCGGGCGAATGAGAAAGGATGGTACCGATGAGCCATAGCGACTCCCCGATCAAAGAGCAGTCGCCCCTCTGTCAACGCACCAAACAGATCGGCAACAGAACCTTCGTCGTGACCTGCCGGGAGTTTCTGGCAAAGCAGGCCGATTTTTTGCTCGATCTGTTTGCGGATGTGGAAAACGAGAGCGGGCCGCTGCGAAACGGCGCGAAAATTCAAGTAGGCTGGACAATTTTAATTGTCAATGAACGAGAGGGACACGAAGGACAAATGGAAATTGTCGCACCGGACTACGACACGAATCCGTTTACAGAAACAAACCGCGACTTGTCCGTGTCCCTCTACGTCCAGATGGCGCAAAACCACTGTCTGCAAACGTTGCAGCTCGCAGGAGAAACCGCGCTGTTCCAGGACAAGATCGTGGTGGCAAAAGGGGCGCTAGAAGAGGAGCACGTCTATTTGCAGCGCGCCGAACAAGCAGAAGCAGGCGACTCCGGCTGGTATCTCGGGCCTGTACAGGGCGAGGTGGACAGCGACGGGCTGGAATCGTACTACATTTTCCAACTGCTAAAACGCCGTCCGTCTCTTTTGCAGGCGTTGGCGCTGCCGCGCGGCTACATCGCCGTGCTCAAGGGTGACCAGATTGAGGCGGTGCTGGACGAACATGACGAAAACGTGTGGCCGACGCTGCACTAGAAGCGGCCAGGATACCGACAACGTTTGCAACGACGCACCAGCGCGTAAATGGGCTACTGGCGGTCTTTATTGAAGCCAGCAAATGGTGATGTTATCATGGGTGGGGAAAAAGCGAGCACGAAGAGACAGGGGAGGTAGCACGTTGTGAAAATCGCAGTAGTAGGAAGCATCAATATGGATCTCGTCTCCCACGTCCACCATCTGCCCAAGGCAGGAGAAACGATTTCCAGTCATGACTTCCGGCTGATTCCAGGCGGCAAAGGGGCCAATCAGGCAGTGGCCGCCGCGCGTCTCGGCGCACACGTTTCCATGATCGGGATGGTGGGCGAAGACGAGAACGGGAGCAAGATGCTGAACAGCTTGACAGAGGCGCGCGTTCACGTGGAAGGAATCAAACGCTCGGGGACGACGGGCATGGCTTTTATCAATGTGAGCGATGACGGGGAAAACAACATTGTGCTCGTCCCGGGAGCCAATGCGCAAATGAGCGTGGAGCACATCGAGCAGAACCTGTCCATTCTTGTGGAGAGCGACGTCGTGCTGCTGCAACTGGAAATTCCGCTTCCCGTAGTGGAGTACGTCGTGAAAAAGGCGTCCGGACTCGGCAAGCTGGTTATTTTGAATCCGGCTCCGGCGCAGGCGCTGTCACCTGAGCTGCTGCAGTACGTCCACACGTTGACGCCAAACGAGACAGAGCTTGCGAGCTTGAGCGGCATGCCGACTGCTACGCTTTCAGAAGTCGAGGCGGCGGCGAAAAAGCTCTTGGCAAGCGGGCCCAAGCGGGTTATCGTGACGCTGGGCGAAAAAGGCGCTCTGCTGGTGACCCCAGACGGGGCGACGCACGTCCCTGCTTGCCGGGTAGAGCCTGTGGACACGACGGCGGCTGGCGATTCGTTTACCGCGGCTTTTGCCGTCGGGATCGCCAAAGGGATGCCGGAAGCAGAAGCGGCGGCATTCGCCAGCAGAGTGGCGGCGATCGTCGTGACCAGACGCGGGGCGCAGCCGTCCCTCCCGACGCTTGCGGAAGTAGAGGCGCACGCGTTTTAAGGAAACCACAATTCATGCAGACCAAACGAAAAAGCAAACGGTTTTTGGAGCGAACAGTTCCAAAGGCTCGTTTGCTTTTTGCTTTTCCTTGTTCGTTATCTGCGCTTTTGCAACAGCTCCAGAACCCATTCGCACCAGGCGATGTCTTCTTTCATCCGCCGCGCTCCCCACGAGAGCAAAATGTACTCGCCAAACGCCGGATGGTCCGGGTGGTCGGGCGGGTGGGGATGGTCGACAGCATCAGCCTGGTACTCCTGAATGTAGTGCTCGTACATGTCCAGATGCTCGCGGCATTGCTGGATGCGCTCGACAAACATCGTCGCAGCGGCATTTTCATCAGCGAGCCCGAGGCAGTACGTTTTCAGGACCAGCTCGTCCCGGACGACAGGCTCTGCTGCCGGCTCACTGAGCCAGACTTGCAGCGCGATCTGCCCTTTTTCTGTAATCGAATACACTTTTTTATCAGGACGATCCGTCTGGTGGATGCGAGTGAACTCCAGGTAGCCCTCCTGTTCCAGCTTGGCCAGCAGCGGGTAAATCTGGCTGTGCTTGGCCTGCCAAAATGGTTGAAGCTGGAGCATCAAATCGTAGCCAGAACTGGGCGTGCGGGCGACCAGCCCCAGGAGTCCATACGCGAGTGTGTTCAAGTGAAAAGCCTCCTGACTTTTACGAATCTCAAGATCATTATAGGAAGGGTTTTTCGGCGAGGCAATAGCGAACCTGCGTCCTGCTTAGCTTTTCCCAAGCTTATGTGCAAAATCCAAAGAAACCCTCTTGAAAGTCAAAGAAGGTCAAACTATAATAAAGTCATCGAAGGTCAGAGAAGGTCAAACGACACTGAACCTTCCGGGAATCAAAACGTGCACGTCAACATTCCAAAATAAACATTTTGGGGGTATGAAAACATGCAATGCGAAATCTGCAAACAACGACAAGCAACTGTTTCCGTTCATATACAAGTGCAAAACAACCGGCAAGCCTACCAGCTTTGCAAGGAATGCCACGCCAAGCTGGGCAGCAAAATGGGAATCGGCATGGGCATGGGCTTCACTCCGTTTTCCTCCTTCTCCGGTCTGGACGAGTTCCTGCAAGGCTTCGCCCAGGCGCAAGCGAAGGGCGGCAAGCCTAAAGCGCAAGAGCCGCAAGTACCGGACCGCGGCGGCATTCTCGACGAGCTGGGCCGCAATTTGAACGATGCGGCGCGCGCCGGGCTGATCGATCCGGTGATCGGACGCGACCAGGAAATCGAGCGCGTCATCGAGATTTTGAACCGCCGCAACAAAAACAACCCGGTTCTGATCGGGGAGCCAGGGGTAGGGAAGACGGCGATTGCGGAAGGACTGGCGCTGCGCATTACCGAAGGGCAAGTGCCTGCCAAGCTGAAAAACAAGCAGGTGTACGTGCTGGACGTCGCTTCGCTGGTAGCGGGCACAGGGATTCGCGGGCAGTTCGAGGAAAAGATGAAGCAAGTCATCGCCGAGCTGCAAGCGCGTAAAAACGTCATTTTGTTCGTCGATGAAATTCACCTGCTGGTAGGCGCTGGCTCTGCGGAAGGCTCCATGGACGCAGGCAACATCCTCAAGCCTGCCCTGGCGCGCGGCGAGCTGCAGTTGATCGGGGCTACCACATTGAAAGAGTACCGCATCATCGAAAAAGACGCTGCGCTGGAGCGCCGCCTGCAGCCAGTGATGGTCAAAGAGCCAACAGTGGAAGCCGCCATCGAAATTTTGCAAGGGCTGCGTCCGAAGTACGAGGCGTTCCACCAAGTCTCCTACTCCGACGACGTGATCCGGGCTTGCGTGGAATACTCGCACCGCTACATTCAGGACCGTTTCCTGCCTGACAAGGCGATTGACCTGATGGATGAAGCGGGCTCGCGCCTGAACCTGCGTTCGTCCGGGGCAGACACCGCCCACCTGCATGAGCGGCTGGCGCAAATCAACCAGGAGAAAAAAGCCGCGACCGAGCAAGAAAACTACGAGCAAGCAGCCCGCCTGCGCGACGAGGAAGCAGAAATTCTCGCCAAGCTCGATCAACTGGATGGAGCGGCCAATCGCGTGCAGGTCGAAGTGGCAGACATTCAGGAGATGATCGAGCAAAAGACAGGCATTCCGGTCCGCAAGCTGCAAAGCGACGAGCAAGAGCGGATGAAAAATTTGGCGGCGCATCTCGAAGCCAAAGTGATCGGTCAGTCCGAAGCCGTCAAACAGGTCGCCAAGGCGATTCGCCGCAGCCGCGCCGGACTGAAGCCGAAAAACAGACCGATTGCCTCCTTCCTGTTCGTCGGGCCGACTGGCGTAGGGAAAACCGAGCTGTCCAAGGCGCTCGCCGAGGAGCTGTTCGGTACGCGCGATTCGATGATCCGTCTCGACATGAGCGAGTACATGGAGAAGCATTCCGTCTCCAAGCTGATCGGTTCGCCACCAGGGTATGTGGGCCACGAGGAAGCAGGGCAGTTGACCGAGCGCGTGCGCCGCAACCCGTACAGCATCATTTTGCTCGATGAGATTGAAAAGGCACACCCTGACGTCATGCACATGTTCCTGCAAATTTTGGAGGACGGCCGCTTGACAGACAGCCAGGGCCGCACCGTGAACTTCAAGGAAACCGTCATTATCGCGACGAGCAACGCGGGTGTGACCGAGCGCAAAATCTCCGTCGGCTTCGGAGCAGAGTCGCCTAAGCCTGGCACCGTGCTCGACTCGCTGGGCGCGTACTTCAAGCCGGAATTTTTGAACCGCTTCGACTCGATCATTTCTTTCGCTCATCTGGAAAAACACGATCTGGTCAAAATCGTCGAGCTGCTGCTGCAAGATGTCATGGCAAATCTGAAAGAGCAAGGCATGGAGCTTGCCGTTACAGACGCCGCCAAGGAAAAGCTGGCAGAGCTGGGCTACAACCCCGCATTCGGGGCGCGTCCGCTGCGCCGTGTCATTTCGCAGTACGTAGAGGACGGCATCGCCGACCTGGTGATGGAGGAAGCGGATGTGCGCTCGATCGTAGTCGATGTCGAGGAAGACCGCATTCGCGTGAAAAAAGCATAAAGACCCGCCAGACGGCAGGTCCCGAAACGAGAAGAACCCCTTTTGCCGAGGCCGCTGAAGAACTTAGGTTTTGCCGGTGACTTGAGATTTTTGTAAAAAAATAAGCGACACCTGTTCCGTTTTTCCTGGCAGGTGTCGCTTTTTTGTTACTGCATTTCCCTTTTATTCGTCATATATAAAGGAGAAATCCACAAGTTCATTGATTTGGCGCAACATGTTATCTTTAGGGACAACAAGGTCATAGAGTGCGGTGTAGGGACTAAACGCAAATGAGATCTGTGGCTGGAACATGGGGCTTCAACCCTTTCGCCGTGATGCTTTAAGTATACATAGAAAAAGGTACAGCCGCCTCAAAAATGAGGGGACTGTACCTTCTTTGTAAGTAAAGACTTTTTCAGTGGCCTCTTTTGCCGGGGGGTTCTTTTTTGCTTGCGGACGATTCAGTCATTTCCCGCTTGCTTGTTCACCGTATGCAGCAGTTGTCTTTTTGCCCGAATTTTTCGCACCAGGAGTCCTATCAACAAAATCGGGATCATCAGCAAAAACACGTACAAGGAGACATGACCGACCATGTTTTCCGCCATCCGCCCATAATAATAAAACAGGAAGCCGACGACGTAAAATTTGACAGCCCTTCCGATGGCCGCGTAGCCAATCAGCTTCCAGAGCGGGTAGTTCAGACAGCCGGACAAGATCGTAAACACTTTGAACGGGATCGGCGTAAACGAGCCGACAAAAATGGCGACTTCGCCCCGTTTTTGAAACATCTCCGTCGCCGAGTCAATCCATTCTTTTTTGAGCAGTTTGTACAGGACAGAGTGACCCAAGAGTTTGCCGAGATAGTAACCGACTGGTGTTCCAAGCAGACAGGCGATATATCCTGCCGTAGCAATCCATAAAGCCGAGGATGGATCGATCAGGCTTAATGAAACCTGCAGAAAGAACACGGGAACGGGGAAGATGATGGCGTCTGCAAAAGAATGGATGACGACTCCCCAAATGCCGTATTCCATCAAAAAATCTAAAACGTTCTGAACCATTTCATTCTCCTTTGTCCATCTCTCAAAATCCGCCTGCTGCGGCGGAAAAAATGGGTAGAGTCATGTTGCGAACCGCCAATCAAGCTCGCGCCGGATTTTTACCTTTCTTCATTATAACCGCATCGCATGCAATACCGCCATCAACTGATTGATTCCTTTTTCAACCGCTTCTTCCTTGACGTTGGATACGTCTAGCTTCAATATATTTTCTCTGGGAATCTTGGAATAGCTTTTCAAATAAATCGTGCGGCCGAAGCGGTCGTAGGCGAACAGCGGGTCTGCCTTGCTGTCGTGCTCCAGATCCGCCATATGGTCGTCTTCCACGATGTAGACGTCGTATTGCTGCGCCAGCTCGGCAATCCGCTGTTTTTCTTTGCGGCTGTACGTCGTTCCGAGCGGGCTGTGGAAGCGCGGCATCGTGTAAAAAAATTTGATCTTTTCTGTACGAAACAGTCGTTCCAACTCGTCCAGATCAATCCCTTGCGCCGTTCGCCGGATGCCTTTTACCGGAAGCTTGTGCAACTGCACATATTCGATAAACAGGTGGTAGCTTGGCTGCTCGATCAGCACGGTTTCCCGGCCGTTCGGAAACGGGATCGTACACAAGATGGACAGCGCCTGCTGAACGCCTGCCGTGATGAACATGTTCGCAGGCTTGGCAAACACCTGATGGTTCGCGAGGTGCCTGGCGATCACGGGGATCAGCGTCGGCAAGCCTTTGGGAGTGCCGTACAGAAACAGATCGTTGCGGTACGTCTCAATCGCTTTATTGATACAGTGCTGGAAGTCGAGATAGGGAAACACGTCCGGATCAGGGGCAGAGGTGGCAAAGTCGATGATGTCTGTATCCTTTTGCTCGGCTTCCCGCTCTTATTTCACGACGTAAAAGCCGCTGCGGTCTACCGAGTAGATGAGGTGACGCTTTTCCAGTTCGTTCAAAGCCGAAATGACAGTGCTTTTGCTGCATTGATACCGGGCAGACAGCTCGCGGATGGAGGGCAGCTTGTCTCCGTCCTGGTAGGCGAGGCTTGCGAGATTGTGTATCGGTACAGATCGGCTTTTTTTGCATTGTAGCACGATTGGCGCCACATTACTATGAAAGCAAGAAGAACAGTTGCATATGCAACGATTGAGGAGAGATTTGTTTGAAAGATCAACCAAAAGCGATACTGGCTGCCCTGCTGAATGCCCTGATCGTCGGCCTGTCTTTTCTATTCGTCAAAATGGCGCTCACGGCAGCAAGTCCGCTTGATACGATGGCGCACCGCTTTACGGTGGCGCTTGTCGCAGCTTCGATTCCGCTTGTGTGCGGCTGGATTCGGCTGTCGATCAAGCCGCGGGATATGTTGTCCATTCTGCCGCTTGCCTTGCTCTATCCGGCGCTCTTTTTCGGGCTGCAGACGTTCGGGCTGGTCTACACGACATCGTCGGAGGCGGGCATTATTACGGCGACAGTGCCGATCTTCACGATGATAATGGCCGCCTTGTTTCTGAAAGAGACGTCGACCTGGCTGCAAAAGCTGTCCACGCTCCTGTCTGTCGCGGGCGTCGTGTTCATTTTCGCGATGAAAGGAGCGGGGGTGGGGATGGGCGACAGCATCGGGACGGTTTTGATCCTGCTGTCGGCTCTTTCGCTGGCCGGGTATAGCGTGCTCGCCAAGAAGATGACAAAAGCCTTCCATTATATAGACGTAACGTATATGGTTTCGGTTATCGGTTTTGTGTCATTTAATGCGCTGGCTTTGATCCGGCACGGCTCGGAAGGAACGCTGTCCGCCTTTTTCGTGCCGTTCAGCCATTCGCCGTTCGTCATCGCAATCTTGTACTTGGGGGTGCTGTCTTCGTTGGTGACGTCGTTCATGACGAATTTTGCCCTCTCGAAAATGGAAGCGTCAAAAATGAGTGTATTCAACAACCTATCTACGATCGTGACGATTGCGGCTGGCGCGCTTTTCCTGCAAGAACAGCTCGCCTACTACCACCTGCTCGGCGCTCTCATGATTATTTTGGGCGTAGTCGGGACCAATTTCCTAGGGAACAAACAGCGCGCAGCACAGGTTGGGCGCACGCCAAAATCGCCTTCGCTGTAGCGGGCAGCGGGCAGTCCGAACAGGCGACGGAGCAGAGAACATTGGTGCTGCTCCGTCTTGTTTTTGTTCGGTTTTGTCTGGAGGACGATCTGCAAAAAAAATCAGGGGCCAATGCGGGTGAAACTGTTTACAAAAACCAGCTAACACGATATAGTTACCTAGATTGCTATGAGTATAATGACATATGGTGAGATGACAGAATGAAAACGATTATTCATCTGGATTCAATTGAAAAAAGCTTTCACGGTTCCATCGTCGTCCCCTCTTTTTCTCTCTCCATTGAAGAAGGGGAGTTTTTGACGTTGCTCGGCCCGAGCGGCTGTGGCAAGACGACGCTTTTGCGGATGATTGCTGGATTTGAGGAGCCGACCTCCGGGGAGATTTTTCTCGACGAGAAGCCGCTCACCCATGTGCCTCCTTACCAACGGGACATGAACATGGTGTTCCAGCAATACGCCTTGTTTCCGCACATGACTGTCGAGCAAAACATTTTGTTCGGATTGAAAATGAAAAAGGTAAGTGCCAGTGAGCAAAAGAAGCGCCTGGAGGAAGTGTTGCAGTACGTGCAACTGACCGAGCTGAGAAAGCGCACGCCGAAGCAGCTCTCTGGCGGACAGCAGCAGCGGGTAGCGATCGCCCGGGCGATTATCAACAATCCGCGCGTCCTGTTGTTGGACGAGCCACTTGGCGCCTTGGACTACCAGTTGCGCAAAAGCTTGCAGTTGGAGCTGAAAAACCTGCAAAAAAACCTCGGGATCACGTTCATCTACGTCACCCATGACCAGGAAGAAGCGATGGCGATGTCAGACCGGATCGCGGTCATGAACAAGGGACGGATCGAGCAGATTGCTTCCCCGGCAGAGATTTACAACCATCCGCAAACGCTGTTTGTCGCTACGTTTATCGGCGAGAACAACATTTTCCGCGAAAACGGCACGAACACAGCGGTCCGTCCGGAAAAGATCAAGCTGTATCAGCCGCATACGGAGCCTGAGAAGCACAAGAAGCAGGGGACGATTACCGACGCGGTATTCCTCGGCAACCTGCGCAAAGTGTTTATCCGCCTGGACAGCCAGGACATGACGGTAATGGCGCATCAGTATGCGGGCGACGGCCTGGACTGGAAGGTGGGAGATCGGGTAGCTCTTGGTTGGGCGCAGACGGACGAGGTGATCCTGACTTGTTGAACAAAAAGCCGGTAAAACTGCTCGCGGCACCCGCCCTTTTGTGGATGGGTGTGCTTTTCGTCCTGCCCATGCTCCTGATTGCGCTGTTATCGTTTTTAAAAAGAGGCACATACGGGCAAGTTGTCTATGAGTTTACGCTGAACAATTACATTCGCATCCTGGACCCTTTGTACGGGCAAATTTTCGCGGACACGCTGGTGGTCGCCATCCTGACGACGTTTTTGTCGATCGTCTGCGGCTATCCGCTCGCGTACTACATCTCCCGGCTGGAAAAGTCTTCGCAGCAAATTTGGCTGCTCTTGGTGATGATTCCGTTCTGGATCAACTTCCTCGTCCGGTCCTACGCCTGGGTCATCATCCTGCGCTCGCAAGGCGTCGTCAATACGATTTTGCAGTCGCTGGGGCTTATCACGGAACCGTTGCCGCTGTTGTACAATTCCGGCTCGGTGCTGCTCGGCATGGTGTACACGCTTTTGCCGTTCATGGTGCTGCCGATTTACGTGTCGCTGGAGCAGATGGACCGCCGCAAGCTGGAAGCCGCTTACGACCTCGGGGCGACTCCGTGGAAAGCGTTCTGGCATGTGACGTTGCCGATGACCAAAACAGGCGTCGTCACCGGATCAATTCTCGTGTTCGTCTCCTCCATCGGGATGTTCGTCGTCCCGGATGTGATGGGCGGAGCGAAGTCAGCCCTGATCGGAAACGTCATCCAGAACCAGTTTCTCTCGGCGCGTGACTGGCCGTTTGGCTCGGCGCTGTCCATCGTGCTGATGCTTCTGTCGATGCTTCTCATTCTTCTCTACTTCCGCGCGGCCAAAGCGGGCGAAGCGAAGGAGGGAGCAGCATGAAAACATGGCGCAGACATACGCTGACCGGCTACTCCTGGCTGATGCTCGTCTTTTTGTACTTGCCGATTGCCATTCTCGTGCTCTACTCGTTCAACGATTCGCGCATCAATGCGACGTGGAACGGATTCACCTGGAAGTGGTATGTATCGTTGTTTGACAACCGGCAGGTGATGCAGGCCTTGACGAACAGCCTGTCGATCGGCGTCATCAGCAGCGTGCTGGCGACTGTTCTCGGCACGGCCGCATCGCTTGCGATCAAGCATTATTCCTTGCGCTGGCGCAACATCGTCAACGGGCTGATTTACTTGCCGATCGTCATTCCCGAGATCATGATGGGACTGGCCCTATTGGTTTTGTTCAGCCAAGCGCACATCGAGCTTGGCAAATGGACCCTGATTATGGCGCACGTGACGTTTTCCATGCCGTACGTGATGGTCATCATCTCCGCCCGCCTCGCCGATATGGGCAAGGAGCTGGAGGAGGCCGCACAAGATTTGGGCGCGACCCCGTGGGAGACGCTGCGCCATGTGACGCTGCCCTTGATTATGCCTGGGATCGTCGCCGGCTTTTTAATGTCGTTTACGCTATCGCTGGATGATTTCATTATTTCGTTCTTCGTGGCTGGTCCGAATTCGACCACCTTGCCGCTATACATTTACGGTTTGGTGAAGCGAGGCGTGTCGCCGGAAGTCAATGCGCTTTCGACGCTGCTGATCGTAAGCACAGTGCTTTTGGTCATCATCGCCGAGCTGTTCCGCCGCAAGGATTCCAAAAACGGTCAGATTCATTTTTAGTCGACCGAAAAAAACATCCCATACCGATTTGGAGGTTGAGAAGAAAAAATGAAACGTTTCAAGTCCATGATGATCGGCGCCCTGACCGCCGTCCTCGCGGTGACAGCAGTCGGCTGCTCATCGTCCGAGCAAGAACAGCAAGTATTGAACATCTACTCCTGGGCCGACAACTTCGACCTCGACGTCATTAAAGATTTTGAGCAGAAGTACAACGTCAAGGTCAACTACGACATCTACGGCAGCAACGAGGAAATGCTGGCGAAAATCCAGGCGGGCGCCTCGGGCTACGACCTGATCCAGCCGTCCGATTACATGGTCGCGACCATGATTCAGCTCGGCCTGTTGGAAGAGCTGAACAAAGAGAACATCCCGAACATGAAAAACATCGTGTCCACGTTCAAGACGCCTCCTTTTGACAAGGAGAACAAGTACTCGCTCGTCTACACGTGGGGCATTACCGGGATTGCCTATAACAAGAAGTACGTCAAAGAAACCCCGACAAGCTGGAGCGATCTGTGGAACGAAGCGTACAAAGGCCGCGTCATCATGCTGAACGACCCGCGTGAAGTCATGGGGATGGCTTTGATTAAAAACGGCTTTTCCAACAGCACAACAAACAAGGACGAGTTGGAAAAATCGTTCGCGGACCTGAAAAAAATGTTGCCGGGCGTCATGGCTTTTGATACGGACAACATCAAGCAAAAAATGATCGCGGAGGAAGCGTGGATCGGTACGGTCTGGTCTGGCGACGCTGCGATCATCAACGGCCAAAACCCGGATGTGGAGTACGTCATTCCAAAAGAGGGCGCAACGATCTGGGCGGACACGCTGGCGATTCCAAAAGGAGCCAAGCACAAAGACTTGGCCGAGAAGTTCATCAACTACCTGATGGACCCTGAGGTCAGCGTGAAAAACTACGAATCCATCGGCTACAGCAACCCGAACGAGCAAGCATACCCGCTGCACAGCGAAGAATACCGTTCCAACAAGATGATCTTCCTGGACAAAGCGGACATCGACCGCGCCGAGTGGCTGGTCGACGTCGGCGATACGCTGCAAGAATACGACCGCTACTGGACAGAGATGAAGAGCGGCAGGTAACAACGAAGACCGAGGCTGGGAGAAATCCCGTCTCGGTTTTTTTGTTTCTACTGTAAAGCAGCAAGCGGTTGCTTGCGAAAGCTCTGCTTGTGCAGCGTTGGTTGGACAAACAAGAAGCAGAGATGAGATAGTAGACGGAAGGAGAGGTGAAAAATATGGAAACTGGACAAGCAGTCGATTCAGGCTTTCTGGAAGCGAATGGAACGCGGTTTTACTACGAAATGGCTGGGGAAGGCGAGCCGCTTCTGTTGATTCACGGGTTCAATCTGGACAACAGGATGTGGGATGAGCAGGTAGCGGCTTTGGCGGAATCGTACAAGGTGATTCGTTTTGACCTCCGCGGCTTTGGCAAAACACCTGCGACGAATTTGCCTTTTACGCTATACGATGATGTACGTGCTGTATTGGCGGGATTGGGCATCGAAAAAGCACACGTGGCGGGTCTTTCCTTTGGGGGAATGGTAGCCCAGGAGTTTGCGCTTGTGTACCCGCAAATGGTGAAAAGTCTGGTTTTGATCTCGTCGGGGCTGTTTGGCCATTCGAGAAGCGAGCAGAGATTGCGGGATATGGAACAGTTTCATCAACTGCTGGAAGCCAAAAAGACAGAGGAAGCGCTGGAGCAGAATACCCGGATGTGGTTTGACGGACCTGGCTGTGCGGCGAATACCAAGCGGGCAAAAGCGCGTGAGCTGTTTGCAAGCATGAGTCGAAACGCCTTTTCTTTGCCTGCTTTTGGAGAAGGACTCGTGGGACTCACTCCCCCTCCAAAAGAGCGTCTGGAGGAAATCAAGGCCCCCACGCTGGTCATTGCGGGAGCACGCGATTACATCGACTTTTTGCAAATCGCTGACGAGCTGGCTGAGCGGATCGAGCGGGCTGAAAAGGTCATTTTGACAGATTCGGCCCACATCCCGCCGATGGACCAGCCAGAAGTGGTAAACGAGCTCATTCTGCGCTTCCTCAAGCAGCAAAGCGACGAGTAATGCATAGACGTGCAGCAAAAGAAGACACCACGCGGGAAAAACTACTCGTAGGTGTCTTTTTTTGCTGGTATATTCGGCTGCTTCAAAAAATCGTCACAGCAGATAGCCCGATGTAGCCATACAGATTCACAGACGATTTTGATAGGATTAGTGACGAAAAGGCGAAGGAAGTAGGTGATTGGCTGATGCACAGCATGAAGCGACTATGGACCGTGCTTTCGCTGGCCTTTTTTCTTGTGCTTGCGATTGGAACCAATTCGGCCTATGCCCATGCAGGCATGATGGGCAGCACTCCGAAAGACGGCGAGGTGCTGCAGGCGAATCCGGGACAAATTTCCATGCGCTTTACCGAGACGCTGGAGCCGGATCTCGTCACCGTACGCCTGTTTGACTGGGACGGCAAGGAAATACAAATGCAGCGACCGACCTTGCAGCCGGGAGATGCTTCGCAGGTGAATGCGCAGTTGCCGGCGGATTTGGCGGAAGGGACGTACTCGGTGATCGTGGCGGTCGTATCCGAAGACGGCCATCCGGTTGAGGAGCGCCTGACCTTTTCCATCGGGCAAAAAAGCGCGGTCGTGGTGCCGCCCGGGGCAAAGCAGACGGATACGAATTATTTGATCGTCTATCGTTACCTTGCGCAAGGGATTATTTTGCTCGGCGGCGGTTTGTATCTGATTGCCGATCGAGGACAGCGCTACGGTTTGCCGACGCTTCGGGCGCTGATCGGGATTGGCAGGCAGATCGGCTGGGCGCTTGCGCTCGTGGGACTTGTTTTTCTCTGGTTTTTGTACGACGAATCGTTGACGGCCGTTTCCTTGACGCAAGCCCTGTGGCAGTTTGACAGCCATTTGCTCGCGCAGTCTCCGTTTGCCGTCATGCTGATCGTCTCCTTTCTGCTCCTGCTGCTATTGGCTATTCCGAACATGGTATCTGGCTGGTACGCGGGAATTTGGGTACTGCTGATTGGCGCGCAAGCTTTTGGCGGCCATGCCTGGGGGATTGCTCCTGTCTGGCTGTCGATCGTGCTGCGGCTGTTGCACGTCCTGACAGTGGCGCTATGGCTTGGCGCGCTCGTCTACCTGCTGCTGGTGGCAAAAGAAACAGAGCGGGGCAATGCGCCGTTCAAGGCCTTCTTCTTGCGCCTGGTTGCCGCGGCGGCCGTACTTGCCGTCGTGACGGGAGTGCTCATGCTGATCGTGCAGACCGATGTGGCGCTCATTTGGCAAAGCTCGCTTGCCTGGAGCTATTTGCTCTACGCCAAAATCGTCAGCGTCTGCATCATGCTCGCGCTCGCCTATCGGCAAACGAAGCGCTGGCGGGCGAACGGCAGTCTGCGCATGAAATGGCTGCGCTGGGAAATCATTTTCGGTATCGTCGCTGTGCTGGCAGGGCTTTGGATGAGCCAGACCAACTATCCGACTGACATGAATGATACGACAAACACACAAGCCGCAAAACAAACGGCGACAAACTAGGAGGTTTTTTTGCATGAAGATGAAAAAATGGCTGAGCAGTGTATTGGTGGCAGGAGCAGTTTTGACGCTCGCGACTGCGGCGCAAGCGCACGTCAACGTCTATCCGAAAGAAACCACTACCGGCTCTTATGAAAAATATACCGTTCGCGTACCTGTGGAAAAGGACGTCAACACAGTAAAAGTGAAGCTGGAATTTCCGGCTGGAGTGAAAGTGAACACCGTACAGCCAGTTCCGGGCTGGAGCTACGAGTTTGAAAAAGACAAGGACGGCGTGAACACAGCACTCGTCTGGACCGCGACAGACGGCGGCATCAAGGCGCATGAGTTCATGGAGTTCGCTTTCGTGGGCGCGAACCCGAAAGAGGAAGGTGCACTCGCATGGAAAGCGTATCAGACTTACGCGGATGGCGAAGTAGTGGAGTGGACCGGAGACAAGGATTCCAAGACGCCTGCGTCCGTGACTACAGTGAAAGCGGGCGTTGGGGAAGCCGGACACGATCACGGGCACGACGCTGCTGCACCGGCGGCAAGCCCAGCCCAAGATCAGGCGGCGGCAAGTGCAGGCGGCAGCAACACATTGCCACTGGTGCTCTCCGGACTGGCGCTTCTGCTCTCCATTGTGAGCCTGTTTAGAAAAAAAGCGTAAAACCAAACGGCGGAAATGCCGTGCAGCTAGTCGATATGCTGCACGGCATTTTTCATTTTTTCTCTACCTATTTTTCCGGAATCACTTTATAATGAAGGCTAATTACTTTCGGAGGTGTTAAATAATGTCAATCACAATCAAATTGGCGCAAGCGAACACAAGAGTAGGAAAACAATACGAGTGGCAGTGTGGCACGTGCGGATTTTCTCCGCGATAACGAGCAGTAATCTAGCGGCATCACGGCTGGAAAGACGGAACGTGTCATCTGCCCAAAGAGGTGGAGACTGTTTCCATGGTTATGAATGCAACGCATGTATATATGACGAAACGATTTGCGACGTCGCTCGCCAACGCGACGATGTTTACGACCTACGCGCTCTACTACATTGCTGCGCTGGGACTGAATCCGTTTGAGCTTTTGCTGGTCGGCATGGTGCTGGAGCTGTCCGTGCTCTTGTTCGAGGGCGTGACGGGCGTGGTGGCGGATACGTACAGCCGCCGTCTGTCTGTCATTATCGGGATGTTTTTGCTGGGGACGGCTTTTGTTCTGCAAGGTATTTTGCCTGCCATTGATGGTGTTTTGCCGTTTGTCTCCGCGTTTATGTGGGTGTTGGTTGCCCAAGTGTTTTTCGGCGTGGGAGACACGTTCGTCAGCGGGGCCGATACGGCCTGGATTGCGGACGAGGTGGGGGAAGAAAAGCTCGGGAGCATCTTCATGCGGGCGAAGCGCTACTCTTTGCTGGCGAATATGCTCGGAATCGGGCTGAGCGTTTGGCTGTCCACGCTGGCTCCAAACTTGCCCTATCTGGTCGGGGGCTTGATCTATTTGGGGCTTGGCGTGTTTTTGATCCTGTTCATGCAGGAGACGGGCTTTACGCCCAGGGAGCGCGAGCGAGGCGCTTCCCACTGGCGGGAAATGGCCCAGACGTGGCTGTCTGGCGCACACGTCATTCGCAGGCAGCCGATCTTGCTGTTGATTTTGCTTGTGACGCTGTTTACGGGCGCAGCTTCCGAGGGATACGACCGCCTGCGGGAAGCGCACTTGATTTCCGAGATTGGCTTCCCGCAGCTTGCGGGCATTTCGATGGCGATGTGGTTCGGCATCATTGCCGCCCTGTCGAGCCTGCTCGGGCTGTTCGCGGTCAGCTTTGCCGAGAAGCGGCTGGATGTCAACAACGGGCGTGTCGTCATTGTCGGCATGTTCGTTTTGACCGCGCTGAAAATTGCGGCGTTGATCTCCTTCGCCATGGCTCCTGATTTTGGCTGGGCGCTGGCCACCTTGCTGCTGATCGGAGCCATCGAGTCACTTATCAACCCGCTGTACGACACGTGGCTGAACCTGAACATCGAAAGCAGCGTGCGGGCGACCGTCCTGTCGATGATGAGCCAGTCCAACGCGTTTGGACAGACGGCAGGAGGACCAGCAGTCGGCTGGATCGGAAACCGCCTGTCGATCCGCGCATCCTTGCTGACGGCGGCGCTGCTACTGCTGCCGATCCTGGCGGTGTTCGGGCGGGTGCTGCGCAGGCGTTAACTGGCGCAAAGAGTTTCAGAGTAGTTCGCGCGATGTATATAAGCTTACGGTTCAAGGTTTAATATCCTTGGAGCCAAACGAACTGTGGGTAGATGTATATGTGGCAGAAAGCGCCCTATGGAACATAGGTAGCGCAAAAAAAGAGTTTGTTGGTGTTGGCCCTCATCTTTTTGCCATTGCGTGCAAAAAAAGTTTTGATTTAGGATTCGGTGGCTGGGTAGCATTTTTTGCAAAGACGAATCTCATTGAACATTACAGATTTTCCGAACAAGAAAGCCCGCTACGGTGCGATAGCACCCCCTTTAGGGGCGGGATGAGAGTGAGGTCAAATACGGAGTACCACGAATAAATCGAAGGTTTGTGGTACTTCAAGTATTTGAAAATTCCACTCTTTTTTGTTGTTCATCTGTTGTAGTATATAAAATGAACTGATACGATAGGTGTATGAACGAATACAGAAGAACAAGCACAACCCTTTCATTATTAAACTACCATTTTGTGTTCTGCCCTCGGTACAGAAGAAAGATTTTTCTGCAAGCAGATGTAGAACAACGCTTCAAAGAGTTGGTACATGAAGGGTGTGAGGAACTGCAAATTGTGATTGTTGCTCTTGAATGCGACAAAGACCATACGCATATGTTTCTCAACGCACTCCCATCATTAAGCCCTGCGGATATGATGGCAAAAATGAAAGGAGTGGTTTCCACATCTTCGGCATTTGCCGAGTTTGTGGACACGCTCATACTTCGTTTCTACCGCAAGTGAAACGATAAAGCGATATGTCGAACAACAGAAAACAAGGGGGTGAAAATCATGTCGCAGACCATCACAGTCAAAGTGAAATTGCTTCCAACAAAAGAACAGGCTTCTATTTTGCGTGAGATGAGTCAAACGTACCTCTCCACTATCAATACTCTCGTTTCCGAAATGGTTGCTGAAAAGAAAAGCACAAAGAAGTCGAGTAAGGATATTTCTGCTTCTTTGCCAAGTGCCGTTAAAAATCAAGCTATCAAGGACGCGAAAAGTGTGTTTAAGAAAGCGAAGAAAAGCAAATTCACTACTGTTCCTGTTTTGAAGAAACCTGTCTGCATTTGGAACAATCAAAACTATTCGTTTGATTTCACGCACATTTCCATGCCGATTATGATTGACGGCAAGGTAACTAAAACACCTATCCGTGCTTTGTTAGTTGATAAAGACAACCGTAACTTTGCTTTGCTAAAACACAAATTAGGTACGCTTCGAATCACACAGAAAGCAAATAAATGGATTGCCCAAATTTCTGTCACCATACCTACTATGGAAGGAACAGGAGTAAAAGTCATGGGGGTTGATTTGGGTTTAAAAGTTCCTGCCGTTGCTGTAACAGATGATGAAAAGGTACGTTTCTTTGGGAATGGCAGACAAAATAAGTACATGAAGCGTAAGTTTCGTTCTGAACGCAAAGCATTAGGCAAAAAGAAAAAGGTAAATGCGATTCGTAGTTCAAAAGATAAAGAACAACGTTGGATGAAAGACCAAGACCATAAGGTTAGTCGTGCTATCGTAAATTTTGCAAAAGACAATAAAATTTCTGTCATTCGCTTGGAACAACTGGCGAATATTAGACAGACGGCAAGAACAAGCCGTAAAAACGAAAAGAATCTGCATACTTGGTCATTTTATCGCCTGTCTCAGTTCATTGAATATAAAGCGAATTTAGTTGGTATTAGAGTTGAGCATGTGAATCCTGCATACACAAGTCAGACATGCCCTAAATGCTCTGAGAAGAATAAGGCACGAGACCGTAAGTATAAATGCAAATGTGGATTCGAAAAACATCGTGATTTAGTCGGTGCTATGAACATTCGATATGCACCTGTGATTGATGGTAACAGTCAATCAGCCTAAGATGCTATATGCACTGTCTTAGGAGGGGCAATGAGATGTCCTCATCTTGAAGGCTGTTCAAAACAGAAATGGACTGCGAACGCTTAGTCATTCAAGAATCCCACCCGTACACCGCAAGGTGGAAGGCTTGCGGCTTTAGCCGTGGGAGTCTCAAGTTCAATCTTTACGTGCACAGAGTATCGGTCACAGAATTGTAATACCGCCGCCGTCAGCTTTTGAATTGGTTCAGGCTTTGGATAGGAGGATGGCAATATGGGAAACAAGTTTTTAATCGATCTTCGAATGGAGAAGCTTGAAGATGTCGCAAAAGGTATCCTTGCCATACCGTCTGTAACCGAGGCTGAACGTAAAGAAAGCGATGCGTTGTTAAAAAAGTTGGTTCTAAATTCGAAGGAAAAAGTGAAATAGCAGCCTGGCCACTAAAGGTGGCCGGGCTTTTTTGTGCAATACCGCACCGTCTCTTTTGAAAAGAGGCTCATCCAATTGTCGCGAGCCGAAGAGGACGCAGCCATAACGATCCCGGTAGCAAGCAGGGAAAAAAATCAATTTGCGAACATGCGTTCTCTTGTGTTAGGATGTTTTCAACAGCAGCTAGGCATGGGGCGACGGCTGCGCGTCCAATCAATCATGTCTTTTCATGAGGCGGTGACAGCTTTGGTGTTGGCGGATTTGAAAAAGTACAGAGACAGACAGCAAGCGGTTGAGATCATTTATTTGAACAAGCGGGGCCAGACGAGCAGGCGAATCATCCGGATTCTTTTGCTGGATGAGGATAAGGGGCAGCTCAAGGCGTATTGCTATACGAGAAAGGCTTGTCGGGTGTTCGCGATTGCCGGCATTTTGGCGCTCGCGCCAGTTGCCGGGCAGTTTGTGGGGTGAGGTGGCAGGTCACGGGAGGTCGCGAGGGTCAGGAAGGGCAGGGAAGTCAGCCAAATGGTTAGATGGCTGGACAGTCAGGAAGTCGGAAAGTCGGGCGGCCGGAAGCGGAAGTCATAACGGCCGGGGAGTCGGAAAGCCGTGCAGTTGGACAGTCGGAAAGTCGTGCAGCCGGACAGTTGGAAAGCCGTGAAGCCGGAAAGCCGGAAAGCCGTGCAACCGAACAGCCAGACAGCCAGAAAAGCTGCCCCTCTGACACCCCGACCCCGAGGCAGTCAGCTCCCCTCCCCACCAACGCCATCCTTTTCACCCATCCTGTTCCAAAAGTGTTAGCCAGCTTGTGGTATAATGAAAGTGAACACAGTATTCCCCTTAGGGGCGGAGAGGGCGTGGACGCTGATGGAGTACGTTATTCTCATCGTCGTTTTTCTCGTAATCGCAGTGACTCTCTTTTCGATCAGAGCCGTCGCAAAGAGCGGAAGGAGACGCTCGTATTCGTCGTCCTCAGACAGTGGCGGAGCCTTTTATGTGGACAGCGGCCATCATCACCATCATCGCCACCACGACTCGGATGGATATGGATGCAGCCACGACAGTGGCGGTGGAGACAGCGGAGGCGGAGGCGGCGGTGGAGGTGGAGACTGAGGCTTTTTCCATGCCTCCTGATGTGTTACAATGATTGGGAAAAAGTTGATTCCAAACCATGAATGGTGCGGGCTTGAAAAAGGAGAGATGTATTATGGCAAACATCAAATTCGTACAGAGTGTAGGAACGTCCGTCGCAGGAATCCTCCTTTCAAGCGAACAGTAGCACCGTTCAAAAAAATGAGGATTCGACTGCGACTGGTTTTGGCGTAGGGCCAATCATACAACCATTTGCAGGGGGAATCCGTTTTGAATCACACAACCAATCAATCTGTTTTGCAAACTTTGGGCTGGAATGAGCATTTTGCCAATCTGTTCGCCCCTTATGCCGAGCAAGGCTACAGCGTGGGCAGAATCACGCTGGAACATAAACGCATTTATCGTCTGTTGAGCGAGCACGGCGAGCTTTTGGGCGAAGTCACGGGCAAGTTGCGCTATGAGGCGACTGGCCGCGAGGATTATCCGGCGGTAGGAGACTGGGTCGTCATCACGGCGCGTCCCGAGGAAAAGAAAGCCTCGATTCATGCAGTGCTGCCGCGCAAGAGCAAGTTTTCCCGCAAAGCTGCGGGAGACAGCGTCGAAGAGCAGATCGTGGCTGCCAACGTCGATACCGTATTTTTAGTGAATGCCTTAAACAACGATTTTAATATACGCAGGATGGAGCGCTATCTCATCCTCGCCTGGGAAAGCGGAGCCAATCCGGTGATCGTGCTTTCAAAAGCCGACTTGTGCGACGATCTGGAGCAGCGCATCGCGGACGTAGAAAGCGTCGCGATTGGCGTGCCTGTGCACGTAGTCAGCGCAGAGCGGGGAGAAGGGCTGGAACAGCTTGCCCCGTACCTGGGGTGTGGCCAGACAGTGGCGCTCATGGGGTCCTCTGGTGTCGGCAAGTCTACCTTAATCAACAAGCTGAGCGGAGCAGAGCAGCAAAAAGTAAACAAAGTGCGCGAGGGAGACGATCGCGGCCGCCATACGACTACTCACCGCGAGCTGTTCCAGCTTCCGGACGGCGCTCTCATGATCGACACACCGGGCATGCGCGAGCTGCAGCTATGGGAAGCGGATGAGGGGTTCCGCGGAGCATTTGACGATATCGAGCAACTGGCGGAAGCGTGCCGATTCAACGATTGCCAGCACGGGCGGGAGCCAGGGTGCGCCGTTCGGGCGGCGATTGAGGACGGTTCGCTGGAAAAAGCTCGCTTCGACAGCTATTTGAAGCTTCAGCGCGAACTGGCCCATCTGGCTCGCAAGGAAGATGCAAGGCTGGCAGCAGCAGAGAAGGACAAGTGGAAAAAAATCACCATGCAAGCGCGAAGCAAAAAGCCGAAGCGATAAAACGCAAGAGTCCTCGGACAACCGGGGGCTCTTTTCGTTTGGAGACAGGGCAAGCGCGCGGCTCGACTTTCAGAAATTTACGCTTGATTCCAGCAAGCCAGTTGTGATAGATTGGGGCAAGACCCAGCAATCGTGCTGGATAAACCGCATACGAAGTGCTCGTATAATTTTGGGAATAAGGCCCAACAGTTTCTACCGGGTGACCGTAAATCACCTGACTACGAGTGAAATCGCGTTCCATCGACTGCGCTTATCGCTGTTTCCTGTTCCATGTGACAGGAGAAAGTGGGTCGTCTGGTCGAAAGGACGCTGACACGCTTTTTTGTGGCGTGTTATACCTGAGGGAGAAAAGCCCCGAGGGACAGTTTCACTTGGCGTTGGTTTTATCACCTGAGCCTGCCTGTGACCTGTCCGTTCGGGGCTTTATTTTTTTTTCGTCGATGGAATCCAGAAAAGTGGATATCGACAAAAAGGACAAGCGCCGTTCGCCCGAACAACTCGGCGAAGCGAAGTGTTCTCATTTGGTTGGACTAGCGTCGTTTGCTGGCACGCTAGAGTTGATGGAGGAGGAAGAAAACATGAAAGAATTGCAAGAACGCATCGTACAAGACGGCAAGGTGCTGTCCGCATCCGTGTTGAAGGTGGATGCGTTTTTGAACCATCAGGTAGACCCCCAATTGACGATGAAGATCGGCGAGCGTTTCGCCCAGCTTTTTGCCGACGAGAAAATTACGAAAGTCTTGACGATCGAGGCGAGCGGCATTCATTTTGCGCTGGCGACGTCGTTCGCTTTGGGTGTGCCTTTTGTGTACGCGAAAAAGAAAAAGGCAGTGACGCTGACAGAAGAGGTGTACTCGGCTCCTGTCCACTCCTTTACCCGCCAGGAAACGTATCAGATCAGCGTGTCCAAGCAGTATTTGTCGCCGGATGACCGCGTGCTGATCGTGGACGATTTTCTCGCGACCGGGGCTGCGCTGATCGGGTTGACCCAGATTATTAAAGACGCCAACGCTCACCTGGTCGGCATCGGAGCCGTGATCGAGAAAAGCTTCCAGGAAGGCCGTAGATTGCTGGAGCAAGCGGGTGTCCGCATTGAGTCTTTGGCGCGCATCGCGTCCATGTCTCCAGAGGGCATTCAGTTCATTCAAGCGGAAACTGTCCGTGTCTAAATCCTATTACTAGAGGAGAGTAGAATACCTCATGCTATCCAAACAGAAGATAGTTACTTTAGGTCTGCAGCACGTACTTGCGATGTATGCGGGTGCTGTCGTCGTACCGCTTATCATTGGCGGGGCCCTGAACCTGACTCCTGCGCAGATTGCTTACTTGATCGCCGCCGATTTGTTCACGTGCGGGATCGCTACGTTGCTGCAAGTCATCGGGACGCGCTACACAGGGATTCGTCTCCCGGTTGTGCTTGGCTGTACGTTTACTGCCGTAGGTCCGATTATCGCGATTGCCTCTACGAGCAATCTGGCCACGGCTTATGGAGCGATAATCGTCTCCGGTCTGTTCGTCGTCTTGGCTGCTCCGTTATTTGGCAAGCTGCTGCGGTTTTTCCCGACCGTGGTGCAAGGCTCTGTCGTGACCATTATCGGTCTGTCGCTCATTCCTGTGGCGATGAACAACGCCGCCGGTGGACAAGGCATGCCGGACTTCGGCTCTCCGCGCAACCTGCTGCTCGCGCTCGGAACATTGGCTATTATTTTGTTTATTAATCGCTTCTTTACCGGATTTATTCGCGCGATTTCCGTCTTGCTCGGCCTTGTCGTCGGGACAGTCGTCGCGTACATGATGGGCATGGTCAGCTTCGCCAGCGTGGCGGAAGCGTCCTGGTTCAGCGTAGTCGAGCCGTTTTACTTCGGCGCGCCGCAATTTTCGATTGTGGCGATTGTGACGATGATCTTGGTCAACATCATTAGTATGGCAGAGTCGACTGGCGTTTATTTTGCGCTCGGAAAAGTAACCGAGACGAAAGTAACGGACAAGGACGTCGTCAAAGGCTTGCGCGGCGAAGGAATCGCGATTGTTCTGGGCGGCATTTTCAACGCGTTCCCATACACTGCCTTCTCGCAAAACGTAGGGCTCGTTTCCTTGACGGGGATCAAAACCCGCGACGTCATGATCGGGGCTGGCGGATTGCTGGTTGTGCTGGGGCTTTTGCCAAAGCTGGCTGCGCTGACGACGGTCGTCCCCAATGCCGTATTGGGCGGCGCGATGATCGCGATGTTCGGGATGGTAGTCGCATCCGGAATCAACATTTTGTCGCACGTAGATCTTCGCCAAAATGAAAATCTGCTGATCGCCGCTTGCAGTATCGCGGTCGGCCTCGGCTCCGCCGCTGTGCCGAGCATGTTTGACCAACTGCCGACCATGGTGAAAATGATGCTGCAAAACGGTATCGTGACAGGCTCGCTGACAGCGGTTGTGTTGAACATTTTGCTGGTGCATACGAATAAAAAAGTCAACCAGGCTGCCGTGCCAAGCACGATCTCGGAAGCGTCCTGATCGGCTTAACCAAAGCTTCGACAGCTTCACTCATACATGAACCGCCATTCTCTCGCTTGCGTGCAGAGGATGGCGGTTTTTTCGCTTCTACAAAGTGACGATGGCATCCGAAAAATTGCAACCGAACGATAAGGGGCAGGTCGCATGGGACATGTTTGTCGGGGAAGTGAGGTTTTGTGGAAATGGGAGGCGGGGAAAGCAGGATAGCAAGGCAGTAGCAAGGCAGTAGCAAGGCAGTAGCAAGGCAGTAGCAAGGCAGTAGCAAGGCAGTAGCAAGGCAGTAGCAAGGCAGTAGCAAGGCAGTAGCAAGGCAGTAGCAAGACAGTAGCAAGGCAGTAGCAAGGCAGCAACGCAGCAACGCATCCACTAGCCAGCTCATAAAAAAGGCTCTCGCGAGGTTGGCAAGCGTCCAACGGTCTTGGCCAAGTCGGACATAGGATGGCTATGTACGAAATCACTTGGGAAGGACAGATGAGTGTATGGCTACCTTTCGAGAAGCGTTGAGAGCCAAGAATCACCTGGTGAAGAGGTGGAAGCGGATGCCTGGTGTCATGGGGATCGGCGTCGGATATGTAAACGGCAAGAACAGCAAAAAAGGAGCTTGCGTCGTACTGTACACGCTGGACGCGAGCGCGGCGGTGAAAAAAGGCTGCCCGAGCTGTGTCGCCGTCAAACGGAAAAAGGGCGGGAAAAGTCCGAGAATTACGTCGCACGTCGCGGTTCCCGTGCGGACGGTTACCTCCGGCAGATGCACTAGCCATCAAAAGCTGCGCTCGACTGCCAACTATCGCCGGAGAATCCGTCCGGTGATAGCGGGCGCAAGCGTCGGATATCCCGGGGCTTCGGGGACTGCGGGCTTGATCGTGACAGGAGCGATCCGCCGCGCCCAGCGTTTTTTGCTGAGCAACAACCACGTTTTGAACCGGAACAACTCGGGCGGCTATTCCGAGACGATCCAGCCGGGAGGGGCGGATGGCGGGCGTTCCGGGCGCGATCGGATTGGACAACTGTACCGCTTCGTCCGGCTGCGGAAAAATGCAGTGAATGAGATGGATGCGGCACTGAGCATTCCCACTTCGAACGACCTGCTCGCTCCGCGCTATGCGAAAATCGGCACCGTTCCGGGCTACGTCCACTCTTACGCTATAGGGAGCCGCTTGAAAAAGGTCGGCCGCTCGACAGGCTTTGTCAGTGGCATCGTGGAATCCACCCACACGGACATCAACGTCGATTACGGCGACTACGGCGGTCTGGGAACGATCCGCTTCCGCAACCAGACGGTCATCAGAAGCGCGGCGCCGATTTCGTTGCCGGGAGACTCCGGTTCGGTCTGGCTGACGGCAAACAATTACGCGGCCGCGGTCAACTTCGCAGGCTCCGCCGATGGCAGACTGTCGATCACGTTTCCGATCCACAGGGCGATGCGCGCCTTTGGGGTGCGTGTAGCGCAGCCAACGACGGCTCCGTCCAGAAAACGGGGCAAGCGCCGCAGACGGCGAAACGTCAGGAAGTGACCTGCAGCTCGGAAGCGAGATCATCCAGACAGGCGAGCACTTCGTCCGAACGCGCTTCGAGGACGGCAAAGGCCATCTCCGCTTCCTTTTGCTTGCCGGAGGAAGCGAGCGTGTAAATGTGGCGGATAGCTTCGTGAAACCGTTTGTGTGGCTCTGCCAGTCGGCGGAAGGAAGCAAGCGAGCTGATCGCCTGGTTTTGTTTCGCTTCGTCGTACCAGACGCCCAGGCGGCAGCGGTGATGGTCGACGAGATCCTTTTCCTCGATCGTATGATAGCCGAGCAGGAAGTTGTACACCCACCATTTCCACAGGAGATGATCGGTCTTGACGATGCGCAGGCTGTGCTTCGTTTTTAGACGGGCCACCTGGCTGATGCTGCCTTTGTGCAGGCTGTTGATGCCTGCCCCGATTTCGTAGATGTTTTTTCCGGCGTGGGAGACGTGGTTGAAAATCTGCTCCATATTGCTCTCAACCTGGGATATGCGCATGTAAATATCTTCGGTAGAGGCCGACTGTTCTTCTGTCAAAGAAGCGATATGTCCGGTCGCATGCCCCACTTGCTCGACATTTTGCACAATCTCTCCCAACAGCTCGATAGCTTCGCGTGTTTGCGTCGCTTTGTCGGTGAAGTGGACGCCGAGCAGCGCGGCTGTTTCCTTCACCTGATTGGCATCTTGCCGGACGGCTTCCATCGTGCCGGAGATGCTTTGCACGGATTGCTTGGTTTGTTCGGCGAGCTTGCGCACTTCTTCTGCGACGATGGAAAAACCTCGCCCGTGCTCGCCTGCCCGAGCGGCTTCAATCGACGCGTTTAAGGCGAGCAGATTCGTCTGATCGGCGACGCTGCGGATCACCTGCACCACCTGGGAGACGGCTTCGATGGAACTCATCAGGGAGGAGATTTTTGTCTGCATCTCCGCAAATTCCTCCGCCATGGACAGGAAGCTTGTCAGCGACGTCTGAATGATTTGTTGGCCCGCAGTAGCCTGCTCCATGGTCGTAGAGGCATTTTCTGCTACCTGGACAGCGGATTGGGCCACTTTTTGCACCGATTCTGACAATTGCTCGGCCGCCTGTCTGACATTACCCGCCTCCATCGTGGTTGTGTCGAGAGTATCCAGCACATGCTTGATTTTGTCGATTTGCATGACCAGCTCCAGGACATTCCCCAGCCGGTCAATGATTTTATAATCGTTATCCTCCTGGTACGCTTCCAGAACGATCTGGGAATCGAGAGTGAGCAGCTTGATTAAAGCCAGCAAAGTCGAGGACAACTCGTCCGGCTTTCTGGCATACGTGTCTACGATGGCGGGAATCAAAAATTCGTACAGCCGCATGTAAGAGCCGGTGTACCATTCCGGGGCAAGTCCGATTTTGCTGTGGACTTCCCCGATTTTTTCCCGTCCTGCTACATAGGCTTCGTTCAGTTGGGCGTCGGGAAGCGATTGCAGGTAATGGCGAAAAGAACCTGCAAGACGGCCCACTGTCGTATTCGCTTCAATGATTTTCATCAAATTCGCATAGTGGCCGAGCATCTGGTAATGACGCTCAGTAATGGCATCGAGATGCTCGGTAATGAGCGGTTCGATTTGTGCGAGTCGTTTGAGATCCTCGCTGTTCATTTGCAAAAAGTTCACCTTTGCTCGCAACTGCTCGGTCATCTGAATATCGCTTTCCTGAATCGGGGCAGTCTGTGATCGCGCCCAACGCTTCCCAAACATAGAATCCCTCCGCTTTTTTATGAAAAACTGACCGATTCTTGACGCAGAAGAGGCCAGTTGCTGTAATGGAAATAGGTCAAACTGCCTACCTGATTATACCATTTAAGGAAGAATTGAACCTGTGGAACTACTGGGAATTTGTGAAATGTTTATGTAAGTTATGAAAAAGATCGAAAGCGTTATCAATCGAAAAACGTCATATGCGGCTTTGCTTCCCGGTAATAGGCGAGACGATCCTGCAAGTTGCCTGTGTGCAGCTCGAACTTGTGCCCGTCGGGGTCTGTGAAATAGAGGGAGCGCTTGTCCCGCTCATCGCGCTCTCTGCCGGGGAGAATGTGGACACCGTGCTGCTCCAGATGGCGCTTCCAGTCTGCAAAGGCTTCTTCGGCAACGGAGAAGGCGATATGGGTGTAGGACAGGGCAATTTCGTTGCGGGGGATGTCGCGCTCTTCGTTCAACGCCAGCCAATAGCCGTTCCAGTCGAAGTAGGCCAGTTTTCTGCCGCGAACGAGCGGCTTGGCGCCGAGTACATCGCGGTAAAAACAAAAAGAACGCTCCAGGTCGGAAACAGAAAACAGGAAATGGTTGATTCCGGTCAATGGCTGCATGACATCGCCTCTTTCGCTTTTTTGAATGTACCTTCTTGATCGTGATGAGATCATTGTACGTCAGCGAGACGACTGTTTGCCATGGCAGAACAGCAGGGCCGACGAGCAATAGGCTGCCCTTGATTGGCAGCAAAACAGGCAGCCCGATAGCATCCGGTCTGCCTGTTTTGCCTTTTTGCGAAGCAGTATGCTTACGACTGGGATTGGCCTTGCTGCGCTTGCCCCTGTGTTTGCAGCGTGGACTGAACCTGCGACACCATTGTTTGCGCCTGGGCAATTTCCTGCGAAGCCTGTTTCAGCGCTTCCTCGGCGAGCTGCGGATTGGCAGCGGATTGCTCGATGGCTTGCGTAATCATATTTTTCGCGAGAGTGGTCGCCACTTCGGCTTTTTTCAGCGAATCAGTGTTGATTTGCGTTGGCATGTCAGTTCCTCCTTGGGCAGAAGATTGGTTTGGCACACCGTTATAATTTCTCCCGTTTGGCCGCGATTATGTATGAAAAGGCACGTGCCCAACCGTTTGCAGCGCAGGCTGCATACCTTTGTAGGAGGGGAGGAATGGGTGATGAAGAAAAAGTGGGTAGGGGTTGTCCGGCAGGCGGAGCAGGCTTTTTGGACCATTGTGTTTTCGGCACAGCGGCGAGTCGGGGAACGGGGCAGAATTTTGCCCAAGCGGTTTAATTCGAAAAACAAAATTCGTCGGTTTTTGACCCGGTTCATGACGCCTTGCCTCGCGAATCGCGTGATCGGCAACCTCGATCTGAGACGGATCAAGGGACGGCTGGCCGTTCCGGTAGGAGATGGAATCGGTGCGGCGCCGATTGTCAAATCACAAATTTTGAAGAAAAGCGAGAGGTGCGTGACGCTCGCTGTCTGGTTTCAATTTGACCCGAGCGACCGCTTTTTTCTTGTCTACCAGTTGAAAAAGCAGCCGGATGGGCGCTGGATCGTGGTAGGCCGCCATCCGCTGGACTATCCGTTCAATCGGCCTGGACAGCTTTTCCGGATAGTGCCTGGCTGTTGCAAGCCTTGTGTGCGGGGATGCAAGCGGGTGAGAAGGAGGGTCCGGCGAAGGTGAGCGTGGGGGAGGGAAAACAAATTTTTGGAGAGAAGTGGTAACATTTTGCGCCTGACTTCGTTTGTATGAAAGGGAGGTGGGAGATGAAGGCACAACTATGGAGCGAATGGTTCGCCGAATACCAGCAGCCGCTGTACCGCTATTTGTACCGGATGTGCGGTTCGCGCGAGGTGGCCGAGGAGCTGTTGCAGGAGACGTTTTACCGTGCCATGCTCTCCCTCTCGATTCAGGATGCCCGACAGGCGCGGGCGTGGCTCTACAAAGTGGCGCGGCATTTGTACATCGACTGGCTGCGCAAACAAACGTCGGAAAAAAGCATGCTGGAAAACATCCGCCGTCTGTTCAGCGCGTCCTCGCGCACGTATGAGCCGGAAACGATGTATCGCCAAAAAGAGGACAAGCAGCGGGCAGAGTGGATTTTGCAGCAACTGCCCGAGCGGATGAGGACGATCCTCTACCTGCGCGAGATCGAGGAATTTTCCTATCAGGAGCTGGCGGAGACGCTTGCGATGAGCCTCGATCAGGTAAAAGTCACGCTGCACCGGGCGCGAAAAAAATTTCGCGAGTGGGAGAAGCGAGTGGAAGGAGGAATGGACGATGGAGGATGACAAGCTGCGCGAAAGGCTTGATGTGTCCGAGATAGTCTGGGACGAAAAAAGGGCGCGACGCCTGATCTGGCGGTCGCGGTTTGCGCTGTGGAGAAATATGGCGCAAGTATTGCTCGCCATATGGTTTTTGTACATGCTCTACATGCTGGTGATTCAGATCGGCTATGCGAAGCTGGGCAAGGAGGACGACCTGGTCCGCTACGCCGCGACCTTGGTCGAGACGCATTACCCGGGCTTGAAGGTGAACAAGTCGGGGCACACGCCGGTGTCGCTGTCTCCCTGGCTGACGCAAGAGACGACGCTTCTCCTGTACAAGCAGCTTGGCAAGTGGGAGGAGGTCGTCGGCACGGTGACGGTCAAAAAGCCGCTCTGGGGCAAGCTTGCGTACGACATCCACTATCAGCAAAAGCAGCTCGACGACCGGGACGGAACGTTTCGTTTTGCCCTGCCGCTGTCGCTGCTCGGCAAAAAGCCTCTGGAAGTGCGCGAGGAGCAGAACGAGCTGTGGGAGCAGCTCGCCCATATGGAGGACGGCTACGTAGCGGAGATGGCGTTTTCCACGCTGCAGCCGTACGAGCCGCTGCAACTCTTCAAGCTGCTGGAAAAGTACGATCTGTCTGTGCTGCAGATGGCCGTGTACGGAGGCGAGCTGAAAACCTTTCAGCCGACGCATACGCGAAGCGGCAGTACCATCCGCGTCCCGCACCTGGTGCTGAGGCCGGCAGTTCACTACAGCGAGGGAGGAAGCATGAGCTACGAGACGACGATGGATTTGCCCGAATCGGTGGAGGAGGCGACCAATCAGCTCATTCCTGATTTGGAATGGATGCAGTCCTATGCGCCTGATGAGTTCGATGTGTATGACGACAAGCGTCTCGCCTATTTGCGCGAAAACGGAATCGCCGTCTATGGCGCCGTCGTCACAGGACCGATTCGCGAGTTGGAGAAGCTGCGTGCCGAGCCTGAGCTGCACCGCTTTCAGTTGGGCAGGATTGCCGTATGGAACTGGTAGCCACATTTTTTTAAAATCCGGTCTTGATTTTGGGACGACTTGCCTGTAAAATACGTAAGTGTTGCGGCACTTTGCAGATTTTGTCGAACAAAGTGGAGCAACGTCGTGTGAGCAAATCGGGAAGTAGCTCAGCTTGGTAGAGTACTTGGCTTGGGACCAAGGGGTCGCAGGTTCGAATCCTGTCTTCCCGACCATGATGCACACGAACGGGCCGGTATGGCGGAATTGGCAGACGCGCGCGACTCAAAATCGTGAGGGAAACCGTGGGGGTTCAAGTCCCTCTACCGGCACCAGCAATCCATACATATGGTTTTTGTTATAAGGTGGGGAACAGCGAGCAAATCCTGTTTCTCACTTTTTTCATTTTCGGGCGCCGCTTTGAGATACAAATTAGTGAAAATGGACAAAGAAAAAGTCAACGATGAGAGTTGACTTTAGGAACCATATATCTTCTACTGAAGTGTCATAAAGATAAAAGCTATTGTAACCAGCAGGAAGAGGACAAACAAAACCCCAAACACTATAGAGGTGTTTGCTGCTTTATTAAATCGAGCAATATTAGAGTTCTTTAATGACTCAATAGAACTAAAAAAACTTTTCATTGCCCCCACAAAAAACAACAGTGTAAAAAAAGCAAAAAAATATAGCAATATCATCCCTTCCTCAATACATTAATGTTTTCTTCGTTTTTCTCGCTCTTTCGCATGTTTTCATCTTTGACGCACGAAGCGCTTGAGGATAATATTTGACGGAGAGTGAATATATGGAATGGACCTGTTGGCGGGAATGTAATAGACATTCTTTTGCAGGAAAAAGGGGATTGCGACTGACTAAGTACGACTTTGCGCACTTGAAATAGTCTTTGCTTAACAATGTCACTGCTGTTCTTTATTATGAATTTGAGACAAGCTTCTTCTATGCAAAGAGAAAAAGGAGGCGGATATCGTGAGACTTGCGGGAAAACGTGTAGTCTGCTTTGTAGAAAGCGAATTTGAAGATTTGGAGCTGTGGTACCCGGTGCTGAGGCTGCGCGAGGAAGGGGCGACTGTCCATTTGGCGGGGCCGCAGGCGGGACACGCCTACATCGGAAAATACGGCGTGCCGTGCGAGGTGGACAAGGCATTGAGCGAGCTTGATCCGGCGCAGTACGACGGCGTGCTCGTGCCGGGTGGCTGGGCGCCGGACAAGCTTCGCCGCTATCCGGAGGTGCTTTCGTTTGTCCGTGCCATGCACGAGGCGAAAAAGCCGATCGGCCACATTTGCCACGCGGGCTGGGTGCTCGCCTCGGCAAAAATTTTGGCCGGAGTGAAGACGACCTCTACGCCTGGCATCAAGGATGACATGGAGAACGCAGGGGCAGTGTGGGTCGACGAAGAGGTGGTCGTCGATGGGCACATCGTCGGTTCCCGCCGTCCGCCTGATTTGCCGGCGTACGCGAAGGCTTTCGCGGATTTGTTGGCTGAAAACTAAGGACAAGCAGCGCAGTTGCAACAAAAAAAGGCACGCTCGTTGACAAAACGCCAGGCGTGCCTTTTTTTATGAGCTTGGCCTCTTGGTGTTCTTCCAGGGCGGGTCCCCCCACTCGTGGATTTTGTTGCTGGCCGTGTAAAACAAAAACGGGATCAAAAAAGCGAGCAGCGCGCCGCCAAAGGTGAGAAACGGGGGCAGCGAGCCCAAATATTTCATCATGCTGGTCACCTTCCTTCTACTTTTTCCGAACGGTTGATGGAGCCGACATTTCGCAAGTACACCTTGGCTTCGACGTGGATTTCGCTCTTTTCGTACAGGCGCTGCCCTTTTTCCCAATCGTGCTGGATCTGCTTCCAGAGCGAGTAGTCTTTTTGGCGGATATTGCTGCCCAGCTTGATGACATCGGCTTTCATTTCCTTGTGCACTTTCTGGATCGTATCCCGGCACATCCGCTCGATTTCTTTTGCGAACGCTTGCTCCAGCTTCTTCGTCTCTTCCTTGCTGAGAAAATCCATCAGCGCGTAGGCTTCTGCCAAAATGCCCTCGCACTCGATTTGGATCGTGAAAATAAAGTGCTGCTTGTCGCGCAAATCTTGTACGATAGAATGCTTCGTCCCCTGGATGTTCAGGACGACCAAATCGTTTTTGACCTTGGCTTTTAACAGTCCCCCGTTAATATTCCCCGTCAAGAAATTCAAGCCCTCGGTTTCTTCTTCGCCAAGAAAGCCGACCATTTGGTTGCGATTGGAAAACACAGCGCTGCCCGCCATTTTGATTTCGTTTTTTTCCGCCCGCACTCTCGGAATGACGAAGCTGAACGGGTTGAGCAGCTCCTCGTGAACATCTCCCACTCTGACCTCGGGAAGCATGCGCGCATTTCGATCGATGTTTTCACCAATCGAGTTGATGTAGAGCGCGGGCAGCTTTTCCGTTTTCGGCTTGACCTCGATAATGCTTTTGGCCGGGCCATTGGAGATAAAGACTTTGCTGCTTCGCCTGGAATCGGGATCGCTCAGCAAAAAATCCATGGCGTTGGCAAAGCCGTTTTCGGAGCGGGCCACTTCTTCCGAGATGACGAGAATCTTGAGGTGCTGGTAAAACGGAGCGCGACTGGTTCGGGTAGCCAGCTCGCGGGAAACCTCGAAAAGCGAATCCCCCTCCGAGGAGAGGTTGAGAAACGCTTCGTTCGTCGTGTTTTGTCCGCCACCGCCGCCCTGGTTGCCTGCGATCAGTCCGCCAGGGATGACGAGCTGGTGGGTGACGAGGAAGCGCTGCTTGACCCGTGGTTTTCCCGGCGATTCTTTCGCAGCCCGTTTTTCGGCCTCGTTGGAGCGGGGGGCATCAATGGCGACACCGACGACAAAGCCGCGTTCCTCGATCTGCACCTGGTCCCAGCAGCCCGTGACCAGCGTGCACAGGAGAACGACCATGCAGGCCAGAGTAAGACGCCTATTCATGGCCCCTCACCCCGCGGATGATGGCGAGCAGCAGTAGCAGGATGGGGCACAGGTAGACGATAATCATTCCGAAATACGTCACATAGTCGGCAAACGTAAAGAAGTCGACCAGATTTTGCGGGAGCATCGCGACGAAGTAAATAATCGGCGACAAGAGCAGGATCCAGACCATTTTTTTTACGTTGCGGAACATCGACGCTAAATTGAGGATCGTGATATCGAGCCATATCATGCACGTATCGAAAATCGTCATGATCCAGATCGCAAAAAAGATCGATTCGACCCGCTCGAAAAAACCGCCGGGAATTTCCACTTCTTTCGCAAGATCAATCGTCGGGTACGTCAAGTTTTTGGCGACCTCGGCCGAAAAGACGCCGATGACGAAAATGTAGATCGTCAAGTAGAGGGCCACCGGGATGAACAGCCCGAGCGCCATGGCCTTTGTTCCGTCTTTTGGCCGTTTCATCAGCATCGTATAGAAGAGAATGATTTCGAACCCGGAGTAGGAAAGCCCCACCGCTTGCGAGCCGTCCAGCAAGGAGCGCCAGTCGGATGAGAAAAAGGGGCGAACGTTTTCGACTTCGATCAATTGCGAGGTGAACAGCAAGACGAAAAACATCACGACCAGGACGACTGGCAAAAACAACAGGTTGAGCCGCAGCATGGAGATGCGCGATCCCGCCACGGCATACTGGACGATCAACAGAAAGCTCAACGTAATCATTTCGACTGGGGTGTTGTAAAACAAATACTGCTTGGCGATGTTGCCGATCGCGCGAATCTCGAAGGACACGAACAGCATCGTGTACAGACAGACGAGCAAGGTCAGGACGTAGCCGACCGGCTTGCTTGCGATCATCGAGGTGTACTCGAAAAAAGTTTGCCTGGGGAAGCGGGCGGCGAGCTTGGCGAGCAGCCAGCCGATCAGAAAGGCGATCAGGCCGCTGATGACGACGGAAATCCAGCCGTCGAATCCGCTGGTCGCTTTGGCGAGCCCGCGCGGGAAGGTCAGGATGCCGACACCGATCGTAACCGCGGCGATGTTGATACCCATATGATTTTTGGTGAGCATTTTATCTGGCAAGGTTTGTGCACTCATTTGGAGTCCCCTGTTCTCATTCGGATTTCATCTTCTGGGTGCAGGACTTCGGGACGGTCTTTTAAAAAGGTGACAGGCGCGCGCAAAATCAAGTCTTTCCAGTCTCTGGGCATTTGCGGGGCAAACGGAGCCAGGTACGGATGGCCGATGCTCGTCAGATTGGACAGGTGGATGATGATCGTAATCAGGCTTAGCACGACGCCGTACACCCCGAAGATGGCGGCGGCAAACATGGCGAAAAACCGGATCATGCGAAACGCGATCGCCAGGTGGTACGACGGAATGGCAAAGGACGAAATCGCTGTCAGCGCTACGACGATGACCATGACCGGGCTGACGATCCCGGCTGATACCGCGGCGTCGCCGATGACGAGACCGCCGACGATGCCGACCGTCTGGCCAATCGGTTTGGGCAGACGCAGCCCCGCCTCCTGCAACAGCTCCATCGTCGTAATCATCATGATCGACTCCACGAAAGCCGGAAATGGAACGCCGTCCCGTGTGGCGGCAATGGAGAAGGCGAGATCGGACGGAATCAGGCCAGGGTGAAACGTGACCAGGGCGATGTAGAGCGACGGCGAAAATACAGCGAAAAAAGCGGCCAAATAACGCAACAGCCGGGTCAGTGTGCCGACGATCCAACGCTCGTAGTAGTCCTCGGGAGAGTGCATGAGCAGACCGAGCGTGACGGGGAGAATCAGTACCATCGGCGTGCCGTCCAGCATGATCGCGACCCGCCCTTGAAACAGGGCGGCACTCACCTTGTCCGGGCGCTCCGTATTGTGCACCTGGGGGAAGGGCGAGAGAAAATCGTCCTCGATCCACTG
This sequence comes from Brevibacillus agri, assembly GCF_004117055.1. Classification (NCBI taxonomy): domain Bacteria; kingdom Bacillati; phylum Bacillota; class Bacilli; order Caryophanales; family Paenibacillaceae; genus Brevibacillus; species Brevibacillus agri. The sequence continues at coordinate 1,831,122 of NZ_CP026363.1, forward strand.
CTCGATAAACCCTGACTCTTCTACTTCATCAATGTCGATGGTGGCGATTCTGCGGTGAACTTCCTTGACCAAATTGTGATCCACAATATTGTCGATGTAGGCGACGATCAGCTCGGTTTTGCTGCGCGTTCCTACCAGGGTGCTATCAAAGCGCAGGCTCGGGTCCTTTACTCTTCTGCGGATCAGCACCGTGTTGTCCCGGATGCTTTCAGTGAAGCCGTCGCGTGGACCGCGCACAAGCCCTTCGGAGACGGGCTCCTCGATGGCCCGGGACTTCCAGCCTTTGCTGTCAATGAGGATGATCTCGCTCGTGCCGTCGACAAAAATGGCGGTATCTCCGGACAAAATACAGTCGATGGTGGCTGCGAGAGACGTTTCTTTTTTTATTTCGACAACGGACAAGACCTCATCAAAAAGCAGGTTGAGGATCGCATCTGGTTCAGTAGGAACGGTTTTTTCCGCGGTAGAGATCATCAACTGGATATGGCCCAGCACTTGCGCATGGAGCATATCCGCATTGGCCAGACCATCAATCGCAATGACGGCGCACGGATGGTTGCTGTTGCCGATGAGAAAGCTGCGGATCAGCAGATCGTGAGGGTTGCCAAGCAAGGAGCGAAACAGGTCCATGTTTTCCTGCAGGCTGCTGGACAGCTTTTTGCCGGCAAGCTGTGGCTGTGACTGCTGCATGTGCTGCATGAGGGGAGAGGTTTTCTTTTTGCGTCGCTGGGCGAAAAATTTTCGCATCATGGAAGTCCCTCCCGTTCAAAATGCGAATAGCATGTTAGTGCGATTTTTTCCAGAACAAAGGGAATTTATGCGGATGAAAGTTCCACGACAAACTTTCGCACAAAGAATTGAACAACCCTATGAGGTATGATACATTCGGCATGGTAGAATAGAGAGTAGTAGAGAGAGTAGGAAAGACGGAGAAGGGTGGAATCGTAGTGCTTGACAGTCAAGTTTTGGTTCGGGAGACAGACTTTGCGAAACTCGCGCATACATGGGAAGAGCTGGCGCAAGCGATGGCCGGGCAGGGAGATCAAGCGACTCCTGCCAAGCTGAAGCAGCTTGCAAAAAAAACGCGGAAAGCCGAGCTGAACATCGCTTTCTGTGGACACTTTTCCGCAGGGAAGTCCACGATGATTAATACGCTGCTGGGGGTCAGCCTGCTGCCCTCCAATCCGATTCCGACCAGCGCCAATGTCGTGAAGATCCGCGGTGGCGAAAAAGCTGCTCGCGTCTATACAATGAACGGCGACGTCGTGACGTTTGATCCGGATACGGAGATGGAGAAGCTCAAGCAGTTTGCCGTTGATGGAGATACCGTGGAGTCTGTAGAAGTCTCCTATCCGGGAACGCTTCTCGACGAGCATTCCAGCCTGCTCGACACGCCAGGGATCGACTCGACCGACGCCGCGCACAAAATCGCGACGGAATCCGCGCTGCACCTGGCTGACGTCGTCATTTACATGATGGATTACAACCACGTCCAGGCAGAGGAAAACTTCAACTTTACGAAAACCTTGAAAGATCGCGGCAAGCCAGTCTATCTGGTTGTGAACATGATTGACAAGCACATTGACTTTGAGCTTGATTTTGAGAGCTACAAGGAAAGTGTGGAGGAAGCGTTCGCGACCTGGAACATTCATCCCGACGGCATTTTTTACACCTCGCTCGCGGAGCCGGACCATCCGGAAAACCAGTACGCGGAGTTTCGGCAAAAGCTGCTGGCGCTGATCGCTGGACGCGAGGAGCTGGTAGGCAAAAGCGTTCGCAGCGCTGCCGAGCATTTGATCGAGGAACACGTCCAGGCGGTAAAGGCCAGCCATGCCTCCAAGCGTCAGGAGCTGGAAAGCAAGCTGGACAGCCTGGAGCTGGCAGACGTAGATAGCCGCGATGCCCAAGGGGTGTCCGCCGCGCTTGCCCAGGCAGAGGCGCTCATGGCGTCGCTGAAAAACCGCACAGCAGAAGCGCGCGCCCAGATGGAAAAAGACTTGGGCTCGCTGCTCGACAATGCCCGGTTGACGTACTACAGCACGAACGAAGCGGCGCAAAGCTACCTGGAGAGCCGCAAGCCTGGCTTCAAGGTGGGCTTTTTGTTTGCGGGGAAAAAGACCGAGGAAGAGCGCCAGCGCCGCGAGGAAGCGCTGTTGGCCGAGTTCCGCGAAAAAGTGGCGGGCAATCTCGACTTCCATTTCAAGGAACTGATGAGCAAGCAGCTTCAAGCGCATGACATCCGCGACGAGGAGTACCACGCGCGTGTCCATGCGACCGAGATCGCAATTACGGGCGAGTTCCTGGCCAAGCACATCAAGGATGGGGCGGCTTCCCGCGAGTATGTGATGAACTACTGTACAGACGTCGCGAACGCGATCAAGCTGGAGTACAGACGCGCGGGTCTTCTGTTCATAGAGGAAGTCGTCGGACGCCTGGAGAGCCAAAGCGAGCAGGAGAGCGCGGCACAGCTCGAACGCCTTGGCGTCCTGCGCGAGATGGCTTCGCTGCATGAACAGCTTGCAAGCCTCACCGCGAGCGAAGAAAACACGAGAGAAAGATTGCAGGCAATCATGCGTGAAGGAGAATAGGAATCATGAATCAGCTTCGAGACAAACTTGTGGCGGCCGCAGAACGGCTGCGCCGCGCAAGCCATGAAATCGTTTCCGTACCAGGGATGCAACAACAGGCGCAGGCGATGCAGGAGCGGGCAGAGCGCCTGACCGCCAACCGCTTCACGGTCGCCTTGTTCGGCGCATTCAGCGCCGGAAAATCTTCTTTTGCCAATGCGTTGATGGGCGATCTCGTCCTGCCTGTATCGCCGAACCCGACGACGGCGGCGATCAACAAAATCATGCCGCCAAGCGCGGAGCACCCGCACGGCACGGTGCGCGTGGTGCTGAAACAAAGAGACGCGGTGGAGCAGGACGTGCTGCGCTCGCTCGCCGTTTTTGGACTGCATGCCGCAAGCCTGGAAGGCGCGCTGTCCGAACTGAACAAAATTGACGTGGCGCAAATTCCGCCGACAGCGAAGCCGCACTACACGTTTTTGAAAGCCGTCACGAAAGGTCTTCCCGAGATGGACACGCATCTGGGCGGAGAGCTGATCGTGGACATGCAAGCATTTAAAAGCTTCGTCGCCAAAGAAGAAAAGGCTTGCTTTGCCGAATACATCGAGCTTTTCTACTCTTGCCCGCTCACCGATCAGGGCATCGTGCTGGTCGACACGCCAGGGGCGGATTCCATCAATGCCCGCCATACGGGTGTGGCGTTTGAATACATGAAAAACGCGGACGCTGTCCTGTTCGTCACGTATTACAATCACGCGTTTTCCCAGGCTGACCGCGAGTTTTTGCTGCAAATGGGCCGGGTCAAGGACACGTTCGAGATGGACAAGATGTTTTTCATCGTCAATGCGGCTGACCTCGCCGCTTCGGAAGAGGAGCTGCAGGGTGTCATTGCGCACGTAGAGAAAAACTTGCTCACCTGCGGCATCCGCCTGCCGCGCATTTATCCGGTATCCAGCCAGACGGCGCTTTTGGCGCGCATGCATGAAAAAGGCAAGCTGGCGGCTTCGGCGGAAAAAGTATACCGTCAGCGCACGCAAACGGCAGAAGGCGCTCCGCTCATGCCGGCAGAGGAAGCGTTCAAGCTGTCAGGCATGGCCGCTTTTGAAACAGCGTTTCTCCGGTTCACGATCGACGAGCTGACACAGATTGCCGTGAACGCAGCGATGGGCGAAATTCGCCGCGCTTACGACACGTTGACCGAGTTCATGCGCATGGCCCAGTCGGGTGAAGACGAGCGGCTCGCCCGCAAGGAAGCGGCGAGCAAGGCCCAGTCGGATGCGTTGGCTGCCGTAGCGGCTCTGTCTACCGCTTCGTACGAGCGCGACCTGACAAAAGAGCGCGAGGAACTGCTCTACTACGTCAAGCAGCGGCTGTTTTTCCGCTTCAACGAGCTGTTCAACTTCGCCTTTAACCCGGCGGTTCTCAAGGAAGACGGGCGCAGCATGAAGCAGGCGCTCCAGGGCTGCCTGACCGATCTGCTGCGCTCGATCAGCTACGATCTGGCACAGGAGCTGCGCGCCACCACACTGCGCCTGGAAAAGTTCCTGAGCAAGCAGGGAGCCGCGCTCGTTTCCGCGTGGCAAAAAGACGTGCACGCCTACGCAGCAGGTTTGACGCTGGCGCCGTACCAGCAGCGCCAGGTCGAGACGCTCGCCTTTGCCGAGGAGCTGCCGGTGTCTGTTGAGGCATTCCAGCCAGCGCTTGGGCTGTTCAAAAACACGAAAGACTTTTTTGAGCAGGACGGCAAGCTGAAGCTGCGCGAAGAGCTGGAAAAGCGCATGCAAGAGCCGGTAGCGGCTTACGTCGCGACCGGAAGCGAGCAGCTTGGCGAGCAGTTCAGCGCGCTGTTCAGCGAGATGGTCGCGACAGAGCGGAACCGGGTTGTCGAGCAGATTAACGAATACTTCACAGGGCTGTTTGCCGCGCTGGATATGACCGTGGATCTCGAAGAGCTGGGAGCGAAGGTAAACCGCGTGGCCGCGGAACTGGAGTAACGGCTTGTGAAGCGATAGAAAAAAGAAGGCAGCGCACGCTTTTCGTCAGGCAAGGGACGGGCGTGGCTGCCTTTTTTTACGTGCAGCTAAGACGGCGCCAGCGGCTTGGCGCAGCCAAATTTTGTCATGCGGTCCGAATCTGTCGGAACAAGAACCGCTGCGGGCGGGTAAGCAAGCTTGGCGCACAGCAACGGTTGCTCGTGCGAGGGCCTGACAAATAGCGGCCAAAGCTTTAACCGCAACGAAAAAAACGCCCAAGCATTTGCACGGGAGGCAAAGCGTGGGCGTTTTTTGCTTGGGCCAGTTTTATTCGCTTGCTTTTTTGTACTGGTCAAACTGGGCAGCCACTTCCTTGGACGGTTCGCTGGTCAGCTTGCTGACGATAAGGATGGCGAGCAAGCTTGCGGCGAAGCCCGGAACCATTTCGTACAGGAAGTCTTTCAGCACATCGAAGCGCGTCCAGACGATGACGGTGACGGCTCCGGCGATCATGCCAGCGAGCGCGCCCCATTTGTTCATCCGCTTCCAGTAGAGGGACAGCAGGATGACAGGACCGAACGAAGCGCCGAATCCGGCCCAGGCGTAGCCGACGAGGTCGAGGATCGTATCGTTTTTGTTCAGCGCCAGCAAAAAGGCGATGACGGCGACGATCAGGACGGAGAGGCGGCCGACGGCGACCAGCTCTTTATCCGAAGCCGAGCGCTTGAGAAACGTTTTGAAAATGTCTTCCGTCAGCGAGCTGGAGGTTACGAGCAACTGGGAAGAAATCGTGCTCATGATCGCAGCCAAAATCGCAGCGAGCAAAAAGCCGGTGATGAGCGGATGGAACAACACAGTACCGAGCTGGATAAAGATCGTTTCCGGGTCGGCAATCGTCCAGCCTTGCTTCGCGAACAGCGCAATCCCGATCAGTCCGGTAAACATGGCGCCAGCTACGGAGAAAATCATCCAGCCCATTCCGATTGAACGCGCTTTCTTAATTTCTTTTGTTGAAGTAATCGCCATAAAGCGGACGATGATGTGCGGCTGTCCGAAGTAGCCGAGCCCCCAGGCGAACAAGGAAATAATTCCGAGCAGACTTGTATCTTTGAAAATATCGAGCAGGGACGGATCGACCGAGCGAATGGTCGTAAACGTTTCGCCCACGCCGCCAACGGTCAAGATCGTGACGAGCGGCACCATGATGAGGGCAATGACCATAATCAGCCCTTGCACGGCATCGGTCCAGCTTACGGCGAGGAAGCCGCCAAACAGCGTGTACGCGATGGTAACCAGGCCAACTACCCACAAGCCTGTACGGTAGTCCATGTCAAACGTGTTTTCAAACAGGACACCGCCGGATACAAGGCCAGACGAGACGTAAAACGTGAAGAAGATCATGATAACGAGTGCCGAGACAAGGCGCAGCATCCGGGAGCCATCACCGAAGCGGTTTTCCAGGTAAGCCGGGATCGTAATGGAGTTGTTGGCTACCTCCGTGTACGTGCGCAGACGCGGAGCCACGTACAGCCAGTTGGCATACGCACCGAGTGTCAGACCGATGGCGATCCAGGAGGCGCTAAGGCCTGTGGCGTATATCGCACCGGGCAATCCCATCATCAGCCAGCCGCTCATGTCGGATGCGCCAGCGCTGAGAGCGGTTACAGTTGGTCCGAGTGACCTGCCGCCGAGCATGTAGTCACTCAAGTTGGAGGTACGCTTGTAGGCATAATAGCCGATGAGCAGCATGCCTACCATGTACACAATGATGGACGTGAGCAGCATATTCATGGATAGCACCTCTTGTTCAGTTCAATATTGTTAAAAGTAATAGTGACGTCTTACACAATATCATGCCCAGATATGAAAATCTACAAAAAAAACACAGAAAATTTAGTAGAAAAACAATAAAAAGTTTTTAATCGAATTAAAAAAACCCGCGATTTTACCATCGCAGGTTCAATTTTCTATTTTATCCTTTTTTTACTGCACTTGAATCTGTCCATTGCCGTCAAGAGTCACCTTGAACTCCTTCACGACAGTAGGCTCTGCACCCGGGTTGTTCAAATCGTGTTTCAGCACTTGAAAAGACCCGTCGCCAGCGAGCTTGCCTGTGTATTCCACTCCGAACAGTTCGGACTTGTAAAAACTGAAGTTGGCCAGCTCAGTCTGCTGCAACTGGTCGACGAGCAACTGTCCGTCACCGCTGAACATGGCGTTGCGCAGAGGCTCAGAGGATTCGTATTTTTGCTGGAGATAAGTCTTCAATTGCTGGGCGATTTCCGATTCTGCGAGCTGCTTGCCCGCTTCCACCGCCTGCTTGCCTACCTCGATGGCCTGTTTGCCCGTTTCTACTGCCTGTTGCGCTGTCTGTACGCCTTCGGAAATTTCCGAGCAGGCTGTCAAGAGCAGCGCGCAGCCGAGAATCCATGCTTTTTTCATGTTCGTGCTCCACCCCTTCCTTGCACTCTTGAATCGTACTTGATTTATTTTACTGTATATCCACTTTCGGCGCATCCGCATATGATGAGGTAAGCGTAAGAGCTGCACTGATTACAGGGAGGAAGCGCAATGATTCAAGGGAAAGTAAAATGGTTCAGCAAGGAAAAAGGATATGGATTCATCGAGCGGGATGGAGGCCCTGACGTGTTCGTGCACTATTCGGCGATCACGGGCACAGGCTACCGGAATTTGGAGGAAGGCGAGCAGGTCGTGTTTGAGATTGTGAATGGACAGCGGGGATTGCAAGCGGCAAATGTCGCGCGCAAAATCGTCTAGGCAAGAACAGAGCTTATACTGTAGCCTGTAAAAACAGCAGATGACCGATCCGTCATCTTTTGATTCCAGACGCCGTCACACCCGTAAGGGCAGACGGCGTCTTATTGTTGGCAGACCGTTCTTCCAGGGGGGGTTCCCCCGCAGGGAGTGCAAGTCCTACAGGTTGTAGAGAAAGACGGCCAAGGCGATGACGAGCATCGACGTAATACACCCGTATATGAGCAGCAGGTTGCGCGAACGCTGCTTGAAGCTGCGCTGCTTGGCTTCCACAGGCTTCAGACCGATGAGAAACGTCCCGACGAACGCAAAGACAACGAGGATGATGACGGCAACAATAAAGGGAAAAATAGTCATGACGGACCAATCGTCCTTTCTGTATCACACAGTCATCCTGTGAGGCACACACAAGGATGCAGATGGTTGGTAAGGTATCTGCTTCGATCATATACCGTCCTATGCAAAAAGTGGCCATCCACTTTGCGGTTTTTTTGCTCATCCACTTGCGGTAAATGCTTCTGCAAAACGCTCGACTGCGGCAGGAATTTGTCCGAGAGAGGCTCTTCCGAACGTAAAGCGCACATGCCCCGGCGCTGCTCCGAACAAATGGCCGGGCACGAAGACGACGCCCCGCTTGACGGCTTCGGTCAGGAGCTGCTGCTCGCTCCATGTTCCGGCAAAGCGGCACCAGAGATGGATGCCGCCTTGTGCTCCCGCCATGTCGACCTGTTCGCCGAATGTTTCTTGCAGCGAAAAAAATAGCTGGTCGTGACGGAGGGCAAGCTGCGTGCGCAGCCGATCGACGTGCCGGGCAAACTCGGCGGAAGCCAAAAAGCGGTCGGCCAGCCATTGCGGGAAAATGCTGTGCCCGAAGTCAAACTGCTGCTTCGCGTCCGCCAGCCGCTCGATGACGGTCTGCGGGCCGACAATCCAGCCGATGCGCAGGCCGGACGCGACGATTTTGGTCAGCGAGCTGATGTACAGGACTGTGCCGTGCTTGTCCAATGATTTGAGCGTAGGGATCGGTTCTTTGGAAAAAGCGGTCAGGCTGTAAGGATCGTCCTCGATGATCGGAATGCCGTTTTCAGCGGAAAAAGCGAGCAGTTGCTTCCGGCGGGCAAGCGACAGGAGCGTCCCGGTCGGATTTTGGAAGTTCGGGTTGAGAAACACCATTTTGATCCGATGCTTGCGGTGCAGTTCGGCGAGCTGGTTCGGGTCGATGCCATGCCGCTCGACGGGAAGCGAAAAGGTGCGCAAGCCAGCCGAGTGAAACAGCGGCAAGGAATGGCAGTACGAAGGCGTCTCGATCGCTACGGCGTCGCCTGGTTTGAGCAGGCATTGCACGACGAGGTGCAAGGCTTGCTGCGCCCCGGAAGTAATCATGATCGAGGTGGCGGGCGCTTCGATGCTGCGCCATTCTTGCATATGGCGGCCCAGCGTCTCGCGCAGCGACCAGTTGCCTTGCGGATGCTCGTAGCCGAGGTGAGCGGGAAAGTCATCCGGGCTTATCAACTGTCGCAGCGTATCGCGGGGAACGAGATCAGGCGAAAGCTCGCCGCTCGCCAGGTCGATCAGTTCGTTTTCCTGCGTTTCTCTGCGGATTTTCCGGATGAGCGGCAGATTGGGGCGAAACGATCCGGTCTCGGTCAAATGCCGCCAGTTCGGGACCCGCGTGCGAGCCAAGCCCCAAATGTCCTGGCTGACGAGCGTTCCGCTCCCTTGCCTGCGCTCCACGATCCCGGCCGCTTGCAGCTCGTCGTAGGCGGCGACAATCGTCGAACGGTTGACGCCCAGCTCTTTTGCCAGCGAGCGCTCTGAGGGCAGGCTGCTGCCCGGGCCGAACTCGCCGCTGCTGATGCGCTGCTCGATCTGCTCGGCAATTTGCTTGTATAATGGCTTTGTTTTTGTCCCTGTCGTCTTGTCGTCCATGTCCATCCTGCTTTCTGTGCGTGTTCAAATTCCGTGGCAGAAGTTAAAATCATCCAGCTCATTATACCATTGATCGAATCTTGGCTTTCAATTTTGACACGGTTTGTTTAGTATAGAGGACGAAGGAGTTGATGGGGTTGAAACAATATTTAGACTTGTGCCGACGCATTTTGGCTGAAGGCGTCACGAAAGAAGACCGGACAGGCACAGGTACGATGAGCGTTTTCGGGCATCAGATGCGTTTTGATTTGAGCGAGGGCTTTCCGTTGGTCACGACGAAAAAGCTGCATATGAAATCAATCATTCACGAGCTGTTGTGGTTTTTGTCTGGAGACACCAACATTCGCTACCTCCAGGAAAACGGGGTGCGAATCTGGAATGAGTGGGCAGACGAGAACGGCGATTTAGGCCCGGTGTACGGCAAGCAGTGGCGTTCCTTTACCGGGCGCGACGGCAAGACCGTGGACCAAATTCAATGGGTGGTGGAGGAAATCAAAAAAAATCCGGACTCCCGCCGTCTGGTCGTGAGCGCGTGGAATCCGGCGGACTTGGACGAGATGGCGCTGCCGCCGTGCCATTTGCTGTTCCAGTTTTACGTGGCGGACGGCAAGCTGTCGTGCCAACTGTATCAGCGCAGTGCCGACACGTTTTTGGGCGTGCCGTTCAACATTGCTTCCTACGCGCTGTTGACGCACATGGTGGCACACGTCACCGGGCTCAAGGTCGGCGATTTTGTCCACACGCTGGGCGACGCGCACCTGTATGTGAACCATATCGAGCAGGTGAAGCTCCAGCTCACGCGCGAGCCGAAGCCGCTGCCCAAGCTGAAGCTCAATCCGACGGTCACGTCCATTTTTGACTTCACGTATGACGATATCGAAATTGTCGATTACGAGGCGCATCCGCACATCAAGGGCGAGGTGGCGGTATGATTAGCCTGATTGTGGCCTACGCGAAAAATCAGGTGATCGGCAAAGACGGCGACATGCCGTGGAGCCTGCCAGCCGACTTGAAAAACGTCAAGGAGATCACGACCGGCAAAACGATTGTCATGGGCAGGAAGACGTTTGAGTCGATCGGCAAGCCGCTTCCGAACAGGCGAAACGTCGTGTTGACCCGCAGCCGGGCCTTTCACCCGGAGGGCGTCGACGTCGTGCACACAAAAGAAGAGGTGCTCGCGCTGGGCGACGTCATCATTTTTGGCGGTGCCGAGATTTACCGCCAGTTTCTGGATGTCGTGGATCGGATGTACATTACGGAAATTGATCTGGAGACGGAAGGCGACACGTTTTTTCCGGCCTGGGACCGCGACGCGTTTGTGCTGGTGGACAAGCGCGAGGGCGTAGTGGACGAGAAAAACGCGCATCCGCATACATTTTACGTGTACGAGCGCAAAAAATAGATGATCGGCGATCATATAGAAAAAATGCCTCCTGTCAGTCAGGAGGCATTTTTGGTTTGGCGGCGCGTTCAGATAGCTCCAGATAGGCGTCACGCAGCCACGGATGCACGACGCGGAGCTTGTCGCGCCGCTCCCACAAATACGCCAGATAGACGAGCGCGGCGCACTCCAGCGAATCGTCCAGCGCCGCGAGCAACGGCTGGAGATAGGGGGGCGTGCCCGGCTGATCCCACTTGATTTTGTCGGCCACAAAAAGGACGAGGTCCAACGGCTTCGCGCCGGCCTTCAATGTCGTGTGGCAGCCGATAGCAGATAAAATGTCTGCATCCGAAACCGCAAAAAGCTCGCGGGCTATGACGACGGACAGCTTTTGGTGCACGATCATCGGAAATTGTTCTTCCTCTGGCAGCACGTCCACCCCTGCCAGCCTCGCTACCTCGATCCTCTGGCTGTTCGGAAAAATCGCGCTGCTGTCGTGCAAAAGCCCTGCCGTGACGGCGGCTTGCCGATCCACGCCGAAGCGGATCGCCAGCCGTTCTGCCTCCTGGGCAACCAGTACGGAGTGCCGCGCTGTTTCGGTGCATCCGTGCAAGCGAAAGAGGCTGCAAATATCGCGAGCCAGGCTATCTGTACGTTCCCATTCTTTTGTCCACGCTGCCAAAAGCGTCATGGGCATTCTCCTTTTGCCGAACAGGCTGGACTCTCAAAAGGGGCAAGACTTTTCGTGCGAAAAATCAGTATATTCCTATTGTACAAACAAAAGACGGCGCGTGTCGAGCTTTCCCTCTCCCCAAGACATATCGCAGCCGCCTTTCGCATACAAACAGTAGAAAACGGGTGGACAAACCGCGGGAGGAATAGGATGAAGGTCGACTTTCACGTGCATCTGGAAGAAGGGCCATACTCGCTGGACTGGCTGGTCGGGCAGGCTTGCGCGCTCCGGCCGTTTTTGGACGAAAAGGAGGAGAGCGAAAGCCGAGGCTGGGCCAACGAACTGGTCAAAGGGCTTGCCCAAAGGCTCCAAAACGGCCCGTACTCCAGAGAGTGGCTGGACTTGTATCGGGCGCGGGCCAAGCAGGCAGGAATCGTGCAAGTGTGTGTAGCGGAGCATCTGTACCGTTTTGCGGAGTACCGCCCCTACTACGAGCGGCATGTTCGCGTAGGCGACGACCGCCTGGGCAGGGCGCAGCGGCGCTGGCTTGCGCAGATGGCCAACGATTCGCTTCCGGCCTACGTCGCGTTTCTGGCGGAAGAGCGCGAGCGATGGGCGGAGGACGGACTTGCGCTGCGCATCGGGATTGAGCTAGATTATTTTCCGGGCGGGGAAGACGTGCTGCGTGAAGTGAGCGGGCAGTATCCGTGGGACGTGTGCATGGGAGCGGTCCATTTTCCCGGGGGATGGGGCTTTCCGGTTCGGGACGTCCAGGAGCATTGGGAAAGGGTGGCGCCAGCGGGCTTGTACAGCAGCTATTTCGATGTGCTGGAGCAGGCGATCGAAAGCGGCCTGTTCGATGTCATGGTGCACCTCGACGGGATCAAAGCATTCGGGCCGAAGCCGGACGAGACGGCGCTCTTGCCTTATTACCAGCGGGTCGCCCGGGCGCTGCGGCGCAAAGACATGGCCGCCGAGCTGAACGCCGGGTACGTGCGCGGCCAGTCGCTGCGCGAGTTTTCCCCGAGCTTTCGCTTTTTGCAAATTCTCGCGCAGCACGAGGTGCCGATCACGCTGTCTTCGCATGCGACCGCTCCCGATCAGGTGGGGCAGCATCTGGCCGAGGCGCGGGCGCAGTTGAAGCGGGCAGGCTTTGCCGCTGTCGCCGTTTTTGCCGACAGAAAAAGGAGCGAGCTTGCGATTGGCTGAGGGAGCTCCCCCATTGTGGGCGCATTTTTGCTATGATAAAGACAGGCATAAAAAAGTGCACCCAGTGGGAGGAGAAAAACAGATGTCCTTGCAGGAACAACTGAAATCGTTGCTCAAAGAGGTGGAGCCGCAAATCATTTCGTGGCGCCGCCATCTTCACCAATATCCGGAGCTTTCCTTTCAGGAGGAAAAGACGCCGGCGATGATTGCGGAAATCTTGAGAAATCTGAATTTTGACGAAGTGCGGACAGGAGTAGGCGGCCGCGGGGTGATCGGAGTGCTCAAGGGCAGCCGTCCGGGCAAGGTCGTCGCGTTGCGCGCCGATTTTGACGCGTTGCCGATTCAGGATCAAAAAGACGTTCCGTACAAGTCAACTGTTCCTGGGGTCATGCACGCATGCGGCCACGACGCCCATACCTCCCAGTTGCTGGGGCTGGCAAGCGTACTCGCTTCGCACCGCGACCAGTTCGCCGGAGAGATTCGCTTTTTGTTCCAGCATGCGGAGGAAGAATCTCCGGGCGGCGCGATTCAAATGACGGAGGACGGGGCAGTCGACGGCGTCGATGCAGTGTTTGGCGTCCATCTCTGGTCCATGCTGCCAGTAGGCAAAGTGTTCATCAGCGGCGGCCCGATCATGGCGAACACGGATGACTTCGTGATCGAGATCAAAGGGCGGGGCGGCCACGGCGCTGTTCCGGAGGAAACGGTCGACTCCATCGTGATCGGCTCGCAAATCGTCGGGAATTTGCAGACGATCGCCAGCCGCAACGTCAGCCCGCTGGAGAGCGTCGTCGTGACGGTCGGTACGTTCAATGGCGGCGACAACAACAACATTATTGCAGATAGCTGTCGCCTGACGGGAACCGTGCGTACGTTTTTGCCGGACGTGCGGGATCGCGCGGAGCAGCGCCTCGGCGAAATCGCCATCGGCACGGCGAAGATGATGGGCGGCGAGGCGAAAGTATCGTACGAGCGCGGCTACCCGGCTGTCATCAATCACGAAGAGGAAGCGCAGCTCGCCCGCGAGGCGGCAGTGGCGGCGTTTGGCCCTGAGCGCGTGGAGCCGATGAAGCCGCTGATGGGCGGAGAAGATTTCTCATACTACCTGGAAAAGGTTCCTGGCGCCTACCTGTTTGTCGGGGCGGGCAATCCGGAAAAGCTGGCGAACTACCCGCACCACCATCCGCGCTTTGACATCGACGAGGATTCGATGCTCATTGCCGGAGAGCTGTTGGGACGAACAGCCCTGCTCTACTTGGAAAAGCATCAGGCGTAAACAAGAAGACTTGCAAAGATGCGCTTTTGCCTAGCGATGGCAAAGGCGCTTTTTTTTGCCTGCTACCATAAACTGATGAAATGAGGCGTCACACACCGCACACGGCATACGGGTGAACAAAGGAGGGACGGCCTCAGTGAGAAAACGGATCGGCATACTGACCTACCGGGGAGAAGCCGGATTTGTCGAACCAGGATTTTTGCGCCGTCTGGTCAAAGAAGGCAACGGCATGGGGGCGGATGTTTTTGTATTCGGGCCGCAGGATGTCCAGTTTTCCAAGCGCAGGATCAAAGGCTTCATCCCCGCCGAAAAAGGCTGGAAGAGTGAATGGTTCGACTGGCCGGACATTGTCATCGACCGCTATCGGTATTACCCGTTGGCGAAACACAGCCGCTACCTGCCGTTTCGCAAGCAAAACTGGTTCCGCTATGCCAACAGCCGTTTCACGAATAAATTTAATCTGCATCAAATTTTGCAGGTAGATCCGCTTTTGACGAGGTGGCTGCCGGAAACGTTCGCCTACTCCAGAAGCACGCTCGTTTCCATGCTGGCACGCCATCGCCTGGTCTATCTCAAGCCGACAAACGGCTCAGGCGGGCGGAGCATCCTGCGCGTGGAAAAAACCGAAGAGGGCTACTTGCTGCACGGCCGAACCAAGCAACAGGCGAAAAGCAGCGAAAAGCTCCCGTCCATCGCCAAAGTATGCGAGCGGCTGGAGGCGTGGATGGAGCGCGAGAAAAACGGCAGAGAAGACTTTTTTCTGCAACAAGGGCTACAGTTGTCGCTGGTGCCGGGGCGAACCGTCGATGCGCGAGTGCTGGTGCAAAAAGACGGAAAAGGCATCTGGGGGCTGACGGGCATGGGAATCCGCATCGGCTCGACGCGATCCTCGACCTCGAATTTGCACGGCGGAGGCACGGCGATGGCGGCGATCCCTTTTTTGGTCAATCGCTTCGGGCAAGAAGAAGCGAGGCGCATCGTGCTGGAATGCAAAGAGCTCGTCGTGCAAACGGTGGCGCGCATCGAGCAGCACTTCGGGCAGATGATGGAGTTTGGCTTTGATCTCGGCATTGATGTGCACGGCAGGGTGTGGATTATCGAAATCAATCCGAAGCCGGGCCGGGAAATATTCAGGCAGTTGGGAGAGCTTCGCCGCTACCTTCAGGCGGTGCGCCGCCCTTTGGAATACGCTTTGTACCTGATCGAACAGGACGCGCAGCGAAAAGACCAGTCATTCGGTTGACACGACCCTTCCGCAGCTTGAAGGGTCTTTTTTAAACCCTGAGACGCTGTTTGACCGTCGTAAGCCACTTTCGAACATATTTCAAAAAGAAGAAACTGTAAAAAAGGTCTGGAGGAAGGAATGCATTTCAGTGCTATTGCTATATTAACGTGATGGCGGGAGCAGATATGTCGAACAATCGTGGGGCGATTTAGTAATTGTCTAAAAGAAAAAAACTGGACGCACTCAATCGTACCAGTTCCTCCGTATGTTGTATCCAGTATGAATCTCTCATTTACTAGATTGTCTATTCATGATGATTTGAAATTGCACAATATATTCGTCCAGACATTGGCTTAACACTATAACTTCGCTGTCGGAAATCCCCTTTTCTTGGACCAGTTTCACTAATTGTTCTCGCATTTCCTCTATGATTTCTGATATGTTCTCTTTTTTTCGATTATTCTCTGTCAGATCAGTAGAGGGAACGCTTATTTTTTTCCCCGTATCTACAATCATCAGCTCCCTATTTTTTCAATATAAGGGTACATATAACTATATGTTATTCTGCCAAAAACAAGCAGTTGGGGAATATTGCATAGATATGAAGATTAACATAACCAACGATAGGGGGGAGGGGAAAATATGGATTTTTTTGTCGCGACAAGATATAATTTGTAATAAAATGTAAAAACATGGTCCGAAAGCAGAAATGCAGTCTCTGATTACCTGGAATATATGCTTGTTGTAATAGAAGATGGGGTGCCGTTTCCTGTGGATGATGTCGGAAGAATGAAACCGAGAAGATATTATTTTGAAATCGGTCTCTGGTATTTGACAGGAAAAATTGTATAGGAGTTTGGAAATGGACAATTTAATCATCGAATCTGGGGAGGGCATCGGTTTAATAAAATTTGGCATGAGCAAAGATGAAGTTGAAAAATGCATTCAAAGTTATACTGAAAAGTATCAGAAAGAATATCATATTCAGGACTATTTCAAGGGCTCTTCATGTTGGAATATGATTCTGAAGGTAAGGTTGATTTTATAGAAATTCCTGAGGTTTTAAAGGAAACATTTAACTGCTTATTGATGGGCATTGATGTATTCAACACGAAAGCTGAAGATCTTGTAGAGAAAATTGATGAAATTGCAGAATATGATCGAAATCAATCTGATGGCTATACGTATTTTTTTCCGTCATTAGGGCTCTCTTTATGGAGATCAAAGAGGAATGCTAGAAGATTCGTTTAAAAAGCTAAGTTCAGAAAATCAAGAGGATAAAATAAGACACTTATATTTTGAATCCGTCAGGGAATGTAAATTTTTTGGGGGTAAATGGGTTTTTAACAGATGGAGGGTTCCGTCAACGGCTTTACATGGAGGGGCGGGCATGATAGGCTCGTTTGCCAACGGATAGTGAAGGTCAACTCGACTGCTTGAGTAGCACCTACCTCTCCATCTCACTATGTTGTTTGACTCTGCTATAATGGAACAAAGATCAGTAAGGATTGGCTAATTGAATTTGGAGAGTCGAAAAGTTACCCAGAGACTGACAGGTTCGTGAACATCATACGGCGTTTTCTGGAGTTTATACACGCTACGATTCTTGATGTAGACTCGGTGATCTTTCAAACGGAGGATTCACAAAACGTTTTGCATATCTACCCCAAACCTAATTTTAAGCAACTAAGCGTTCCTCATCGGGAAGAAATTTTTCGTTTACTGGCTCCACATCTTCAGGGAGAGGCTGAGAACGATTTGAAAATTCGTACAGCTTTGGGGGTCTGGACGAGTTTCTTTCTAAAGAATCCACAACATGCTTTTCTTGAAAGTATGGAAAAAGTAATGCGACCATATGAACATAAGGCGAAGAATGATATCATATCGGATCGAGTGGACTTCTTAGCTGGAATGATAAAGGTTGTACACCCTGACCAGGCAAAATTCCCCAATGGAGACGAGAAAAATACTGGCAGATTGCTAAGGGATCAACTTAAGGCTCTACTTAAAGGACCGAGGAAAGCTACTGAACTTAAGTATAATTATATGAGTGATAAAATTGAGAGATGTAAAAATGTCAGGAACTTAGTGATCCATAAGTTACAAGACAGCGATAAAAAGATCGATGTTAATCAAGTCGATTATGATATTTTTAGCACGTTTTTCTTCGAGAGTTTTGCTCACTTAATGTTACTGTCTCTGGAGTCATCTGTTGCGGATAGAACATCAAACCAAGCTTAGTGTGAGAAGCGGTCAATTGGGGTCTCATTGATTAATGTTATATGATTGTGACTAACAGCGGCAACCTAAATTATTCAGGTTGCCGCTGTTAGTTTTCTGATGAAGTTCGCATGGTTATTTCAGATAAAATTGATGGAAAGCTATCAACTCGAAGTAAGGTGAACTATGAACCCGTACACATTAGATGATTCATTACTACAGCAATTCAAACAAGCTGTCTTCGACCATGATGATTTTTTGATTAACGCCTACTGTGACTTCAACGGAGAAAACCGCTGGAACCTGATCTGTTCTGCAAAAGATTGGCTTAGCGTCAGCGTTAATGGTTTACCGTACATCGACTTGAACCATGAAATTGATGACGTTCGTTCACTAAATGTCGCACAGTTAATAATGACTTACGACATAGTTGTCGAGTCAGTAAAGAAGCTGCTTCAGGTATTCGATCTTGAGCATCTGTTAAAAGGTGACAACTCCATCTTTAACAAGCCTGTACCAGATGACAGGTATTTTAAGCAGATACGAGCTTGTTTCGCAGCACATCCGGTAGATTTTGATAGCACTGATGGGGTAAAAGTCAAGGTAAAGGGCAGCAACCAAAAGCCAGAGAGGTATCTCGCTTCTTGGTCTAGCGATGTTGGGGGTAATGCCGATTATTCGGTTTATCTCTACAGCAATAAGCCAGGGTCAGATCCTATCCCCTTCTTGATGAACTTTGCTCAGATCCACGCTTATACAGCTTACAGCACCACAAGAGTTCAATGAACAAGAGCAGGAAGCCATAGCACCGTACCTGCGATTATTGAAACCTCTGGTCGAAGAAATATACCAACGTTGCAAACCATGCGGTATGTGTCAACGCCGACTTTATTTTGACCCACCATCGCTGGTTTAGAACTGACCCACCCGGCGATTTTTTGTTGGTTAGGTAGTAGATTCGGAGAATTTATCAGCCGCCCACACCATGATCGTATTGAATGATTGGAGGTTTTATTGTGATTACTTTTCCATCTGCAATATGGACGTTAATACCGAATCCTAAACCCAATACCAAGCATAATGATAATACAAACCCTTTTACAAATTTCTTCATGTTTTCTCGCTCCTTTCGTCTACAACACTTTGAAAGATCTTTTTCTGTTCATCCGATGCATGTTGAAGATGTGACCAAAACATACCAATACAGCTTTTGAAATAATCAAAGTCCTTGGATGCAGTAGTTAAAATAAGGCACCGTAAAGTTTCATCCAAGCCCTCTGAATACTTCCCTTTTTTAAACAAGTATACCGCTAAATGGTATCTGAAGTGAAGATGATGAATTTTATCAATAACCCCCTTAGCATTTCTAAATCCTTCTATATCTTCTGAAAATCGCTCTAATACTGATTCAACTGGAAAACCAAACTCATTGGCAGACTTGATTATCGTTACCAGACCGGGAAGTATCTCCTTTGGATTTTCGGAAAGGAACTCAAGGTAATCTGACAGAACCTCCGTGTTTCCCATAGACATAGACAAAGTGTATGAGTTAGCTAAAGCCCATAATCGAAGCTTATCAACTTCTGCTTCGCTTTCTTGATCGCGAATTTCAAACCAGCTTAAATCAGCATAGCCATTCGTGTAAATCTTTGATTCTTCATACTTGCCCATATTTTTCAGTGCTACAGCTTTTAAAAGATAACCCTGTCCATAGTACAGAATCAAAGGACGCTCTGTTTTTGGTAATTCACTAGGCTTGTTGTTTTTTCGTCTACGAAGCTCATCTTCATAGACAATTGTTGCTAATTCCCTTAATTCATCAGCGTATTTCCCGACGTCTTCCCACCTGCGCAGGGTGTAACAAATCTTTGCCAGGTGCAATAGCGCATCAAGCTGATGGTTTTCAGGCAACCGCCTTCTATATGGTTCAAAGCGGATAACAGCCTTAAACTTTTCTTCAGAGTTCATCCCTTCGGCAGCTCGGAACAGTCGATACTGGCTCATCACAAAGTGATTAGCATAGCTATCCTTTTCGTTATCGATTACGAGCAGATAAAAAGGGATTGACTCCTTCAGTTTCCCTTTTTCAGAAAGCTGCTCGGCTACTGAAAAAAGGATTCTGATATTTTTAGGATTCTCCAGCAGCTTTGAGGCAGTCTCGCTAATACAATCCTGTCGGCCGAGTTCAGCACAGCGAGCCAGATACGGGATAACACGTGGACGGGAAAATTTGTCCTCTGTTATACATTCTTCCGGATACAGTTCGTATAACCATCCTGGCTCGTGCCCAAACGCAATGGCCAGTTGATCCAGTTGGCATATCGTCATGGGACGAGGAGGATTACCATTGAGAATCGTGCTGAGCGTCCCTGAATTAATGCCGGTTAATTCGCTGAGCTTACTAATTGTAAACCCTGTCAGTTTCAAATTCCTTTCGATCTCTGATCGCAATGACGGCTGGACCATTACCCCCATAAGTAACACTCCTCAAATACATGAATTACTGATTTCCTTCTGCCAATTTCTTTGCTCGATAGAAAACGTTATGTACTTAAACTATATATTATATTACTGCGATATCCAGTAAAAGTAAATAAAAGGTTATTTATGGTAAATAAGAAGAGAAGTTATGATGCAGGAAATAAAGGAACCTCTGAAAGTTTCGGAGATCCTGGGCACTACTCGAGCCACGATTGTATACATGTATTGCAAAAAACCCCCCATTTGCCCAAGGGATGCGGCATAATAAAAGTAACTGTCGCCGCGGGCGGGCAGCGAGCACCATTTCAGCCCCGAGAGCGGCGATCATCACGTAACGAGGAAGGAGAACGAGCATGAGACAGGAAGCGTTTTCCATTGATCTGGGAGAAGGATTGACACTGCGAGGAAACATACATACGGAGGAAGCAGCCGGGTCTGCGCAGCCGCTGCTTTTGTTTTGCCACGGCTTCAAAGGCTTCAAGGACTGGGGCAGCTTTCCGTACGTAGCGGATGAGTTGGCGAAACGAGGCATTGCGACGATTCGCTTCAATTTCAGTTGCAACGGCGTCGGGGAGAGCCT
This sequence comes from Brevibacillus agri, assembly GCF_004117055.1. Taxonomy (NCBI): domain Bacteria; kingdom Bacillati; phylum Bacillota; class Bacilli; order Caryophanales; family Paenibacillaceae; genus Brevibacillus; species Brevibacillus agri. The sequence continues at coordinate 1,851,411 of NZ_CP026363.1, forward strand.
GACCGAGTTTGATGAGCTGGAAAAATTCGGGCGCAACACGTATGCCCGCGAGCTTGCCGACCTGCACGCACTGGTCGAGCGGATCGTGTCTGGCGAGCTTTCTTTGCCCGCCTGCGTGGACAAAACGAAGCTGTACGTGCTTGGACACAGCAAAGGCGGCGGAGATGCCATCCTGTTTGGCGCGAACAATCCGCATGTGACAGGCATCGTGACGTGGAACGGCATCGGCGACGTCAACCTGTTCGACGCAGCGCTGCGCAAACAAATCGAGGAAAATGGCGTCGGGTACATAGCGAATGCGCGCACCGGACAAAACATGCCGATTACGCGCGTCGTCATTGACGATGTCGACCAGAACCGGGACGAGTATGACATTTTGGCCAAAGTAGCGACTATGGAAAAGCCGCTGTGCATCATTAGCGGAGAAAAAGATTTTGTCCGTCTGGTAGAGGCTGCCAAAAGAATCCACCAGGCTGCGAAAAACAGCGAGCTGCACTGGATCGAAGGCGGCGACCATACATTTAACGCGCGTCATCCATTTGCGGGCACTTCGGCTCCGTTAGAGGAAGCGATCAAGCAGACGGCAGCTTTTGTCCTCGCCCCGCGGACATAGAAAAAGCCGCGATTTTCCTGCGTTTTCAATCCATTTAGGCTATGATATACTGGGTAACGTCTAAAGATTAAAATGATGTGATTATTCAGAAAAAAATCAGGAATAGGTGGAGAAGAAACATGAACAGCAAGGTGTATCTGTATGATACAACCCTGCGAGATGGGACGCAGGGAGAGGGGATCAGCCTGTCGGTGGAAGACAAGATAAAGATCGCACTGCGGCTGGATCAGTTCGGCATTGATTTTATCGAAGGCGGCTGGCCGGGGAGCAATCCAAAGGACATGGCGTTTTTTGAACGCATCCGCGAGGTTCCGCTCCAGCATGCCAAGGTGACCGCTTTCGGCAGCACCTGTCGACCGAATGTGGCGGCATCCGCGGACGACAACCTGCAAGCCCTGATCGCAAGCGGCGTGCAGGCGGCGGCGATCTTCGGGAAGTCCTGGGACTTGCACGTCACAGACGCTTTGAAAACGACACTGGAAGAAAACTTGCGCATGGTCGCCGATTCGGTGGCTTTTCTGAAACATAAAGGCTTGACGACGCTGTTTTTGGCGGAGCATTTTTTCGACGGCTACAAAGCAAACCCGCGCTATGCCCTGCGCGTGCTGGAAGCCGCCGAGGAAGCCGGAGCGGACTGGATCGTCCTCTGCGATACAAATGGCGGAAGCCTGCCGCATGAAGTGTACGAGATCGTCAAGGCGGCTGTCGGTCATCTGCACACGCCGCTCGGCATCCACCCGCACAACGACAGCGGCGTAGCGGTAGCGAACGCGCTGGCGGCGGTGCAAGCCGGAGCCAAGCAAGTACAAGGGACGATCAACGGCATCGGGGAACGCTGTGGAAACGTCAACCTGATTTCTGTCGTGCCCAATCTGCAGCTCAAGCTCGGGTACGAATGCGTGAGCAGCGAGCAGCTTCAGGAGCTGACGCAACTGTCGCGCTACGTGGCGGAGATCGCCAACATGACGCTGCCTAACAATCAGCCGTTTGTCGGGCACAGCGCCTTTGCGCACAAGGGCGGCATCCACGTCAGCGCGGTTCTGCGCGATCCGAAGACGTATGAGCACATCGAGCCGGAAAACATCGGCAACAAGCGCCGCGTGCTCGTCTCCGAGCTGGCCGGCCAAAGCAATCTGCTCGCCAAAATGGAAGAGCTGGAGATTGATTTGTCGCTGGATCGGGAAAAGACCCGCGAGATCATCACGCGCATCAAAGAGCGCGAGTTCCAGGGCTACCAGTACGAGGGCGCGGAGGCTTCGCTCACGCTCATGCTGCTTGCGGCGGCGGGCAAGCTGAAAAATTTGTTCACGCTCGATTCTTTCAAAATTTTGATGGAAAAGGCAGCCGTCCAGTCGATCACGTCCGAGGCGACCGTCAAGCTGCGCGTAAATGGCGAGAGCGTCCATACGGCAGCGGACGGAAACGGCCCTGTCAATGCGCTGGACAACGCCATGCGCAAAGCGCTGGAGAGCTACTACCCCTGTATCGCCAACATGCACCTCGCCGATTACAAGGTGCGTGTCCTGGATGAAAACGGGGCGACGGCAGCCAAGGTCCGCGTCCTGATCGAATCGGCGAGCAACGGCGAAAAGTGGAGCACGGTCGGCGTCTCGACCAACGTGATCGAAGCGAGCTGGGAGGCACTTGCGGACAGTATTCGCTACTTCTTGTGGAAGGAAGGCTGCGAGGAAGCGGGCCATCTGGCTTCTGCGGAAGCGCGGGTTGGGATCGTCAATCATTGACCGTCCTACGGGATGGAAAGCCTTGTTGACCGCGCGCGAGCGGTAGCACGTTAAGCGCGTTTAACGCGTTCCCCCCGTTTACTCGTTAAAAAAAGACCAGCAAAGCTCCGGGGAGCTGCTCTCTTTTTGTCAGCTACATCTGACAGGGGGAGAGCGGCTCGGGTGAGAGCGAGCTGGTCTTTTTGTTTGGCGTTTGCCTGCTCAGTCGGCTGTCTCCGAAGCAGGCCGATCAATCAGTTGGCGCAGCTTCGTTTCCGTCGAGGACTGGGGATCTGGCGTGTAGATGCTGCAACGCAGGTCAGCGCTGCCCTGCACTTGCAGGGAGGTCAGATGGAACTGCATTTTTCCGGCCTTGGCGTGGCGAAATTCAAGCAACACCTCGGGGGCGGAGCTGACGTGGCTCTGCTCCCAGAGCGTTTGGAAATCGGGGTGAACTTTTTTCATTTCAGTCAAAAAATGCGCGTACCATTCGTCCTCGACGTACTGCCCGTAGTACGCCCGGAAAATCGCGAGAAAACCACTGACGAAATGCTCCCAGTTGACGGCGAGCCGCCGCAGCTCTTTTCGCGTGAACAGCAGCCGGATCAGGTTGCGCTCTTCAAAAGGAATTTGCTCGAAGTCGAGAAAGACGTGCGCCGCGGCGTTGTTCCAGCCGACGATGTGCAGTCGCCTGTCGGAGATGATCGTCGGACAGGAGCGCAGCTCGTGCAAAATTCTTTCCAGCGCGGGGCTGATCTGCGGCGGTTCTTCTTTTTGCAGGCTCGTGCCAATGCCCGTCCCGCTTTCCAGCGCCAGCGCGTACAAATATTTGCGCTCGTCGACCGTCAGTTGCAGCGCTTTGGATACGGCGTCCAGCACAGAAGGAGAGACTTTGATGTCCCTGCCTTGCTCCAGCCACGTGTACCAGGTGGAGCTGACGCCCGCCAACTGCGCCACTTCCTCGCGGCGCAACCCGGGTGTCCGGCGGCGGGTGCCAGGGGCGAGGCCGACTGATTGCGGGAGAATTTTGGCGCGCTGCGCTTTTAAAAACGACGAGAGAGCCTGCAGGCGTGTCTGATTGTTCATAGCCGCCTCCTATCCTGGTCTTTTAGCCCAAGCTGTTACTTGTTATACTAGGATAAACAAAAACTTGTAATAGGATAACACGTGCGACAAGATGGTTTCCATAAGGACTTGCAAAGGAGGATAACCATGGAAAAAGTAGTGGTTACAGGGATGGGCGTCATTTCGCCTGTCGGCAGCGACGTACAGCAGTTTTGGAGCAGCTTGACGCAAGGAAAATCAGGCATTTCGCAAATTGATAGATTCGATACATCGCGGTTCAAAACGAAAATCGCCGGACTCGTCCGCGACTTCGATCCGGAGGCTCGCTTCGGGCGCAAAGAGGCGCGGCGCATGGACCGCTTTTGCCAGTTCGCCATCGCGGCTACGGATGAAGCGCTGGAAGACGCGGGGCTTAGGCTGGAAGAGTGCGACCGCGAGCGGGTGGGCGTCTACGTCGGCTCCGGCATCGGCGGCGTGCAGACGCTTCTGGAGCAGCACGACATGCTGCGCAACCGAGGACCGGAGCGGATCAGCCCGACGCTCGTGCCGATGCTGATTTCCAACATTGCGCCAGCCATGATTAGCATCAAGTACGGCATCTACGGCCCGACCATGTCGCCTGTCACAGCCTGCTCGATCGGCAACACGGCGATTGGCGAAGCGTTTCGCCTCATTCGCTCCGGCCGGGCAGATGTCGTCATTGCCGGAGGAACCGAGGCCGCGATCAACGAGGTGTCGCTGGCAAGCTTCAGCAACGCCACGGCCTTGTCCACGCGAAACGACGATCCGACAGCCGCGAGCCGGCCGTTCGACGCGAAGCGGGATGGCTTCGTCATGGCAGAAGGCGCAGGCATCCTCATTCTGGAATCGCTTTCGCATGCGCTGAGACGCGACGCTCGCATTTACGCAGAGGTCATCGGCTACGGCGCCAGCTCGGACGCCTACCACATGGTCGCGACCCATCCGGAAGGCATCGGGCCGTACCGGGCGATGAAGTGGGCGCTGGAAGAAGCAGGCATCCAGCCGGGCGAGGTAGACGTCATCAGCGCCCACGCCACCAGCACCGAAATCGGGGACCGCTCGGAGACGTTGGCGATCAAGCGTTTGTTCGGCGAGCACGCAAAGCGCATCCCGATCACGGCAAACAAGTCGATGACGGGGCATATGTTTGGCGCAGCCGGAGGCGCAGAAGCCATCGCCCTGGTCAAAAGCCTCCAGGAGGGAATCGTGCCGCCGACGATCAACCAAGAGGAGCGCGACCCGGTCTGCGATCTCGACTACGTACCGAACACAGCCCGCCAGATGCCGCTGAACATCGGGATGTCCAACTCCTTTGGCTTTGGCGGCCATAATGCGGTGATTGTTTTGCGGAAGTACGAGGGGTAAGATGGAGTTTTTCGGAACCTTTCCAAGTTGTTTGGGGAGGTTCTTTTTTGTGTCGTGGCAAATTTAAACAAAGAAATCTTAATCCGGTTTCAAAATAGCAAGGAACCGATTGCCCCGTTTTTTGAACTTCAAGGAGTGATTCGTATCGACTTGCGAATTGGTTTAGTGATTGGCAGGAATCTTGATGTGCGGAAAATGAGAGAAAGATTATAGAGCCAGCCTGCTAATCGGGAAAGCCCCAAAACCGAGCACACACCCGAAAGCTGCCGATGTACAAAGAGTGACTGCTTCCATCCCCTCACCCGGAATGCCATCTGGAAAAAGTCTGCAGATTAACGAAGAAACCCAATCCACGAAAACGTAGACGATCAAACCAGAACCGAAAAAGGGGAATCATGCATGGCAAGCGAGCAGCGAGTCAAAGAAACAAACATCCACCGGGCACCGATTCTCGGTGTCATCATTGCTGGCGCGATTGCGGCCCTGCTCAACCAGACGCTTCTCAACGTCGCTCTGCCCAAGCTGATGGAGCAGTTCCACATCACCACCTCGACCGCGCAATGGGTCATCACCATCTACATGCTGGTCAACGGCGTCCTGATCCCTACCACCGCTTTTTTGATGGAAAAATACACGACCAGGCAGTTGTTCATTTCCGCGATGAGCCTCTTTGCCGCGGGAACCCTCGTCTGCGGCATCGCGCCCAGCTTCGCCATCATGCTGCTCGGACGAGTCGTGCAGGCAGCGGGGGCAGGCATCCTCATGCCGCTCATGACCAACGTCATTTTCAACCTGTTCCCCGCAGAGCGCCGCGGCTCGGCTATGGGGATCGTCGGCATCACCATGGTATTTGCCCCGGCGATTGGCCCGACCTTATCCGGCTGGATCGTCGAGCATTACTTCTGGCGCCTGCTGTTTTTCGTCGTGTTGCCGATCGCCCTGATCGTTTTGCTCGTTTCGTTTTTCATCCTGAAAAACGTGACCGCGACAGCCAATCCGAAGCTGGACTTCTGGGGAGTCGTGCTGTCGACAGTCGGCTTCGGCGGGCTGCTGTACGGCTTCAGCACGGCTGGCGGAGCGGGGTGGAGAAGTACCGAGGTCATCCTCATGCTGCTCATCGGCTGTATCAGCCTGGCCGCCTTTGTCTGGCGGCAGTTGTCCATCGACCATGCCATGCTCGAGTTTCGCATTTTCCAGACCCCGGCCTATACGCTGGCCGTGCTCATCAGCCTATTGGTCAACATGTCGCTCTACTCGGGCATGATCTTGCTTCCGGTCTACGTGCAAAACATCCTGCACTTTACTCCTGTGCAGTCAGGTCTGCTGCTTTTGCCGGGGAGCATTCTTATAGGCATCATGTCGCCGATTACGGGCAAGCTGTTTGACAAGTTTGGCGCCAAATGGCTCGCCTGGATCGGGCTTGTCATCACCATCGTCACGACCTACGGCTTTACGAAGCTGAGCCTGTCTACTAGCTACAGCTACCTGGTCACGTTGTACACGGTGCGCATGTTCGGGCTGTCCATGCTGATGATGCCGGTAATGACGTCCGGACTGAATGCGCTGCCGCTGCGGCTGAACCCGCACGGGACCGCCATGTCCAACACGGTCAACGCCATCGGGGGAGCGCTTGGCACGGCGCTGTTTGTCACGATCATGACGACGAAAAGCGCCGCCCACATGGCAGACATTGTACGAAGCCAGCACCTCAATCCGACCGATCTGGCACAGATGGAGCTGGCGACGAAGCAAGGAATCGCCATGGGGACGAACGACGCCTTCTGGATCGCCACGCTGTTTACCGTCATCGCCCTGATTTTGGCGCTGTTTTTGCGCAACAACACGCCACGTCCGGAAAAGGTAACCGCGAAAAAGCGAGTGCCCCAGCTCTCGTAACTAACGCGATTCTTCTGCTGAAAGGCTGCGACGATAGCCTTGGCGAGCGGGTGAGGGTGAAGGGGCGAGGGTGAGCGAGTGAGAGTAAGCGAGAGTGAGTACGAGCGAGTACAACAGTGCGATCCCGACCAAACAAGCAGCTACCAAGATGCGAACCGGACACACCCAGCAAAAAAGCGCCGCTTCCCAAACGGGAGGCGACGCTTCAACCTACTTCATCCGATATGTTCGCTAGGACTGCTTTCGCATTGCACCCAATTCTTCCACGATCGCCGTCATCTCATTGATGCCGAACGCCGTTTTTTTCTGCACCATGTTGTACAAGTACAACAGGTCCTCGTAATGAACAAGGTCAAAATCTTCCGCGCGCATGACGGCCGTGTTCGCCATGTTCAGCTTCGCTTTGATGCCTTCGATCAGCACCGCCAAATTTTCCTGGGTCGCCTCTTTCAAATCTGCCATGGTTGGTCTCCTCTCCAAAAACGCTGCTAGTTATTTGGTAAGCTGCCCACGCGTGACGCCAAGCTGGTTGGTTGCCTTCAGTGTGCGCCATACGTGTGTGCCGCTAACTTCTCCGCGCAGAGCCTGACGGTACAGGCTGATGACTTCGCGCACACGCTCCGGTTCTTCCTCCAAAAACTCGATGCGGTAGCTGCCGACGTGCAGGGAGCGAAACTCGTTCAAATACTCTGCGCCCGACTGGTCGATGGCGTTGTACACCGTGTTGCGGCAGCCGGTGTCCACCCGCACCGGGTGCGAGAAGCCGACGCGATCCTTGAGCGAGATGCGAGAGGTTTCGCACGGGGTTCCGCAGTTGGTGTGGTCGGTTCCCTCACTCATGAACGTGCAGTACACGCAATGCTCGGTATGGAACATCGGCATGTGCTGATGGATGACCAGCTCCATTTTGGCGGCGTTGGAGCGGCCGAGCAGGTCCACCATCTGCTGGATGTTCAAATCGTACGAAGGCGTGACCCGTGTCAGGCCCGCTTCGAGAAACAGCTCGACAGCTTTATGGTTGGCTACGTTCAGGGAGAAATCGCCGATCAGCGGGATGTCGATTTCGTCCTTGCGGGACAGGTAGTAGTAGAGTGCCCCGGTGTTGCGCACGAGAATCGCGTCCGGCTTGCTTTTGGCGATCAGGGCGAGCACGCCGTTTTCGTCCGGCATGTGAATGCGCATCGTCGCGATCCCGATTTTTTTCCCGTACTTGTGCGCCAGCTTGACGCCTTCCGGGTACTGCTTGACGAATTCGAAGTCCGCGTAAAGGAAATCGACGTCCGTCTGCGCCGCCGCCTCCAGTTGCTCAAGCGAGCGGCACAGCGCAGTCAGCATCGGCTTTTCCACTGGCTGTGTGCGAGGCACGTCCGCGTACACGTCTACGTCGCGATGGCGGTAGACAGGCGGCTTGGAGCGCAAATAGACGAGCTGCTCCACGGCCTCCCGGCGCATCCGGTTCAGCTCGCTGACAGGCACGATCAAGTCTCCGTCCAGATCGACAGTCAGGTCGCGAGCGTCCAGATGGAAAATCGTTCCGCCCAGACGGCTTAACTGGTCGTGCAGCAGCTCATGCGTCAACGGGCGCTTCACGGCAGCCTCAAGCGGCTTTTCCGACGGTACGGTCACAGCGTGGTTCGCCTGTTTGTCCACCCAGGTGATGCTGAGCATCTCGCCCAGTTTGCCGCTGACGTGCACGGCGAGCGGGAAAGTGCGGTACGGCTTTTCCGTTTCAAACGTTTTGCGCAGGCGGCGATCCAGCTCAGGGTCGCTCGTTTTCCATACGCGGTCGCCCACGTGGAGCCGCTTCAGGTTGACGTCGTTGCGGCCCATGACGATCTCGTACAAGCCTTTTTCGACTTCGCCCTCGACCTTTTTGCCGCGGGAGAGAATATCGTAGACGCGTCCGCCTTCTTCCTTTTGCGTCGGATCGCCCGCGTCGAACACGATGCCGTCACCGCGCTTGACGGGAGCGGCAATTTCGACGAGCACGCTTGTGCCGAGCAGCTTTTTCACTGTGCCCAAAAACACGCCGCGGCTTTTCGGGAACGAGCCGTCCACGAGTTGCTTGTTGTTCGTTCCTTCCAAAAATCCATGGGTAAAGCCGCGGGAAAAGCTTTGCTGCAGCTCGCGAACCTCGACTTCGGTCGGACCCGTATCCTCTCCGGCAAAGTAGCGCTCGATGGCCGCGTTGTACTTGCTGACCACGTTGGCGACGTACTCCGGCGATTTCAGGCGGCCTTCGATTTTGAACGAAGTCACGCCCGCCTCGATCAGCTCAGGAACGAGGTCAATGGCAGCCAGGTCTTTTGGCGAGAGGACGTACGCGATGTTGCCCATGTCCTTTTGCACGCCGTCGACCATCAGATCGTACGGCAGGCGGCAAGCCTGGGCGCATTCGCCTCGGTTGGCCGAGCGTCCGCCCCACATTTCCGAAGTCAGGCATTGGCCGGAGTAGGACACGCACAGCGCGCCGTGGACGAATACTTCCATCGGCAGCTTCGCTTTTTCCCCGATCTTCTTGATTTCCTTGAGCGAGTTTTCCCGTCCCAGTACGACGCGCTCGATGTTGAATGGCTTCGTAAATTCGACCGCTTCCGGCGAAGTGATCGTCATCTGCGTGGAGCCGTGAATCGGGAAGTCAGGGGAGATTTCGCGAATCAGCTTCACCAGACCGAGGTCCTGGACGATGACCGCGTCCACCCCGGCGTGAATACAGGCGTCAATCAGCTCGCGCGCATCCTCCAGCTCGTTCTCGAACACAAGAATATTAAAGGTAAGAAACCCTTTTACACCGTACATATGCAAATAAGCCATTATCTCAGGCAGTTCAGCCATGTGGAAGTTCTCCGCGCGTGCGCGGGCGTTGAACTTTTCCACCCCGAAAAAGACGGCGTTGGCACCATTCGCGACAGCGGCCTTCAAACAGTCCCAGTTGCCGGCAGGAGCCAACAGCTCAATATCTTCTCGCTTTATTCCATTTCGCATGTGAATGTCATTACCTCCAAGGTCTATAAAACAAGCTCTTCTTCATCATAGGGAAATGTCTTTGCTCCCGCAACAAAAACCTCCACTTCTCCAAATGTTGAAAATTGTCGCTTCCAGAAAGTGTGAATATGATGGTGTTATGTAAGAACTTCAGCGGCAAAGCGAAGCCGGAGGAGATCGGCGTGAAGGCGACGGATGACAAGACGCTGGTTGTCCAATTGGAAAATCCGACTCCCTTTTTCCTGGAGTTGACGGCTTTCTACAGCTATTTCCCGGTCAACGCGAAGGTCGCGGCCGCGCACCCCGACTGGGCCAAGGATGCGGGGCCGAACTACACCTCGAACGGGCCGTTCAAGCTCGCTGCCTGGGAGCATAAAAACAAGCTCGTGCTGGAAAAAAACGAGCATTACTGGGATGCGGACACAGTCAAGCTGACGAAAATCGAAATGAACATCATCAACGATGCCAACACGGAGCTGTCGATGCTGGAAAACGGCGATCTGGACTGGGCGGGCGCCCCGACCGGAAACTTGCCGCTCGACGCGATGCAGACGCTGAAAGAAAAGGGCCTGCTGGAAATTACCCCGAAAGCCGGAACGTACTGGTACGAATTTAACACAGAGCAAAAACCGTTCAATAATAAGCAAATTCGCCAAGCGTTCGCGTATGCGATCAGCCGCCAGGACATCGTGGACAACGTGACACAGGGCGGAGAGCTGGTGGCGACGGCGGTCGTGCCGCCGACCATGTTTGCGGAGAACGGACAAGGCTTGTTCAAGGACAACGATGTGGAAAAAGCGAAGCAGCTTCTGGCAGAAGGCATGAAGGAAGAAGGTTATGCCAGCGTCGACAAGCTGCCGCCGATCACGCTTTCCTGCAATACAGAGGAAGCGCAGGCGAAGATCGCGCAAGCCGTGCAGGACATGTGGCAAAAAAATCTCGGGGTACAGGTGAAGCTGGAAAACCAGGAGTGGAACGTGTACTACGAAAACGTGAAAAACGGCAAGTTCCAGGTAGCGCGCATGGGCTGGACGGGCGACTTCAACGACCCGATCAACTTCCTGGAAATTTTCCGCACGAAAGAAGGCAACAACCATACGAGATGGGAGAGCAAGGCATACGCCGACCTGCTCGCCCAGTCCTCCAAGGAAAAGGACGCCGCCAAGCGCAAGGCGATCTTGCAAGAGGCTGAAAAGCTGTTGGTCGACGAAATGCCGGTGATCCCGTTCTACTTCAAATCGACGGTGTACGCCAAAAATCCGCGCCTGAAGGACGTCGTCATTTCCGGCCTGGGCCATGCCCAATACAAATGGGCGTACTTTGAATAGGCGGGAAAACAAACTCGAAGGGCTGGTCGCTTGGATTAATCCACGACCAGCCCTTCGAATACGATCGAAACCTTCTCTTCCATAATCTCTTCCAACGCCCATGCGCCTTCGCTGCGCACCCAGTCGTACAGAGCGTTGTAGTAAATGTTTTCCAGCATGTTCGCCGCTACGAGCGGATTGAACTTGGTCTTGAGCTGCTGTTTTTCCTGCGCTTCCTCGATCAGATCGGCGAACAGTTGCCGCAGCTCGAAGTACATGTTCTTTTCGTTTTCCAGCACTTTGCGATGCTTCATTGACGATTCCACGACGACCTTGATGAAGTCGAAGTTCGTGATCGTCACCTCGTTCATGATCTTGTAAATTCGCAAGACCTTGGACTTGCAATCGTCCCCGTAATCCCATTCCTGGCGGCGCTCTTCGATTTCATGAAGCCGCTCGTATCCCCAGTTCGCGAGGATCGCTTCCTTTGACGTGAAATGCAGAAAAATGGTGCCGCGCGCGACGTCTGCTTCTTCCGAGATCATGTCGATGGTCGTGGCTTCAAAGCCGTGCAGCTTGAACAGCTTGATCGCGGCATTGAATATTTTTTCGCGAGTTTCCCGCTTTTTTCGCTCCCGTCTCGTCGTCAAAAAGGTAGTACCTCCTCTGCTTCGTTTGCTTGATTATAACATAACAGTTACTTACAAAAGAATTTTCCGTACATTTCCCGTGAAAAAGGGCAAAAAAAGGGATAGACTTCTCGGGACGTCGAATGTATATTTATATACTATAATGAATAAATATTAAATCATACCGAGCCGTAAGAGCATGGGGTGGAGGAGTGTAAAATGAGCGTTGTAAAAGCGCTGACAGTACGTCAGGCAATGATGAAGGACGTCGATGCCATGTTGGAGATCATTAATGAATATGCACAACAGGGATTGATGCTGCCGCGTACGAAACTTTCTGTCTGTGAAAATTTGCAGTCATTTATCGTCGCTCATGATGGAGATACAGTGGTGGGAGTTGCCGGACTGCATATTTTGTGGGAGGATTTGGCCGAAATTCGCTCGCTGGCGATTGCGGAAAAAGCAAAGGGCATGGGCGTGGGCAAGCATCTCGTTCTCCATCTGGTAGAGCAGTGCCGCAACCTGGGAATCAAGCGGGTGCTTGCGTTGACTTATCAAAAAGCTTTTTTTGAAAAATGCGGATTCTGGATCGTCGCGAAGGAAACGTTGCCGCAAAAGGTGTGGAAAGACTGCATCAACTGTTCCAAACTGCCGATGTGCGACGAGATCGCGATGATTTTTGAGACAGCCTGATATTTTGATACATTTGGTATAGCCTTCCTTTTTTCATTTCTGGTACTATATTCGTAACAATAATAAAAATATAGAGAATATTGAATCAGAAATGAACGTTCAAAATTGGGGGGCTTTCCATGAAGCTGGGCGCGCGCGTATTGATTGTGCTCTTAGTCGCGAGTATTGTACCGTTAACGGCGGCAGGTGTGTTTGCTTATCAGGAGACTAAACAGGAATTGCTGGACGGCAGTGCGGCCAAGCTGGAGGCATTGCGGCTCAGCAACAAGGAGCAGGTGGAGAATTACTTTCGCGAGCGCACCAGAAACGTCGATACGCTGGCCGCCTCGGGAACAGTGATCTCTGCCCTTTCTGTCTTTCAGGAACTGTGGCAGGAGGGAAGGGAATCCGCTGCCTACAAAGAGGCAGAGATGACCTACGCCAAGGAACTGAAGATGGAGGCCGCGCGCTACGGCTTTTCCAACGCCTACTTGCTCAATGAAACAGGCGAAATCGTCTACGAGACGAAGCCGCAGTCTGACTTCGGCACCAATTTGCTGACGGGGCCGCACGCCAACTCTGTGCTGGGGCAAACCGTCCAGCAGGTCGTGAAGGGCCAGAGTGCGGAAGTGTCTGACCTCGGCAGGTACGAGCCGTCAGGAAATGTGCCGGGTGTGTACATTGCGGCTCCGATTTATGAAAAAGGCTTCATGATGGGGCAACTCGCCGTCGAAGTGCCGCTCGATTACATTTCCCGCCTGCTGAATCAGCGCGAGGGGCTGGGCGAGACGGGAAAAATATATCTCGTCGGGCCGGACAAGCTGATGCGTTCGCAACTGGGCAGCGGCCAGGAGACGATTTTGCAGCAAGCAGTCGACACGCCGATCATCGAGCGAGTTTTCCAGGCCGAAGGGTTTGCAGGGACAGAGCAGAGCGTCGATTTTCGCGGGCAGCCTGTGCTCGTCTCGTTTGACCAGATAAAAGTCGCGAAGCATACGTGGGCGATCCTGGCCGAGATCGACATGACGGAAATTTTGGCCGGGCCCAACCGGATTCAAACCGCGATGATCGTCTTTAACGGCGTCGTCCTGCTTCTGATCGTTGCGATCTCGCTCTACACCGCGGGGTGGCTGCGGCGCTCCTTTAGCGGGATGCTGCACGTGGCGGAACGGATCGGACATGGCGACTTCACCACCGCCGTTCCCGACAAGCTGCTGAAGCGCAAGGACGAGCTGGGCGAGCTGGCCCGCTCGCTGTCCACGATGCAAAAGCAACTGCACGGCATTCTCGTGCAGGTCGGGCAAGCCGCCGCTTCCGTGGCGCATGCGGTGCGGGAAATTCACGGCAACACGAATGAAATCGCCGCGTCCAGCCAGCAAATTGTCCAGGTCGTCGATCAGGTGGCGGCGTCGAGCGAAAGCCAGATGGAAAAAATGGGCCAGACGCTCAATCTGGCGGTAGATCTGACGAACGATGTCGCTGGCGTCACCGAAAATGTGCGGCAGGTCAGCCTGTCCTCAACCGAGATGAAGCAGCACGCAGAGGAAGGCAGGGAGGCCGTGACGGCGGTCATAATCAGCATGGAGGAAATCAATCGCTCCGTAGCGGCTGCCACTGAGGTGATTCACGTGCTGGAGCAGCGGTCGCAAGATATTTCGCGGATTATTTCCGTCATTACCGAGATTGCCAGACAGACCAATCTGCTCGCGCTGAATGCGGCGATCGAGGCGGCGCGCGCCGGGGAGCATGGAAAAGGCTTCGCGGTCGTGGCCGGGGAGGTGCGCAAGCTGTCAGAAGGCACGAATGAAGCGGCGCAGCAAATTGTGCGGATGATTAACGACGTGCAAAACGACACGATGATCGTCGTAGCGAAAATGGCAGAGGGGGCCGAGACGACCGCTCACGGGATGAAAACGGCCCGCCAATCGGGGGAAATGTTCCAGCGGATCGAGCAAAATATTTTGCGCGTCTCGGCCGAGATCAACCGGGTCAGCGAAGCTTTTGCACGGATGGCGCCAGATGCCCAGCAGGTCGTAGTCGTGGCCAAGGAAGTTTCGGCAGCGTCTGTTCAGGCGACGGCTGGCGTGCAGAGCATTTCCGCAGCGGTAGAAGAGCAGAGCGCAGCCATGGAGCTGATCGCCCAATCCGCCGATCAACTGGCGAAGCTGGCTGACGAGTTGCGCGGGTCGCTCGCCGCCTTTGTGCTCAAGTAAGCGGGTCAGACATAGCGAGTGGGAGGGGCCGGGAAATGTTCGTTTTCCCGGCTCTTTTTGCATTTTGGAAGGATATCTCACACAAAATGTTGAATGATAAGGACGATGGAGAGTTTCGGGCCGGAGGGACGTAAGCGTGCACAAACTAGATTGGGAACTTTATTTGCTGCCGTTCGAGCAAGCTGTAGAAGAGATCAAAGTCAAAATCAAAAATATCCGCAACGAGCTGCGCAAGCGCAAGGAGCATTCTCCCATTGAGTTTGCCGTCGGACGGGTGAAATCAATACCGAGCATCTACAACAAGGCGAACCGCCTGCAATTTCCGATTGATGAAAATATATGCTGGGAGATCAGAGACATCGCGGGTGTTCGCGTCATCTGCCAGTTTATTGACGATATACCCGCCGTAGTGGAGATGATCCGCAAGCGCGGCGACATGCGCGTCTATTTGGAAAAAGACTACGTTTCCACGCCAAAAGAGAGCGGCTACCGCGGCTATCACCTGGCTGTCGAATACCCGATCATGATGGCGGGCGGTCAGGTGACGATTCCGGTGGAAATCCAGATTCGTACACTCGGCATGAACTTTTGGGCGACGATTGAACACTCGCTGAATTACAAATACGAAGGAATCATTCCGTCGAACATTCGCCAGCGCCTGTTCGAAGCCGCCAAGGCATCGTACAAGCTGGACAGCGAAATGAACAACATCCGCGACGAGATCAAGGAAGCACAGGCCGAGTTCACGAAAAAAGAAGTGCCGATGGAATCGCTGCTTTCCCTGGTAGAGCTGGATTTGGACGTCGACGCAGGACTGATGGACGGCAGCCATAACGAAAGGAACGAAAACGAAGATGACGACCATTAATTGGCTAGAGGAAACAAACAAGCTCAAGGACGAGCTGATTGCCACCACCCAGGAGTTTTTGCGGATCAAAAGCGTGCTCGATCCGGCTACCGCTCGCGAGGGAGCGCCGTTTGGCGAAGGCATCCGCGCCGCGCTGGACTTTGCCTTGAACGTCTGCGAAAAGGCCGGGATGACGACAAAAGATGTGCGCGGCTATGCCGCTCATGCCGAGTTCGGGCAAGGAAAAGAGCTGGTCGGCATTTTGAGCCACGTCGACGTCGTGCCGGAGGGAGACGGCTGGAGCACGCCGCCGTACGCGGCCGAGATCGTGGACGGCAAGCTGGTGGCGCGCGGAGCGATTGACGACAAAGGGCCGACGATGGCGGCGATTTTTGCAGCCAAAGTGGTCATGAACCTGGGACTGCCGCTCTCCAAGCGCGTGCGCTTTATTTTCGGAACGGACGAAGAGTCGAGCTGGCAATGCGTCAAGACGTACTTTGAAACCGAGGAAATGCCGACGATGGGCTTTACGCCTGACGCCGATTTCCCGCTGATTTATGCGGAAAAAGGTCTGACCGACCTGACCTTGCACCAGACGTACGCCGCGTTCCAACAGCTCGGCAAGCCTGTAGCGGAGCAGGCGGAAGCCAAGCTTGTGTCATTGCAGGCGGGCTTGCGGATGAACATGGTGCCGGACAAAGCGGTGGCGACACTCACGCCGCTTTCCGTGGACAGCCAGACGATTATCGACCGCTACCGCAAGCACCTGGAGCAGACAGGCTTGAAAGGGCTGGCGGAAGAAAAGGACGGTTCGGTCGTCTTGCACATGGAGGGCGTCTCCGTACACGGAATGGACCCGAAAAAAGGCGTCAACGCGGGCACGGAGCTGATTCACTTCCTGCGGACGCTCGCTCTCGACGCGCGCGCAGCCGTGTACGCAGAGGCGGCAGACCGCTACCTGCACAAGCAGCACGGCGGGGAAGCGCTCGGAATCGCGCATGACGACGAGGAGATGGGCGCGCTTACGCTGAACACGGGCGTACTGGAATACGCAGCGGAAGGGGACGCGCTGTTCCGCCTGAACATTCGCTACCCGCACTCCATTTCGTTTGCAAAATGGTCGGCGATCCTCGCTGAGCGCTTTGGCGAGGCCGCGTTCGAACTGGAAGTCGTGGAGCATCTGACGCCGCATCGCGTCGATCCGAACCATCCGCTGGTGACTACGCTGCAACGGGTGTACACCGAGCAGACAGGCGAAGAGGCAGGCATCATCGCCATCGGCGGCGCCACCTACGGCCGTTCGCTGGATGTGGGCGTGGCGTTCGGGCCGCTGTTCCCGGGGCGTCCGGACAGTGCCCATCAGCGGGACGAGTACATTTTGGTCGACGATCTCGTCAAGGCGACCGCGATTTACGCGCAGGCGATTTACGAGTTGGCCAAATAAACAGCACAGGTAGGCAGAGGATGCGGCGTAAGGCTTGTGTCCTCTGCTTTTTTTTGTGCGGATCGGAATGGACAAGGTTCTGCTCAGTATGACGGCAGCGAAGGCTTCGCCAATGGCTTGGCGCAGCCTGTTTTTCTCATTTTGCAAAACAAAACGCTTTACAATTTGTGGGAGCAGACGCTATAATCCGAATAACGATTGATCGGTTAATCATTCATGGAAAAAGGAGCTTTGCTACATGCCGCTTTCTGATGCACAGGTGCAAAAAATGAAGCAAAAGCGGGAAACGATTCTGGAACAAGCGATCCAGATGTTTGCCGAGCACGGCTACAATGACACGACGATCGCCAAAGTCGCAAAGGCGTCCGGTGTCAGCTTTGGCAGCGTGTTTACGTATTTTGAAAACAAAGACCAGCTTTTTTACGCGGCGGTCGTGGAGCCGCTGCGAGTGTATGCAAAAGAGCTGCTCGACTTTGACTCGAATGCGGAGGACACTGTCGCGGAGCTGCGAAAGATGGTGACGGCGCACATCAAAATCTTTTCCAGCTTCGAGACGTATTTGCGGCTCGTCGTGCAAGTCATCGGCTACCATAACCGCTTTGCCGAGCCGTTTGCGGAGCTGGATGCGTTTCACAACACGTTTCGGGGAAAAATCGGCGAGCTGGTGAAAAAGGGCCAGGAGCAGGGCCAACTGCAAGTCCGGGACGCCAATTACGCGGCGACTGCTTACACCAGCTTGCTGATCGGTTTGCGGGTCAATCTCACCGATTCGCCGGACAGCCAGATGTGGGAAAAGTTCGTGCCGTTTGCGATGCAGCTTTTTGGACCGAAAGGCGAGTAAAGCTGCGTTCTTTTTGTTCAAAAAACGATTGATTAATCAATCATAAATGTAAAGGGGAGCTTTCCGTGAAAATTTTGGCGTTTGATCGAACGATCCAAATCCGGATGGTCTTGCAGTTTTTGACGAATCTGGCGGTCATGTCTGTTACGCCGTACTTGATTATCTTTTTTTCCGGCCAACTGGGAACGGTCGTAACCGGACTGATGTTCGTCGCAGTCATGACAGCGAGCATCATCGGCTCGTTTGTCGGCGGGTACGTGGCGGACAGGATCGGGCGAAAAAAGGTGATTGTCGTCTGCGAAGCGCTCATTATGGTTGGCTTCAGCGCAGTCGCGCTCGTGAACTCGCCGTGGCTCCAGCTTCCGTATGCGACGTTTGCCCTGTTTGTGCTCATTCAGCTTTGTACGGGTGCGGCAGGGCCGGTTTATCAGGCGCTTATTATCGACGTCAGCGAGCCTGCGAGCCGGCGCTCGATTTTTACCGCGATGTACTGGATCAATAACTTGGCCGGGGCTGCTGGCTGCATGATCGGAGTCTTTTTGTTCAAGGAGCATCATTTTTGGCTATTCGTCGGTGTGGCGGGCAGCACGGCCATCGCGTTGGCGATCACGATGTTGTTCATCCAGGAAACGTACATCCCGGCAACGCACGGAGGCAAAGAGCAAGCGGCAGCCCCGTCAGGCAAAAAGCAACGGTTCGGCCAGATGCTCGGGGCGTACCGAAGCGTTTTCCGGCAAAAGTGGTTTATGCGCTTCGCCCTCGCCAGCCTGCTCATTTTGTCCATCGAGGAACAATTGACGAATGTCATCGGCATTCGCCTGGTGGCGGAAATACCAAAGCCGGTTCCGCTCCTGCCGTTTCTGTCGCTGCAAGTAGACGGCCTGAACATTCTCGGAATGCTGCGGTCGGAAAATACTTTGCTTGTTGTTTGCCTGACCGGGCTTGTCGCCAGCGTGATGAAAAAATACAGCGATCGCTTTGCCCTGCTGTGGGGCCTGGCGCTTTTTTTCGCGGGCTATCTCGTCATCAGCTACAGCGCTTCTCCGGGCCTGCTGCTCTTCGCGATGCTTGTCGCAACGGTCGGGGAGCTGGTGCACATGCCAGCCAAGCAGACGATGCTCGCGAACATGGTGCCAGATCACGCCCGCAGCACGTACATGGCGGTGTACTCGCTGCTCAACATCGTTGGAATCGGCAGCGCCGGCGTGTTTATTTTCGCAAGCTCCTGGGTGCCGTTCGCGTTCTTCCCAGTCGCATTTGCCTGCATGGGCGCGGTCAGCCT
Organism: Brevibacillus agri; assembly: GCF_004117055.1. Classification (NCBI taxonomy): domain Bacteria; kingdom Bacillati; phylum Bacillota; class Bacilli; order Caryophanales; family Paenibacillaceae; genus Brevibacillus; species Brevibacillus agri. The sequence goes on from NZ_CP026363.1 coordinate 1,870,312, forward strand.
TTACCTGTTTGCGGGGGTTACGAAGCAACTCGCGAAGGAAACGGGTTCTCCGGCGGCTCCGATTCAGACCGGAGCTTAGAGCTAGCTGGTGGCGGTCAGGAAAGGGCCGCCGCCCGCTTTTTCCCCGGATGGCTCACCGTGTCAGTTGCCTGATCCCGGGAAAAATAGAAACAGGATCAAACGGTTTGGTTGTATTTTTGATTCGACTCCTTTAGTATAGGTAGGATAGGATTTCGCAAGGGCTGCAACCTGACCGGGTTGATACCGCAAGTGACGGTGCCCGATTTTTTCCACCCGCTGTCCATGCAGGCCAGGGTGCGCGAAAACGGAAGACCGCGTGTGAAAGGAAGTGGATATGATGGCAAAATCGTTTGCGTCTTTTGGCTTTCGACCGGAGCTGATGCAAGGGATTCAAGACCTGTACTATAAAGATCCGACCCCGATCCAGGAGGAAGCGATTCCGCTGATTCTGGAAGGGAAAGACGTGATTGGACAAGCGCAGACCGGAACGGGGAAAACAGCGGCGTTCATGCTGCCGATCCTGAACCGTCTGGATGCGGGCAAACGCGACATTCAAGCGCTGATTCTCACCCCGACGCGCGAGCTGTCCATTCAGATCGCCAAAGAAGTGGAAAAGCTGGGCAAGCACCTCGATGTGAACGTGCTGTCTCTGCACGGCGGAACGGATATCGACAGACAGTTGAGCAAGCTGAAATCGACTGTACACATCGTCGTGGGAACACCGGGACGCGTGCTGGATCACATGAAGCGCGGCTCGCTGCACTTCGGGCGGATTTCCACGCTCGTGCTGGACGAGGCGGACAAGATGATGGAGATGGGCTTTTTGGAGGACGTGGAGCAAGTGATCGTCCATACGCCTTCCCAGCGTCAAGTGCTGCTGTTTTCTGCGACCATGCCGGATTTGGTAAAGCGGCTGGCGCATCGCTTCATGAAGCAGCCGCCGCACATCAAGATCGAGGGCAAGCAAAAGACTGTGGAGAAAATCGAGCAGTTTTACTACGTAGTCAACCAAAGCGACAAGACGGATGCGCTCGTGGACGTATTGGAGCAGGAGCAGCCGTTTTTGACCATCGTTTTCGCCAATACGCAAGTGCGCGTGCAGCAGCTCACGGCTCGCCTGCAGGAAAACGGACTTACGGCGCAAGCGCTGTACGGGGACTTGTCGCAGAGCAAGCGCGAGCAACTGATGCGACAGTTCCGCGAAATGCGCTTCCAGTACCTGGTGGCGACGGATATCGCGGCGCGCGGGCTGGACGTCGAGGGCGTCACGCACGTCATCAACTACGATTTGCCGAATGACGTGGAGAGCTACATTCACCGCGTGGGCCGGACAGGGCGCGCCGGACAGAGCGGAAAAGCGATCTCGCTCATTTCCCCGCGCCAGAAAAACTTGATGGGCCGCTTCGCCAAAGCGACGAAGGCGTCGATTGAAGAGCGGATTCTGGAGCCTGGCCGCCACCTGGATGCAGGCCGTCGCCAGCGCGCCCAGGAGCGCGAGGCGCACTTCATCGAGCTGCGCGCCCAACAGGCAAAAGAGCAGCAAAAAGAAAAAGACAAAGAGTTCGCTCCTGTTCGCGAAGCATTGAAGAAAAAAGCCAAGGTGAAGCCGGGCTACAAAAAGAAGCTGGCGCGCGAGCTGGATGAGCTTCAGGCGCGATACGAGAAAAACCGCAAAAAGGCGGAAGCGATCGCGGCCCGCAAAGCAGGCAAAACCGTGAAGCCCGCCGACGCCAAAAAAGCGGGCAGAGGCGGAGCAAGCCGCTCTGCCAAAGGGGCAAGGCCGTTCCGCCAAGATTCGGGCAAGTCGCGCGGATAATCAACAGAAGAGAAAACGAAAAAGAGGTCCAGATTCGCTTCGTGCGGTCTGGACCTTTTTGCGTTTAGGGGAAGGTGGGTGTTATGAGAATTATTTGAATCATAAAGGAAAGTGAAGAAAAATTAATTCTGATAAAACATATCGGAATTATGTTGATTATATATTTCTCATCCAGTAGACTCAAACCTAAGTTTGGAATAAATCATAGTATTCTCATCTGATTAGTATGTAACAAGGAGGAAGCGATGATGGGGAAATACTTGCTCAAGCGGTCGCTGTCGATGGTGATTACGCTCTGGCTCATCGCCACGTTGACGTTCGTCATCATGCATTTGATCCCGGGCGATCCGTTTGCGACAGAGGCCCGCATGCTGCCGGAAGAGGTGGTGCAAAACATGCGGGAGCGGTACCACCTCGATAAACCGTTGATGGAGCAGTATGTCCGGTATATGAACGGCCTGATCCACCTCGACCTGGGGCCTTCGATCCAGCAAAAGTCGCAGGATGTGGCGACGCTGATCCAACAGGGCTTTCCCGCCTCGGCCGTGCTCGGCTTGCAGTCGCTGGTTATGGCTTTGGTCGGAGGCATTGCGCTCGGAGTGGTCGCCGCCCTGTTTCACAACCGTTTGCCGGACTACGCCGCGATGTTTTTTGCGATTCTCGGCATTTCGGTTCCGAGTTTCATTTTGGCTCCTTTGCTCATCAAGTATTTTGCCGTGAAGTGGGAGCTGCTCCCGGTCGCTTCCTGGGACGGCTGGGAGTATTCGCTGCTTCCGTCCGTGGCGCTGGCGATTATTGCCCGCTTCGTCCGCACCAGCATGATCGAGGTGTTCGACCAGGACTACATGAGCACGGCGGAGGCGAAGGGGCTGTCCACTTTTCACATCGCGGTCCGGCACGGCATCCGCAACGCGATTTTGCCGGTGATTACGTTTATCGGCCCGCTCTTTGCCAACCTGATTACGGGCACGTTTGTGATCGAAAAAATTTTCGCCATACCGGGCATCGGCAAGTATTTCGTGGAGAGCATCTTCAATCGGGACTATCCGGTCATTCTCGGCACTTCCGTATTTTACAGTGCCGTCCTCATTTTGACACTGTTTTTCACCGACATTTTATACCGATTCGTCGATCCGCGAATCAAGTTAGCCAACGGGGGGGAATGAGGCGATGGCAGAAGTGTCACAAGTGCGTGACGAGCTGTTCCGGCCGCTTGATCGCAGCCGCTTCGACCAGCACAGCGCGATGCGGCCGAGTGCGAGCTACGGATGGGAGAGCGTGCGGAAAATGTTTCGCAACAAGCTGGCGGTATTCGGCTTTTGCTTGCTGGGAGCGATCGTCTTCCTGTCGGCTTTTGGCCCGAGCATGGTCCCGTATTCAGCCAGCGAGCAATCTCTCGTCTCGGGAAATTTGCCGCTGTCGTCGGAGCACTGGTTTGGAACGGACGATCTGGGCCGCGACATGTGGGTGCGCACCTGGGAAGGCGGACGCATCTCCTTGTTTATCGGAGTGGTCGCTGCGCTGATTGACCTCGTGCTGGGCGTGGTGGTCGGCGGGCTGGCGGGCTATATGGCCGGGCGCGGCAAGTGGGGCGACCGCATCGACAATGTGCTGATGAGGCTGGTGGAGATTTTGTACGGGATTCCGTACTTGCTCGTCGTGATTTTGTTGATGGTCATTATGGAGCCGGGGCTGACCACGATCATTACGGCTTTGTCGATTACCGGCTGGGTAGGAATGGCTAGGCTCGTGCGCGGGCAAATTTTGCAGGTAAAAGGCCAGGAGTACGTGCTCGCGGCCGAAAAGCTGGGGACACCGCACGCGAAAATCATTTGGCGGCACTTGCTTCCGAACGTGGCGGGAATCATCATCGTCAACCTGACTTTTACCATCCCCCAGGCGATCTTTGCCGAGTCGTTTCTGAGCTTTCTCGGGCTGGGCGTACAGGCTCCGACGGCGAGCTGGGGCACGATGGCGAACGATGCGCTGGCCGTCATTTTGAGCGGGCAATGGTGGAGGCTGTTTTTCCCGGGCGTGATGATCTCGCTTGTCATGTTTGCCTTTAACGCGATCGGAGACGGCTTGCAGGACGCTTTCCATCCGCGAAGCAGCAAAGCTTGAAGGAGGAATGACAAATGACCAATGTGCTGGAAGTGGAAGATTTGCACGTCTCCTTCCGGGCTTATGGCGGGGAAGTCCAGGCGGTGCGCGGTGTGAGCTTTTCCGTGCGGCCAGGGGAGACGCTGGCGATCGTCGGCGAGAGCGGCTGCGGAAAAAGCGTGACGGCCCGGGCGATCATGGGCATGGTGAAAGCGCCGCGGGGCCGCGTGAAAAAGGGGAGCGTCCGCTTGCACGGCAGAGAGCTTTCCTGTCTCGGAAAAAAAGAGTGGCAGCAAATTCGCGGCGCGCAGATCGGGATGATTTTTCAAGACCCGATGACGTCGCTCAATCCGACGATGAAGCTCGGGACGCAAATCGCCGAGGTGCTCGTCAAACATCAGAAGCTGTCCGCCAAAAAAGCGCGGGAAAAGGCGATTGAGCTGTTGGCGGCAGTCGGCATACCAGAGCCGGAAAGAAGGTGCGACCAATATCCGCACGAATGCAGCGGCGGGATGAGGCAGCGGATCGTCATCGCCATTGCGCTCGCCTGCGACCCGCAGTTGATTATCGCCGACGAGCCGACGACGGCGCTCGATGTGACGATTCAGGCGCAAATTTTGGCGTTGCTCCAAGATTTGCAGCAGGCAAAAGGGACGTCGATCATCATGATTACCCACGATTTGGGCGTCGTGGCGGAGGTGGCCGATCAGATGGCGGTGATGTACGCAGGCGTCATCGTCGAGCAAGGTCCGGTGGCAGAAGTTTTCGACAACCCGCAGCATCCGTACACGCGCGGACTGCTGCAATCCGTTCCCCGTCTGGATCAGCCGAGCGAGGAGCGGCTCATCCCGATTCAGGGCGCTCCGCCGGATTTGTTTGCGCCGCCCGCAGGCTGCCCGTTTGCCGCGAGGTGCGACTACGCCATGGAGGTGTGCGCGGAACACATGCCGCAGAGCACGGCCTTTTCCTTGCAGCATCAGGCGAAATGCTGGCTGCACGATTCGCGCGCGCGGCGTGTGGAGGAACTGGTGAGTGCAGGGAGGGAGCGGCATGTCTGACATTTTGCTAGAAGTAAAAGAGTTGCGCAAATATTACCCGATCGGCAACGGCAAACAGGTCAAATCGGTCGATGACATCTCCTTTTCAATCCGCAAAGGGAAGACGCTCGGACTGGTCGGCGAGAGCGGCAGCGGCAAATCGACGCTCGGCAGAACGATTGTCGGGCTGTATCCTCCGACGAGCGGCTCGGTCGTTTTTGATGGAACCGATCTGGCCGAGGCAAAAGGCGGGAAAAGGCGCGAGATCAATCGGCGGATGCAGCTCATTTTCCAAGACCCGCAATCTTCGCTCAACCCGCGCATGAGAGTAGGGGACATTATCGCGGAAGGAATCGAGGCGCACGGCTTGGCAAAAGGGCGCGAGAAAACAGAGCAGGTGCGGCAGCTTTTGGAAAAAGTCGGTCTGCACCCCGATCATGCACGGCGTTATCCGCATGAATTTAGCGGCGGACAGCGGCAGCGGATCGGGATTGCCCGGGCGTTGGCGGTACAGCCAAGCTTTATCGTGGCCGATGAGCCGATTTCGGCGCTGGACGTGTCGATTCAGGCGCAGGTGGTCAATCTGCTGGCTGACTTGCAGCAGGAAAGCCAGTTGACGTATTTGTTCATCGCGCACGATCTGGCTATGGTCAAATACATCAGCGACCGCATCGGCGTCATGTACCTCGGCCGGATGATGGAGCTGGCCGACAGCGACGCGCTGTTTGCCAGTCCGCTGCATCCGTACACGCAGGTGCTGCTGTCGACCATGCCCGTGTCCCACCCGAAGCACCGCGCCGCTCGCGAGCGAATTGTCATCGGCGAGCCGCCGAGCCCGATCCATCCGCCGCCAGGCTGCCCGTTCCAGACGAGATGCCCGAAAGCGATGAGCATTTGCAGGCAAATGGCCCCGGCCTGGAAGGAGGTGGAAGCCAAGCACTGGGTAGCCTGCTTTTTATACGAATAAATCGGGGAGAAACATACGGAGGAAAGAGACATGAAGAAAAAACTGATTACGGCTGCTGCCCTGCTGCTGCTGGTTGTTCCGGGATTGGCCGCGTGCAGCAAGGATACGCCGGCAGCTTCGGATACGAATCAAGGACAGGCTGCTTCTGCAGCCGCCATCAAGCAAGAGGTGACGGCGAACCTGAAGGGCGAGCCGTACACGCTCGATCCGGCATTCGCCTCGGACTCGACTTCGTATTGGGTCATCGACCACCTGTACGAAGGGCTGTACCGCTATGACCAAAACGGCGAGCTGGTCGAGGGCGCAGCGGAAAAAATCGAGATTTCCCCGGACGGGAAGACGTACACTTATCACATCCGCAAAGGGCTGAAATGGTCTAACGGCGATGCGTTGACCGCCAAAGACTTCGAATTTGCCTGGAAGCGGGTGCTGGACCCGAAAACGGCCGCCTATGAACCGTCTGCCCTGTACTACATCGAGGGAGCGGAGGAGTACAACACAGGCAAAGGCCCGCTGGAAAACGTGAAAATCGCCACGCCAGACGACTACACGCTCGTCGTCGGGCTGAAAAACCCGACCAGCTTCTTCCCGAAAGTCGCGATCGGCCGTCCGTACTTGCCTGTGAATCCGAAAGTGGTGCAGGCGGACAAAAACTGGGCAGCGGAAGCGAAAAGCATCGTGACGAACGGCGCTTACAAAGTCAGCGGCTGGGAGCACAACAACGAGCTGACGCTGACCAAAAACGACCAGTACTGGGACAAAGACGCCGTGACGATGGAAACGGTTCATTTCAAAATGGTCAACGACGCCACTACCTCCTACCAGATGTACAAGACAGGCAAGCTCGACCTGATCGACTCGTTGCCGACCGATGTTATCGAGCAGGAAAAAGGCAAGGAAGAGTACAAGACAACGGCTGACTTCGGCGTGTACACCTACACGTTCAACACAGAGGCAGAGCCGTTCAACAACGCGAAAATCCGGCGAGCTTTTGCGCTGGCGATCGACCGGGAAGCGATCACGCAAAACATTACGAAGGGCGATCAAAAAGCGGCCTACGGCTACGTCGCCTACGGCGTGACCACACCGTCCGGCAAAGACTTCCGCGACGAGGCGGCACCGTACTACAGCTACGATCCGGCCGCAGCGAAAAAGCTGCTGGAAGAAGGCATGCAGGAACAAGGCTGGTCGACGCTGCCTGCCGTCACCTTGAAGTACAGCACAGGCGAGTCGCATAAAAAAGTAGCGGAAGCGCTGCAAGAGATGTTCCGCAAAAACTTGGGCGTAGAAATCAAGTTGGAGCATCAGGAGTGGAAAACGTACATCGACACGTACAAGCAAATGAACTTCCAGATCGCGCGCATGGGCTGGACCGGAGCGTACCTGGACCCGCTGGCCGTCCTGGAGCTGTACACGAGCAAGTCGTCGAGCAACTTCACCAAGTGGGAAAATGCGAAGTTCGACGAGCTGATCGAGCAAGCGCGGGTGGAGCAAGATCAGGAAAAACGGACCAAGCTCTTGCATGAAGCGGAGGATGTGTTGATGGCGGAAATGCCGATTATTCCGGTCTACTTTTACACACAAAACTACTTGAACAACAAAAAGATCGAAGGCATTCGCTACAGCGTGACGACAGAGCCGGACTTCCGCTGGGCGAAAAAGGTGGCGGAATAAGCGCGCCCGCCGCGCCTGCAAGACAAGATTGATTAAAGGAGCCTCCTGCTTGCTTGCGGGAGGCTCCTTGCTGTCTGGGCGATTTTGCGGCGAAAAACGACGATGTTGTGAAATAGTGTTTTCCTCCTGGAAAAATGCGGGTAATATATAGGTAGATAGAACCCTATGCGAGAACGTTGCATGAGAGTACAGGGTGTGAGGAGAACGAATGATGATGGATACGTGTTTCAAATGCGGAAGCAAAATGAAGCCGAATGAATACAGTTGCCACGTCTGCGGCGAAAACGAAATGGAAGACTACCGGATGATTCGCAACTACGTGCGAAGCTACCCGAATTCGAATGCGATGCAAATTGCCAATGCGACAGGTATCTCCGTGTCCAAAATATTGCGCTACATCAAAAACGGCTCCTTGACCGTGGTCGACAACCAATCCCGCAGAGGACGGCGTTTTGAATGACGAGGAAATGGACGAACAGCCCGCAAGCTGCAACATGCGCCAAGCATGTGAGCGTGCGGCTTTGTTGCGATTGAAAAAGTGGAGCTTCATCTAAAATTGTAAGAACATGCTATAAGTAGTGAGCAGCTTAAAATATGTCACCGTGTTTGACCTAAATGTGCCCCCGAAAATGGGCTGTTTTTATTTTACAAGCATATTCAGGAAATGTACCAAAAGCCCGTACATCGCAAAGGGACATTAGCGAAGGCAGATCGACAGAAAATTGTTCTCGGGAATGAGTATGATGTGCAGCGCATGCTTTATTCGTTAATCCGTCCTATTTTCCCTGAAGCAAGAGTTGAAATTTATGAGGACGGGGGATATAAAAGCTATCGCTATGATATTTTTTTGATGATTATGAAACGGTTATCGAAGTCAAATGCTCCCGTCCATCCATGCAGGAACGTGAACTCACCGAGCAAATCGGATCTGATGCTTTTCACTATCAAGAAAAGTAAATTTACTTCTTTATCTACGATAAGCATAGAGTAATAGCAAACGTCGATGCTTTCTCCAAAGCATATAGTAAATCGCTGAATACACACGAAAAGCAGATCGAAACAGTTATTATCCAGCCCATTTCTTTTTAGAACACGATCCAAGCTCGTAAAAATAGCAAAGCTCCATATTATGAATAAAGGCACCCAGGATTTTATTTTCAGATTTAAGGGTAACGTTTGCCCAACGTCAAGTAGACAGTGGAAGAAGAAAAGATCTGACACCAATCATTTGGTTATGATTGGTGTCATTTTTATGCGCAGATTGTTGAAGAGAGTGCCGGTATGAGCAAGCCCCCATTTCGTTGAACACTAAAAAGCTTTGGACTGCAAGCTGACGTCCGGTACTCATTGGCTTCAGCTATTGGCCTAACGGACGGATGAGTTTTTCCAGTTGATTAGTAGGATTGGGGCCTGACCGCATACATGTGAGTGAGCTTTTTTATGCTTTTTACACCCAGCGCAACCCTTTCGGATAGTGATTTTTCAACAGGCCCTCCGATTGCTTTCCCCAGCCGATGGAAAAGCCGTCTACGGCGACGAGTGTCCAGCCGTTCGCTCCGTCCCGGGCGAGCGCTTCGCCTTTCAAATAGCGCAGCAGGTCGGGATCGTCCGCGCTGTAAGCGGCGACGCGGGCAGCCTCAGCGGGCGTGATGGCGAGCGCGAGCGCATGGGCAGGCTCCAGCCGATTTTTTTTCACCGTACCGAGATGCAGGCCGACGCGCGCGACCTTGAGCTTGTCCCAGTCCATTTCCGGGATGGGCGAGTAGTACAGTTGCTCGCCAAACAGGACAAAGGCGGATTCGTCGGCAAATGCGTCTGCGAGCTGCGGCATCGCTTCCTTGGCAAAAGCGCGCCAGGCAGCCAGCGCTTCCTTGCGTCCGGCGGGAGCGGCGGTTTTGGCGGCCCGCTTGTCCTTGCGCTTGCCAGACGCTGCGATTGGGGCTGCGTTTGCATCGGCGCTTTTTTGCAGCTTGGCGAGGTAGTGGCCTTCGCCTTGCAAGCGATGCGGCCACAGGCGCGCAGTATCGCTGAGCGCTTCGCAGGCGGGATTGGCCCAGCTTGGCTGACCGGGAGCGAACCATTCCGGCTGCGGCAGCGGGACGATTGTAAATTCCGGATGGCGGGCGAGAAAATCGACGAGAGACTGCTCGTTTTCCAGCGGAGCGAACGTGCAAGTGGAGTAGACGAGCGTTCCGCCCGGCTTGAGCATGGCGCTGGCGGCGTCGAGAATGTCTTGCTGCATGAGGTGGCATTCCGTCACTTTGTCCGGCGACCAGTCTTCCACCGCTTCTGGCAGCTTGCGGAACATCCCTTCGCCGGAGCACGGGGCATCGACGAGAATTTTGTCAAAAAACTGCGGAAAACGCTCCTGCAGTCGCTCCGGCGTCTCGTTGGTCACGACGGCGTTTTTGACGCCGCAGCGCTCCAGGTTTTCCGCCAACGCTTTCACGCGAACCGGGTGAATTTCGTTGGCAACGAGCAAGCCTTCGCCGTTCAGTCCCGCAGCGAGCTGAGTAGACTTGCCGCCGGGAGCCGCGCACAGGTCGAGGATGCGCTCGCCCGGCTGTGCGTCGAGCGCCTCGGCGGCGGACATGGCGCTTGGCTCTTGCAGGTAGTACAAGCCCGCCGCGTGAAACGGATGCTTGCCGGGGCGGTCTTGCTCGCGGTAGCGAAACCCGTTTGCGCACCAGGCAACCGGCTCCAGCGCAAACGGGGAGAGCGAGAGAAAACGCTCGCGCGCGACCTTGAGCGGATTGACTCGCAAGCCGTGCGTGACGGGCTGGTCGTAGGAAGCGATGAACGCTTCGTATTCCTGTTCGAGCAGGTTTTTCATTCGTTCGGTGAAAAGTCCGGGTAGATTTTGTGTCATAAACGCCTCCGTTGTCAGATTTTGGCCGCATGTAAAAGGAAAAGCTAGAATCATGGCGAATCATAGAAAATGAGGTGAGAGCTTGTTATGAAGGGATCCCGTGCAGAACGCTACCGTTCCCGGCGGAGGAACGACTCGGAAGTCAGCCGATTTTGGATCATGGGGTTGCTTTTCTCACTGCTGGTGCTCGCTTTTGAATTCTTCATCGAAATTCCCGCCGATGCAGAGTGGCTTGTCGATATGGAGATGGCCTTGTTCTCGGCCAGCTTTACGTTGCTCGCTTTTTACCTGCTCGGGCTTACCTTTGCCTTTTCCCGCCACCAACAGGCAGGGAAGATCAATCACCAGATCATCATCTATGTATGGTTGGGAGCGATCTTGTTTCACCTTTTCCTGCTCATCAGCAATTTGTCCAATCAACATGTGTACAAAGCAGGGATCATTTTATTTTTAGGGCCTTTGTTTTTAACTGTCTACCATTTTATCACGTACTTGTCCGCTTTGCGCGAGGAGCGTGAGGAGCAGGAAGCGGCCACGGCTGCTTCGCTGGAGCGCACGGCTTACCAGATGATTCTGGAGGGCGGCAAGGTGTACAGCGAAATCAACCGGTTAAAAACAGAGTATCCGGAAGTGGACCAGATGCTTCGCGCCAACGACTTTCACGATAGATTGGAGCGCTACGCCCTGGAGATGCAGCAGTATTTGCAGGTGAAAAACTTCGAGCGCAAGGACGTGGAGCTGTTGGAGGGGCACTACTATTTCTTGGAAAATTTGCTGAGTCTCGCGAAGCAGCACCCGGGGATCATCGAATCTCGCGCGTATTCGCACCGCGCAGACAAGTAAAGCAAAAAGGAGAGGGAAGCAAATGTTTTGGAAAAAGGACAAAGGACTTGCGGAAAAAGAGACAGCAGCGGCAGCAGTGACACCCTTGGCAACAGAGAGCGAAGCACAGCAGCAAGACGCGTGGAAAAAGGAACTGCGCGGACTGTACGAACAGATAGGGGCGATCATTTCCCAGCACAATGAGGTAAATGCTCAACACGACGGGCTTGCCCGTCTGGCCACCCAAATGAAAAACGTCGTGGAGAAAATCCAGGCCATCAACGAAAAAGACGACGAGTCTGCCAACCAGCTCTCCGTGCGCGGAGAGCGGCTGACCGTCATCTGCAAAGATTCGGTCGAGCGCTCGGAGGCGGGCAAAAAGGCGATGACCGAAGTGGTCGATGTGATGAGCCAGCTAGAAAAAGAATCGACGAACACGTCCCGCTCGATGAGCCGGCTGGAAGAACGCTCCTCGGAGATCACGAGCATCGTCAAGGTCATTAGCGATATCGCCAACCAGACGAATTTGCTCGCGCTGAATGCCGCGATTGAGGCGGCGCGCGCAGGCGAGCAGGGACGAGGCTTCGCAGTCGTGGCGGACGAGGTGCGCAAGCTGGCAGAAATGACGGCGAACTCGACGAAAACGATTGCCGAGCTGATCGGCAAAATCCAGGAGGAAACAAAAGAAGCGCTCGCCAACAGCGAGAAGAGCGGCAACGCGATCAAAAACGGACTGGCGATCAGCAAGGAAGCGTCCGAAAAAATGGACGGAATCGTGCGCGCTTTCCACGAAGTCAACGAAGAAGTGGCAGGCGTCATGCAGATTATCCAGCAGCAAAAGCGCTTTGCCGACGAGGTGTCCAGCCAGGTCAATGCAGCGCGCGGCCTGTTGGACGACCTGAACGAAGATTTGATCGGCCACGTAAAAGAAGCGGGCGTCGTCGACCAGCTTTTGCAGAGCAGCCTGAAAGAAGTCAAAAAAGTATTGTCCTAATAAAATTATTCCTCGACAAAGTGAAACGGAAAGTCCCTCCCCGCAGTCTTAATGGGTGAGGGACTTTTTTGTGCAGCTAAGGCTAGGTTAATCGCTTGGCACAGCCGAGTTTTTTAGCCGAGGCGAGAGCTTCGCCGGGAGAGAGCGGCTAGCCCACCCGTTCTAGTACGGGTCTACTACAGGCAATGGCTGCTCCAGCATGTAGCGATACACAGGCACCTCATCTCCGGCTTCGACCGGAATGAAGTTGAAGGTGACATAGCTGTCGACCGATTCCGGCTCCAGGGCGAGTGCAATGAAGTTGGCGTTTGGCTGGGCCATGCTGAATACATAGCTGCCGGCCGGGAAAGTCTTGGTCGTCTTGGTCACATTGGTCGTGACTTCGTTTGTAAAATGCCCGTTTTCGTACGTCGTGTTTACTTTGTTTTCGCTGACGGTGTAGCGCTCGACAGGCACGGTTGTCTCTTCGGACAGCTTGCTTACCTCCACGCCGAGCTTTTTCAGCTTGGCTGCCACGTCGTGATAGGCAGCAGGCATGATGTAGGCGGTAGGGCGTTCGCGCTCCAGCACGGGGTAGGCGTCAGTCGAGCTGACCCAGTCGATGGGGACCGACACTTTTTTGGCCTGTGCCACGTCGACGACGACCAGCGACTGATTCGGGATGAGTTTGTTTTCGCTCGTGATGACGAGTTTGTCGTCGTCGTTTGCTTTTCTGCCTTTTTCGGTGACTTCCTCGCGGGCGCGGGCGACGGCTGCCTTGATCGCATCGGCATGGGCGGCGGTGGACTGGATGATGGCGGCGTGCGTGACGGCCTGGCTGTAGACGCGACGCTCAAAATCGGCCCGTCCGATGCCGATGCCGCGCGTTTCCACGAGGAAGGTCAACGTATTTTTCAAACCGAGCGCATTGCGCCCGATGCGCGTCTCCGTGCTGCCTTCCGTGGCGGTCACCTTGCCGTCCTTGCCTTTGGCGAGCGTGAAGTAGGCGTGGTGGGAAAGCTGCTCCTTGTCCAGCGCTTTTTGCGCATCGGCCAACAGGAGCGAGTCGGACAGCTTGCGCAGCGACTCGGGAATATTCAAGTTTTTGGCGGACGAGATCAGGACGTCATAGGAGGAGATTGCGCCCTTTTCCCCGACGTGGGCAAACTGGTTGTAGTTGACCTGTTGCCTACGCGACCGTTGCAGGAGCGGTATAACTTTTCCCCGACGTGGGCAAACTGGTTGTAGTTGACGCCGTATTCGTGCGCGTCGAGGATCACGTCTGGCTGAAACTCATTGATCGCCTGATGTACGGCTTGCACCTCGGGATACTCGACCTTCATGTAGTCGCGGTTGGCATCCAGATCGGTAGCGATGTAGCGCTTGAACTGGTAGGAGCCGTCCGGGTTGAGCCGGGGGACGATGGCGACGTTGACCTTGTCGAGCAAATCGGCGCCGAGCGCGTCTTCAGCCAGCCATTTGGCGATGACGAGGGCGGATTCTCCGGCGGCAGGCTCGTTTCCGTGAATTTGCGCTTGCAGCCAGACGAGCGGCTTTGTCTGGTTTTGCTTGACGGTCGTCATGTCTTTGCTGAACAAAAGGAGCGGGATGTCCCGTCCCTCCAGCGAGGTTCCGATCGAAACCAGCTTGGCGTGCTTGCTGGTTTCTGCCAACTTGCTTATGTATGCCAGCATTTCTTCCTGGGTAGTGAAGGCGACCTTTCCTTTGGCAAAGCCAGGGGTGCCGAAATCGAGCTGCGGGTCGGGGAACAGACTTTTGACCTCTGCAGGCTGTACATAGCTTGGGCCGAGGCCATAGTACGGAACAGGAGCGTCCGTCTGGGCAGCGTGGGCGGTCGGCGGCGCCCAGGGGAGTGCAAAACCGCTTGACAAAAGCGACACGGCAAGGGCAGCAGATGTGATGCAACGTACCTTCTTGGTCATAGGTTCCCTCCACGGATCAACAGAGAATGGTTGTACATTCTTAAAATATCAGATAATTTAAAAAATAATAATCGCCCTCTTTATTCATTTTCACAGGAGAGAAAGCGGGACTTCCGTGTGATTCGCCATGAATAATATGGTATCATTTTCATATTGATACAAAAGTTTACTGTATTCAAACAAGTGAAATGGAGGAATTTTTCTTCAGGACAGGGGGATGACATGGTCAGAAAAATCAGCGTTTTGCTCCTTTTGATGACGGCCATCGCCGTATGCACCTTTATTCCCGGCCCGGCTTCTGTCTCAGCTTCCGCTACTGTGCCGCTCTGGCAAAAGCCCGCCGAAAAAGAAACGACCAGCAAGCCAAACGGCGCCACGCACAAAAAGCGAGAGTTTGTGTTTGGCGACGGAGATGTGTACTGGAGCCAGCAAATTAGCGGCAAGAAAAATGCGAAGCCATACGTTATCACCGTACCGATTCAGGGCAACAGCCAAAACATGATGTTCCGCTACAGGGCGTACAACGAATCGAAGCAGCCATTTTGGCAAGCCGTGACGCTGGATCAGGTCAAGATGCTCCCGCTTGCTGCCGGGTTCGTCGAAACAGAGGGACGATACATTTGGCTCGGCATGCCGATCGTCTACGTCGACAAGGGCCGAGGCACGATTGAAGAGCATCCCGAGCTGGCGCTGCCGATCCAGGTCAAACAAAGCGCAAACGGCGTCGTGCTGGAAATCAGGCTGCCGATCAAGGCGGGCTATATGAGCGAGATGTGGGCGCTGGAATCGAGGGAACCGCTCGTGCCGTGGGGCGAGCAAGCGATTGACCAAATCTGGCTTGCGCTCGATGTCACGCAAAACGCAAAGTGGCTGTATGACGGCTACTACTACAAAAGTCCTTCGACCTACGAGCCTACTTCCGCGAACGCCTATTGGCGGATTCCCGAAAATTACGTCTTGCGCTCCTTTTTGTACACGGGAGGCAGCAGGGCAGCGCGCAACATGGGATATGTGATGTTGAAAACAAGCTTGCTCCAGCAGGAGCCGGAGGGGTACTGGAAGACGCTTCCCCGTTCGCTGTGGCTGAGCGAGGACTACGGGATTCCGGACGGCTTTTACGATACGCGCTTTAACACGGGAGCAGCGGACTTGATGCTGCGCGGATGCGTCCAGTACGCGGAAGAGTCGTTTTGCCAGGCGGCGCAAAAATACGGGACGTATTTTCAAAGGCATGCGGCGAGCAACCATTATGTCGTGAATGGGATTCAGTCGGGCTGGCTCGTTGCCGATTACGCTTCTGCGAAAAATCCCGCCGCCCAGACGCATGTCTCGCTCAACCACCAGTTGGCTGAAATCAATTTTCTGTACAGCAGCTACCTGCAATTTGGCGATCCGACCGACAAAGACCTGGCAGACCTGATGCTCGCGGGAGTTGTCAATCTGGGCACCCGCTGGCTGTTGGCAAACGGCGATTTGCACTACGCCTATTTTCCCGACGGCACATTCGGGAGAGCGGACTACCCGTACCTGACCTACAACGATCTGGTCGAAACCCAGCGGCTGTACCGTCTGCTCCACGGAACAGAGGAGCCGACGATTGCCCGGCTTACAGCGAGCAAGCTGGCCTGGATGCAAAAAAACAACGTCGCTTACAGATAAAAAGAAAAGGCTGCTGGATCGCTCGGTCTGATATTATCCCCTTTGAGTAGACAGTGAAAAAAGCCCAAGCATATTGGCTTGGATGGTACACTGATACGTGGAGGGGATCAGTCGCTTTGCTTTGGCTTTTGCAGGGCGAACAAGGTCAAAAAGCTGACCGCCTCCCGCAGCTCCACGCTCAAGCGCCCCGCGATATCCGGTGTGATGCCTTCCTTGTACACCGGCTCCTCCGCGAGCAGCGCGAAGCCGTTTTCTGCGGCAAGCTGCTTCGCCTCCCAAGGCATCATCGTGTTTTGAATCGTGTTTTCCTCGTACAGCCGCCGATAGCTGTGGGCGCGAGGTCCTGCTGTCGGACCCAAAATGCCGATGACGAGAATGCCTCCCGGCGCGAGTACGCGGCGCAGCTCCAGCAAAGCTTTCAAGGGGGCGGGCGTAAATTCCACCACGTTAATGGACATCACACCTGCAAACGTACCATCTGCAAACGGCAGCTTGCTGATATCTGCTGTCTGAAACTGAACATTTTCCGGGAAATGCTTTTTCCGTTCCTCGGCGAGACGAATCATTTCCCCGGCAATGTCGACCCCCTCCACTGTATAGCCGTGCCCGGCCAGCTTGCAGCTTGCATAGCCATCCCCGCAGCCAGCGTCCAGAATCGGTCCCCGTCCGGGGGCGACGTGCCGCATGAAAAACGGGAGGATCGTGCTGCGGCTGCCTTTTTCCCACATCTGCTCACTGCGTTTGTGCCAGTCGGCGGCAAACGAATCCCACTGCCTGGCTGCTTCTTGACTCCATTGACTTGACAACCTTCCCACCTCCTGCTCGGATTTGCGCTGCCTTTATTGTACCAAGCGGGCGCTCGAATGCGTACTTTAATCGGTGAAAGCGTTTGAGCGTTTTCGCGTTATTCCGTGTTCTTGCGCGAGGAAGCGCTTCCAATGTAATCTCAAAATAACGACAAAATAATCCCAATAAACCAAAAAGTAATAATAATTGAAAAAGAAAGAAAGCGGAGGGGTAGGCAAATGAGCAACACCGATTTTTTTCCGATTCAGGACTGGGACTATCTGGAGTTTTACGTAGGAAACGCCAAGCAGGCGATGCATTACTTCACCAAGGCGTTCGGCTTTGAGCCAGTCGCGTATGCCGGGCTGGAAACAGGCTCGCGCGAAAAAGTCTCCTACGTGTTGAAGCAAAAGCACATGACTTTTGTCATCAGCGGCGCTCTGACGCCTGACCACCCTATCGCCGAATTTGTGAAAAAGCACGGTGATGGAGTGAAAGACGTCGCCCTGCGCGTGGACGACTGTGAGCAAGCGTACCGCGAGGCTGTATCCCGCGGCGCGATCCCGATCATGGAGCCGACCGAATACACGGACGAATTTGGTACCGTGAAAAAAGCGGTAATCGGCACATACGGCGAAAACATTCACTCCTTCATCGAACGGAAAAACTACAACGGCCCGTTCCTGCCCGGCTATACCGCCTTCGAGTCTTCGGTAAAAGCCGAGAGCACCGGACTGATCGGAATCGACCACGTCGTCGGAAACGTGGAAGTCATGGACGAATGGGTAGGTTATTACCAGCGGGTCATGGGCTTCACGGCGGTGCAAAACTTCAGCGAGGACGACATTTCCACCGAGTATTCGGCGCTCATGTCCAAAGTGATGCAAAACGGTACAGGCCGCATCAAGTTCCCGATCAACGAGCCGGCGGAAGGCCGCCGCAAGTCGCAAATCCAGGAGTTTCTGGAGTTTTACAAAGGTCCAGGCGTGCAGCACATCGCGATCTTGACCAACGATATCATCCAAACCGTCTCGAAGCTGCGTGAAAACGGCGTAGACTTCCTCACCGTGCCGGACACGTACTACGAAGACTTGAAGGAGCGCGTAGGCGAAATCGACGAGGATATCGAAGCGCTGAAAAAGCTGGGTGTCCTGGTAGACCGCGACGATGAAGGCTACCTGCTGCAACTGTTCAGCAAGCCGATTGTGGACCGTCCGACGCTGTTTATCGAAATCATCCAGCGCAAAGGGGCACGCGGCTTCGGCAACGGCAACTTCAAGGCGCTGTTCGAGGCGCTGGAGCGCGAGCAGGAGCGCCGCGGCAACCTGTAACGCTTCGTTTACACGCATCATCTGGAAACTGGAAAAGCCGTCTGTTGTGCGCCGAACGTGCAACAGGCGGCTTTTTTGCGTGAGGGAGGGCGAACAAGCAGAAGCAAGCGTGCATGCCGCCGGAAAATCTGTGCGTTTGCGCCCGCGATGCTCGGCTTTTGGGACGGTTGCTTTTCGCGACAGGGAGGCTTGCGTGCCCTCAGACAAATTTTCCTGTTCTGCCTACTCTGACAATTCGCTTGACCGCTTCTTCGCCCGCTGGAGATAATGGAGCAAAGGGCAGCCGCTTGCCGGATTTTCGAGCGGGCCTGGAAGTGTGCGAAGAGGGTGAGCCGATGAACATGTCTTTGATGATACCACTGGCGGAGCGGACGGCTGTTTTGATCGTAGCCGCTTTGCTGTTTACGCGGGTGCGGGCTTTCCGCAGCATCTTGAACCAGCAGGCGACCTGGCGGGAAAAGGCCGTGATGGTGCTCATCTTTTCCGCGATTTCGATTCTCGGGACGTACAACGGCATCTGGTACCAGGACGCGATCGCCAATTCCCGCGTCATCGGCACGGTAGTAGCCGGATTGCTCGCAGGCCCATGGGTCGGGCTGATGACGGGCCTTGTCGCTGGCATACACCGCTATTCGCTTGGCGGCTTCACCGACCTGGCCTGCACGATCTCCACGATCAGCGAAGGGGTCATGGCCGGACTGATTTACCAGTTTCGCCGCAACCGCAATCAGGAGATCGGCTGGACTACCGCGCTGGTCGTAGGCTTTTTGGCGGAATGGATGCAGATGGGGATTATTTTGCTCGTGGCCCGGCCGTACGAGGACGCGCTTGCACTCGTGCAATCGATCAGCATCCCGATGTCTGTCGTCAACTCGCTCGGCATCGCCATCCTGATTATCATTATTGACCTGGTGAAAAAAGAAGAAGACCGGATCGGCGCACTCCAGGCGCAGCGGACTATGCAGGTCGCGGATAAAACGCTGTCCTATTTGCGCGAAGGCTTGACCTATGAATCGGCGAAAAAGGTGGCGGAGGAAATTTTGCGCACGACGCGGGTAGCCGCCGTCGCGATTACCGATACGCGCTGCGTGCTTGCCCATGTCGGCGCAGGCTCGTCGCACCACGTGGTGGGAGAAGGCATCTCTACCAAGGCGACCAAGGAAGTGCTGGAAAGCAAAAAGCTGATGATCGCCCGGACAAAAGAGGAGATCGGTTGCATGGAGACGAGCTGCTCCTTGCGCTATGCGATTATCGTCCCGCTGATGCGCAGGCGGGAGGTCGCGGGCGTGCTCAAACTGTACCAGGATCGCTCGCGCATGCTCTCGGCGGTCGATCTGGAGCTGGTGCGCGGCTTGGGCAACCTGATTTCTACCCAACTGGAGCTGGCCGAGCTGGAAAAGCAGTCGCGGCTGCTCGCGGACGCGGAGATCAAAGCGCTGCACGCGCAGATCAACCCGCATTTTTTGTTCAATGCGCTCAATACGATTGTGTCTTTCATCCGCTTCCGGCCGGAGCAGGCGCGCGAGCTGCTGATTCATCTCGGCGAGTATTTTCGCCGCAACTTACACGACTCCAGCGGCTATGTCAGCCTGGCCGGAGAGCTGGAGCACATCGAGGCGTATTTGGCGATCGAACGGGCGCGCTTTGGCGAAAAGCTGCATGTGGAATACGACATTGAGGCCGGGGTGGAACGGTACACGGTACCTGGTCTGATTCTTCAGCCGCTTGTGGAAAACGCGGTCAAGCACGGGCTGCTCCCTAAGCGCGAGGGAGGCACGGTCAAGATTCGGGCGAGAAGAGTCCAGCACGATACGCTCGAACTGACCGTGGCGGACGACGGGGTCGGGATGGACACAGACCCGTTTTTGCTCGCCCAGACGCAAAAAAGCGATCGGCGCCGTCTGTCGGGAATCGGCCTGTCCAACGTGAAAAACAGGCTCGCCTCGATCTACGGCGAGCCTTATGGAATCGTCATCGAAAGCAGCGCGGGGAAAGGGACGACGTGTACGATACAATTGCCAATAGGAGTGAGTAGCAGTGCTAAAAGTGTTCATCGTGGATGACGAGGCACCGGCGCGGGAGGAACTGCGCTATTTGCTTGCGCAGTTTCCCGATGTGTCGGTAATCGGGGAAGCGGCCAGCGGGGAAGAGGCGATCGAAGCCGTCATGCAGTTGGAGCCGGATGCGGTCTTCTTGGACATCCACCTGCAAGATCGGGATGGCGTCGACGTGGGTCAGGAGCTTCTGGAGTCGATGGTGCGTCCGCCGGTCATCATTTTCGCGAGCGCCTATGAAATCCATGCGGTTCGCGCTTTTGAAACAGAAGCCGTCGATTACATCGTCAAGCCGTTTAGCGAGACGCGGCTGGAAAAGACGATGAATCGCGTCCGTAAGATGCTGCACGCGCAAAAAACGCGGGCCGAGCCAGCGCGCTTTTCCGAGGAACAACTGCAAAGCCTGCTGCAAACCGTCCTGGCCGATCAGCAGCCGCGGCGTGTACCTGTGGAAAAAAACGGAAAAATCATACTGATCGACCCGAACGAAATCGTCTTCGCCACCTTGGAAGGACGTTACGCAAGCATTTACACCGACTGCGAGCAGTACGCCACCAGCTTTACGCTGCAGGAGCTGGAGAGCCGCCTGTCGCGCCAGCAGTTTTTCCGGACGCACCGGGCGTTTATCGTCAATTTGGCAAAAACGGCTGAGCTGGTTCCGTGGTTCAAAGGCTCGATTCACCTGGTCATGCAGGACAGCCGCAAGACAGAGGTGCCCGTCAGCCGCAACGTGGTGAAGGAGTTGAAAAAGCGGCTGGGCTTTTAGCCGGGGCGGATATTTTCCCGTTTGCGCCGAGCATGCGTTGCCACAGTCCCAGCCGGAAGCTTTTTGCCGATGCCAAAAACCCGTCTCCCGCACTAGGATACGTGCTGGTTGACGGGCTTTTGGCTTTGGGAGCGGTTACAGGAGTGGTGGTCCGCAACTGCCTCTCTTCGCAAAAATGGAAGAGAGGCAGTTGAAAAGCAATCACGCTACCCGATAAAGTATTTCAAGGCGAACAGACCAATCACCACGAACACAGTGCAGATGGAAAAAACTTTGATGCTTTTGACCGTTCTCTCGATCATTTCGATTTCTTTTTGGCTGTATTTCATAGCGTCGCGAATCTCCCTTCAGGTTCATCATTCTTGTGGAAACTTTGGTTTAATACTGTAGTCTATTGAGGAGGCCGTAAAGATCGAAGATTATACACTTTGCCAAAGAATCCTTAAGGCTGCTATTGCTGATCTGGACAGAGCATTCCTTGACTAGAGTTTTCTCGTTTTCTCAACGAAAACAATTGAACCCCAGGACGAGGATGACACAGAATGGTCCGATAACGATGCAAATAATTATCTGAACAGCGTTGATTGTGAACCGCATGAATTTTTCTCGCTTATTGAAAAATACAATGAGTTAGCCGCAATTCTTCAACAGAACAAAAACATCTGGACAATAACAAAGCCCCGATTGACTCGGGGCTTTATTATATCTATATTGTTACATAATGCACATTATCGGGACCTATTTAGATGTTGTATCCGCTTCAAATTCCTTAAGACTCTTATACTGTACTTTTTCAGCTTTCTTGCCCTTTTGGTTGTCCTCTTTTACCAGTATCCATTGATCCTTATCTCGTTTATACACGTAAAGGTGGTTAGTTCCACTGTCTAGTGATTTATAAAGAACAATAGCCTCAGACAAGTCTTTTTTCAGGAATAGCCCCGGCTCAAAGTCTCCCTGTTTTTGTTTCTTTAAGACGTCATTAAATATTATCATAAAAAGTGTAGTGGATTCATCTTTTCCTAATCCATAGTCTGTTTCATGAAGGCTGTAGTATGTGTAGTCGGATTGGTTGATTTTAAATGTTTTAATTGCATCATCATATGTTTCTGATAATTTTTTTTGTACTTCATTTTTGGCATAAATTTCATATTCCTGCTCTATTTTTAACGAGTCTTTTGCGTAAATGTTTGTGTATCCATAAAAGAGTGAAGCGGCACACATTGTTACAGCAAGGGTAACCATTACTTTTTTCATTTCAAGATTCTTCCTTAAATTTACATTCCAGGATGGGTTTTAGAGTGGCTGTCTCTATCTTTGATGCCACTAGGAGCCCCACCTATGAATATTTCACCAGCATTGCTTACTCCCCAAGTAGCTGGATCTCCTTCTTTACCACTTGTCCATTTTAGTTCAGAAGGACTTTTTGCTTCATATGCATCATCAGTGAGGTAACTTCCTCCATCTAACGTTACCCACATTTGATGATAAATGGCTTCATCACTGGCTCTTGAACCAGAAGCGGTTATCTTTGAGGTTATATTAACTTTGTAGTAATTGGAGAAGTTTGAAAAGCTAACTAGTGCATCTGCAGTGACACTTGACCAAGCTGCATAAACTGGAACTGCAAGTATTGTGACAGTTGTAAATGCAGTAGCCAAAATAGTTATCGTTTTTTTGTTAATAACCATTTTACTACCTCTATTGCAATATATTTACTGTTGATTTTAGCACAAATTGTAAAAAATTCAACAAAATTCCGCGATAATTGGATAATTGTTCTTTTTAAATAAGGATTTTGTAGAAAATTAGTCCCGATATAGCCAACGCGAATAGCCCGATCAACGTCTCGATCCGGCTAAATCTCTTTCCTACCTTTATTACGAATCAGAGGGAGAAAGGTTTCCGTAATTGTATGCGTTTTCACTCAAGCAGTTATGTTGCATCTCGTGCTTGTTTTTGTACCGTTCAGCCATTTTTTGTTTAGGCCATGCCCTCCTTCGTGATACCTTGTGGTAAGATGAATTGCCTGAATTTTTAATTATTAAAAGAAAGAGAAAAGGAGGCGGATCGAATGAAAAAATGGCTTCTCTCCCTCCTGATTTGGGGCGGGATTGCCGCTTTGGGTGCGGTTGGCTTTGGGATCATCGCACTCAGCCGCGGAGAGTCAGTCAACTCGTTCTGGTTGCTGACTGCTGCATTTTGCACTTATGCCGTTGCTTACCGTTTTTACAGCCGTTTTATTGCCAGAAAAATTATGGGGCTTGATGACAATCGGGCCACACCTGCAGAAGTAAACAACGACGGAAAAGACTTTGTACCGACGAACAAATGGATTTTGTTCGGGCATCACTTCGCCGCGATTGCCGGAGCGGGGCCGCTGGTAGGCCCGACCTTGGCGGCCCAGATGGGGTATTTGCCGGGGACGATCTGGATTATCGTCGGGGTCGTGATCGGCGGAGCGGTGCAGGATTTCGTCATTTTGTTCGGCTCCATGCGCCGCAACGGGAAAACGCTGGGACAGATCGCCAAAGAAGAGATCGGTCCGGTTGGCGGCGTGCTCGCCTTGGTCGGAATCATTGCGATTATGGTCATTTTGATTGCTGTTTTGGCGATGGTCGTTGTAAACGCTCTCGCGGAGTCTCCGTGGGCTACCTTTACGATTTTCATGACGCTGCCGATCGCTGTGTTGATGGGGCTGTACATGCGCTACATTCGCCCAGGCCGGGTAATGGAAGGTTCGCTGATCGGTCTGGCGCTCTTGTTCTTCTCCCTCTGGCTGGGACAGCTTGTCGCGGCTTCGCCAACGTGGGGCCCTGCTTTTACGTTCAGCAAGGTGCAACTCGCGTGGATGATTATCATTTACGGCTTTATCGCTTCGGTTTTGCCTGTCTGGCTGCTTTTGGCGCCGCGCGATTACCTCAGTTCGTTTTTGAAGGTCGGAACGATTGCCGTGCTGGCCGTAGGAATCGTGCTGACGCTGCCACCGCTGCACATGCCTGCTCTGACCAAGTTCATTGATGGGACGGGTCCTGTGTTTGCGGGCAACTTGTTCCCGTTCTTGTTCATTACGATTGCCTGCGGGGCGGTATCCGGTTTCCACGCGCTCGTCTCGTCCGGTACGACGCCGAAGATGATCGCCAAAGAATCGCATGCGCCGCTGATCGGCTACGGCGGGATGCTGATGGAGTCCGGCGTGGCGATCATGGCGATGATTGCAGCGTGTGTTCTGACGCCTGGCGTTTACTTTGCGATCAACTCTCCGGCGGCCGTTATCGGCGTGGACGCTGCGGCAGCCGCTTCGACCATTACCGGCTGGGGCTTTACCGTCACGCCTGACCAGTTGACGACGCTCGCCAACGACATCCAGGAAAAGACCGTTCTCTCCCGGACAGGCGGCGCTCCGTCGCTGGCGATCGGGATGGCGACGATCTTCTCCGGCATTTTGGGCGGAAAAGCGCTGATGGCGTTCTGGTACCACTTCGCGATTTTGTTTGAAGCTGTTTTCATCTTGACCACGATTGATGCGGGAACCCGCGTAGGGCGCTTCATGGTGCAAGACATGCTCGGCAACGTCATCCCGAAAATGAAGCAGGTCAACTGGCTGCCAGGGAACCTGATCGGCTCGGCGATCATCACGTTCGGGTGGGGCTACTTCCTGCTGCAAGGCGTGATGGACCCGCTCGGCGGCATCTACACCTTGTGGCCGCTGTTCGGAATCGCCAACCAGATGCTTGCTGCGATTGCCTTTACGGTCGGCACGACCTTGATTTTCAAAATGGGCAAGGCGGCCTATTCGTGGGTCACGCTCGTTCCGATGGCTTGGCTGACAACGGCTACGCTGACAGCAGGCTGGCAAAAGCTGTTCCATGCTGATCCGAAAATCGGCTTCCTCGCCCATGCGGAAGCATTCCAAAAGGCACTGGATGCCGGAACGCTGCCGAACGGCGTAAAAACGATTGAGGCCGCGCAAAAAATGATTCTGAACGACCAGATTGACGCAGCGGTGTGCGCGATCTTCATGGTCATCACGATCGGCATTATCCTCGACGGGGCGCGCGTGTGGATCAACATCCTGCGCGGCAAGCAGTATCCGCTGTACGAGTCGCCGTACATCCAGTCCAAAGGGCCTGTGATTGACGGAAAAGGACACTATGTCGCATGAAACGAAAGCTGAGAGAGATGCGTAAGGCGCTGCGGCGGGTCAGCTCGGCGATCAAAACGGTTTTCGGCATGCCGGACTACGATCGCTACCTCCAGCATTGGTACGAAACGCACGGCGCTCCAGGCATTTTTCCGATGACCGAGCGCGAGTATTACATGTACGCCCTGCGCGAACGGTTTGAAAAAGGCGGAGTGACGCGCTGCTGCTAGTTCGCTCAACAACAAAGGGTGCCTCGACTGTCATTAGCTGACGGGCGGGCACCCTTTTTCACGGGGGAGCAAGGCGCAGAGGGCGCGTTCGGGCAGCCAGGCTATTGCGCCGCATCGGCTGTTCCATATCGCTGTAGGCGGTAGCAAGCTGCACAGTTTCTGCCTGGACAGGTGTTTTTTCCAGAAAAAGCAAAACGAGAAAAGGCACGGGCAGCCGGAGCATGACTCGTTTCCTCGGAAAATCCCTCTTGACGGTGTTATTTCTGGGACGAATTTTCGGCAAAAGCGTTACAGTATTTTCCAGATGGCAATTCAGGCAATCCGCTTGCTTTGCGTGTGGTGTAACCGCAGGTAAAGTATGGTACACTAAAAAGAAAGTCAAGTTTTAGGTGGCGATATGCGTGCAAGCATCAACTCTGGCGGCGCTAAAAGAGCTGGCTCTGCAATGCGCCCGTTCAGCGGGTGAGCTGAGTCTGAAACGAATGAAGGAGCCTTTTACCGTCGAATATAAGACGTCTGCCTCCGATCTTGTCACGGCCGTAGATAAAGAAGTGGAGAAGCATGTCGTCAACATGATTTTGCAGCGGTTTCCGGATCACGGGATTTTGGGGGAAGAGCGCACCTTTGCGGAAGACCCTGCCAAGTACGAGACGCTGTGGGTCATTGACCCGATTGATGGTACGACCAACTTTGTGCATCAGCAGATCAATTTTTCCGTTTCCATTGCCGTTTATCATAAGGGAGAGGGCCTTGTCGGCGTGGTTTACGATCCTTCGCGCGACGAGCTGTTTTACGCCGTAAAAGGCGAGGGAGCGTATTTGAACGACCGCCCGCTTCGTCTGGACCGCGCAGTCAGCCTGGAAGAAGCGCTGTTGTGCACGAGCGTTTTTTGGAACAAGCGCGCTGAGCAGATGGGCATTGATTTGATCGTGAAAAAGCTCGCCGGAAAAGTGCGCGGAATGCGTCTTCTGGGCAGTGCCGCGCTGGAGATGGCGTACGTTGCGGCCGGAAGACTGGATGGGTACGTGAGCCTTTCGCTCAACGCGTGGGATTTTGGGGCCGGGCGAATCATCGTGGAAGAAGCAGGCGGCCGGGTGACGACAATGACGGGCACACCGTTGCCCTACGACCAAAAAAGCAGCGTGATGGCCTGCAACCCGACCTTTTATGAGGAACTGCAACATTACCTGAAATCCGAAAATACGGATGTACCGTCATAAAACGAACAGGCACACAGACAAAAACCTGCTGGATATGGGCATCCGGCGGGTTTTCCTTTTAGGCAGGGCAAAATGGGGCAGGATGGTTGCCAGGCGCATATGCTATCACAGCATAGCCAGACGACGAAGAGCAACTGCGTTTGGCACGAAGTCGGCTTGTCCCAGAAGGAGGGATAAACATGACGCTGATCGGGGAAAGTGTCCAGTTGATCTTGCAGCACCAGGCGAGCACCGGAGCGTATCTCGCTTCGCCCGGTTTTGCTCACTATCAATATGCGTGGTTGCGGGATGGAACGTTTACGGCATACGCGATGAATCGGATCGGCGAGCATGAGAGCGCCCGCCAGTTTTACCGATGGTGCGATTTTGTGATCCGAAAGCATGAGGCAAAGGCAAGAGCGGCCATTGCAGCAGCGAAAACAGGAGCAGATGCGGGCAAGGACCGCTTTTTGCATACGCGCTTTACAGCAGACGGAGAAGAAGTGGCAGGCGAATGGGGCAACTTTCAGCTCGATGGCTACGGGACATGGCTGTGGGGGCTGGCGGAGCATGTGCGGATGAGCGGGGAGCATGATTTGATCCAACAACTGAAGCCTTCGATTGAGCTGACCATTGATTATGTCACAGCGTGCTGGCAGCTCCCTAACTTTGATTGCTGGGAAGAGGGCGGAGAGCGAATCCATCCGGTAACGCTGGGCGCGATTTATGCCGGAATCAAAGCGATGGAGCCTTGTTTGCCCAACCGTGCTTCCGAGCTGGCGCGGCTAGGCGAGACGATTCGCCAGTTCATACGGGAGCATGGCACAGCCCACGGGCGATTTATCAAATCAGTGGGCGATCAGGCGGTGGATGCCAGTCTGCTCTGGCTGGCTTTGCCGTACGGGGTGGTCGCGGCGAATGATCCGCTCATGCAAAAAACGGTGCAAGCTATCGAAAAAGAGCTGCGCGCAGGCTATGGCGTGCATCGGTACCCGACTGATACGTATTACGGCGGGGGACAGTGGCTGCTGTTAACGGCCTGGTTGGGCTGGTATTACGTGCAGACGGGTAGGCGCGAGGAAGCAGAGAAGATGCTCGGATGGATCGCTTCCCAACGCCAGCCGGGCGGCTTTCCGGAGCAAGTGCAGGAGCATTTGCTGTCGCCTGGGCATTACGAGTCGTGGGTCGAAAAAGAAGGCAAACCAGCCGTGCCGCTTCTCTGGTCGCATGCGATGTTTCTGGTTTTGGCAGCGGAGCTTGGTGTGCAGCAGTAGCCACTTTGTCATGAAGCAGCCAGTTGCCGATATGGAAACGGTGACTGGTTGTGTTGTTTCCTTTCCTATAAAAAAATGCCAAATGAGTTATAGTCATGAATGTAGTCTTGGACAATCTGTGCAACGATGGCCGACTTCGTAACAGGAATATCTTTGAGATAAAATGTTTCAGACTTTAGCGTGGAATGAGACGATTCGATCAAGGCATTATCAGCAGGTGTACCTTTACGGGAAATGCTCATGGTAATGCCCTTTTACTTTACGGCTTGTTGATACGCATTAGATGTATAAACGAAGCCTTAATTTCTGTGCAAAATGCAGTTCGTCATTACAGGCAATGATTCAACGTATCTAAAACCAAAGTTGTATTTTGTTAGACTCTAATACTGTATGCGATGACTTCGCCATACAAGAACAGGCAGGAGCTTGC
Source organism: Brevibacillus agri (assembly GCF_004117055.1). Taxonomy (NCBI): domain Bacteria; kingdom Bacillati; phylum Bacillota; class Bacilli; order Caryophanales; family Paenibacillaceae; genus Brevibacillus; species Brevibacillus agri. The sequence continues at coordinate 1,898,404 of NZ_CP026363.1, forward strand.
TGGTCATTCGGTTAACATTAATGACGGGCTCGGAAACGAATGACGCCAGGATGCTAATCTACAGAGGGCTGAAAAGTCTGTTAATAACCAAATTGATGAAAGGGAATCGATGACTTGGGGGCAGTATATATGGCTCGGACAAGCAGGTATAAGCGGAAGCTCATGTCGCGGCCAACTCACTGCAGGATTTCTTTGAATTGAGGTAAAGTCTACCTTTACTGGGGGGCTTAGTTTTAATTGAATAATATTTCTCATTTGTAAAATAAAAGGAAAATGTTGACAAGTAATTATTTTAGGTATATTATACCTCATGTAAATGAAGTTATTTACATGAAAGGTGGATATTTACAAATGAAAAAAAGAATCTTAACAACAGCTCTAGCCACTCTGCTATCTTTAGGAGTGATTTCACTTCCAAATAACAATGTGATAGCAGCTTCTGCCGCAACAAATAATCACACTTTTTCTCAGAAAATTTATGACATTGATACAGGGTTTCCTGTTGGGGAGATAAAAACTAGTGTTTCTAGCAATACTAAAGAACTTTCTGATGGAACTAAAATAGTTACTCTAAGTAAAACTGTTACTATCAGTGGTAATAATCAAAATAACAAAACAAAGAAGAGTGTCGATACTATTAAAATAACTCCTAATGGTGAATATTTTATTAATGGAAAAAAATTATCTAAAGAAGAATTGAGTAAACCGCTCATAAATAAAGTAAGCTCAAAGGCGCAATCTGGCGGGCTATCTTGGCTTACATCTTATAATGAAATAAATAAAGACTATTATGTTTTACGATCGTATCCCGATGCTGATTTCTGGCTTGACAAAGGAATTGGTAAACAACTTACATGGTACACAAAAGGAAATTATAAGGTTTCCGACTTTAAGGCATATGCAAACACTGTTAGCAGTTGTAGATCATCTCTAATTACACTTGGTTCAACATTACTTGCTGAACTAGGTGTAGCTGTTCTTACTGTAGAAACAGTAATCGGAACAATTTCTGCTGGTGGTGCTGCTGCAATTACTGCTCGCGAAATATACAGTCAAAGTACTACTGCTCATGAAGCAATGGCTAATGCGTACTCGATCTTGGAAAATGCTTACTAATATTAACTTTGGAGTAACTAGAGAAGGAGTTATCCTTCTCTAGTTACGCTTGTAAACTATCGGCACTTTCTCAAGAGACTTTATGGTTTCTACGGCTGTAATTAAGTTAAAACTCGTCATTATCGAGGAGGGATTTAATTTGAATGTATCCGTGGTATTAAGTATTTTAGTTCTGTTATTATTTGTATATATTTTCATTAAGAAAAAATACAAAAGTAAAAATGAAAAGATTGGATTAATTGTTATTTTTATGTTATTACTATTTGTTTTCATAAAAACAATTATTTCATAAATTTTAATCAAAGCTTGTAATGCTTTTTTAATCACCTCTCTAAAGGTTTAATGGATACTCTATTTTAGAAGTACTGTGAGTCATAAAAATTGCCACAGACATACTTCATCGTACAATCAGTTATTTTGTATGGACTAGAGGATAAAGTAATTTGGCTAAACGTGAAAGGTGAAAATGCTGAACCTTTTAATGGGTAATAAATTCATTTAAATTAAAGCCCCGGTTCCGTAGGGTTTTTGTTGTTTCTTCCTTAAAAGCAAAAGTAGTAATATTTTAGAGAAGGTGTATGGATAGGAAAATTTGGCTGTTAGTGCAAAGGGCAGGTGCGGCCATCTTTTTCTTGCTTTTCCGCCAAGCAAGCGCTAACATATGATACTGATAACCATTATCACGAAATGCTGATGTCCATCCAAAGAAGGTGAACCATATGTCCATTGCCAAAGTCATTCGCGAGCGCCGCTCGATTAAAAAGGGCTATAAACCGGATGCCGTGCCGGAAGAACTCGTACTGGAACTGCTGAATGATGCGGTGTACGCACCGAACCACGGTTTGCGTGAGCCATGGCGCTTTTTGTTTGTGCCGTCCGAGAAAAAGGAAGCGTTTGTAGAGAAGCTGATTACTGTCTATCCGGCGGAAACGCACCCGGCGCGCCGCGAGATGTACAACCAGCCAGCCGCTTACCTGATCGTCATCATGCCGGAAGACCCGCGGCAAAAGCAGTGGGAAGAAGACTTCAGCGCCGTTTGCGCGCTGATTCAAAACTTCCAGCTCCTGGCCTGGGAGCGCAATCTCGGCGTCGTCTGGAAGACAAACCAGCACAACTGGGACCCAAAAGCGCATCAGCTTCTGGGCGTGGCGCCAGGCGAGAAGATCGTCGGCTTTTTGCACCTCGGCTTTTTCGACCAGGAAGACGTGCCGGAAGCTCGCCCACGGACGCGGGCGGAAGAGAAGTTTACGCGGTTTGAATAAGGGCTGTTCTAGCAAAGACATCGGCTAGGCAGATTAGAAAACTAGGCTGCGCCAAGCCACTGGCGAAGCCTTCGTTGCCCTTATACTGGACAAGAATCTTATCCATTCTTATCTGTACGTGAAAAGCGAGGCCCACAGGGTCTCGCTTTTTTATCAACAAATGTTTGCCAATCACGCTTTTGGACCTGCTACTCCCCATTACCTCGGCCCACTGCTCAAATGCTCATGAATCAGCTTCCACTCGCCTGCCTCCGTTTTGACAAACACATTCGTGGCCCGGCCGCTCCCGGAGACGAATTTGCCATTGGAATAGCCTTCGTACCGGTACGTGTACAGACAGGTCGCGGAGTGCTGGTCGGCGCTGATCCACTGCACGTCAGTCGCGGCGTACACTTCTTCCTTGATGACGTTCCAGGCGTTTTCGAAGTAGCTGCGGATTTCAGGCAGCGAGGTGCAGGTCTTGTCTGAAAACCAGTAGACGGCCTGCGGGTGCAGCACCTTTTCCACGTTCGAAAAGTCGTGCGTGTTCGTAGCGGCGATGTATTGCTCCAATGCTTGCTGATAACCCAAGGCGAACATGACCTCCCCGACAAAATTCAGAAAATACGGCTTCTTTTTTGTATTGTAAAGGATTTCCTGATCGCGTACCAGACCATGAAAAAAAGCCCGCCCGATCTAGAAGGGGGCTATTCGGGCGGCAATGGAGGACGTAATGTCCATCGTAGGGTCTGACAATTTCATCATAGTGCGGACATGTTAAGGGAGAGTAGAGGCAGCATGAAGCATTTGTTAATTTTGGGCGTAGTGCAAGCGAGGAGGGCAAGCACCTGTTTTTTTTATTTTGCCGATCAACTAGACAGGCATCCATACGGACAGCAGTCGGCTGTCATAAGCTGAAAAGAAGTGCTGGTCCTTTGCAAGGTCAGCTCTGCTCTACGACGTGAGAAGAGAGGAGAGGAAAGTCATGGGATGCAGGCGCGGCGGCGGTTTTGGCTTCGGAGGTGGCGGGTTTTTCTGGATCATCCTCATCATTCTTCTGGTCACTTCTTTCTGGGATGATTAAGCTCTGATTGGCAGCATAAGCAAAAAAGACTCTGCACGCGGCTTGCGAGCCGAGCCGGCAGAGTCTTTTTTGTACAGAGAAAAGATTCTTATCCGTAAAAGCGGAACTAAGGCAGCGCCAATGGTTTGGCGCGACCAAGTTTTCGAACTGTTGGAACAAACTGTTGGAACAAAGCCAGAAGCTTTACGCCTTCAAATGCTGCAAAAACTGGCGGGTGCGCTCCTCGCGCGGCGACGAGAACAGCTTGGCCGGGGTATCGCGCTCGACGATGACGCCCTGGTCCATAAAAATGACCTCGTCGGCCACTTCGCGGGCAAAGCCCATTTCGTGCGTGACGACGACCATCGTCATCCCTTCCTGGGCCAGCTCCTTCATGACTTTCAGCACTTCGCCGACCAGCTCGGGGTCGAGCGCAGAGGTCGGCTCGTCGAACAGCATGACTTGCGGGTCCATCGCCAGCGCGCGGGCAATCCCGACACGCTGCTGCTGGCCGCCGGAGAGCTGTGCCGGGTAATGGTCGAGCTTGTCGCCTAGCCCTACTTTGGACAACAGCTTGGCCGCTTTGGCCCGCGCGCTCTCTTTGCTTTCCTTTTTGACGGTCACAGGGCCTTCCATGACGTTTTCCACGGCGGTCATGTGCGGAAACAGGTTGTAGCTTTGAAACACCATCCCTGTCTGTTTGCGCAGCCGCGGGATGCTTGCGCGTTCAAGCTTTTGCGAAAAGTCCAGCTTGACCTCGCCGATCTGCACGCTGCCGCTGGTCGGCACTTCCAGCGCGTTCAGGCAGCGCAACAGCGTCGTTTTCCCGGAGCCGGAAGGGCCGATGATGACGACGACCTTTCCTTTTTCCACGGTCAGGGAGATGCCTTTTAACACGTGCAAGTTGTGAAACTGTTTATGCAAATCCGTGATGGTAATCATCTGGGTTCACCTGCTTTTTAGACGTAGCGGTCCAGCTTGTTTTCAATCCGGTCCTGGATGAAAGAGAGGACGAAGCAAATCATCCAGTAAATGAGCGCCGCCTCCGAATAGACGAGCAGCGGCTCATAGGTCGCGGCGACGATCTCCTGTGCCTTGCGAAACATCTCGGGAACGAGAATCGCCGCCGCCAGCGACGTATCTTTGACCAGGCTGATGAACGAGTTGGACAGGGGCGGAACAGAGACGCGTGCTGCCTGGGGAAGCACGACCCGGCGCAGCGCCTGCCAGTAGGTCATCCCGAGCGAGTACGCCGCTTCCCACTGTCCTTTGTGAATGGACAGGATGGCAGCCCGCACGACTTCGGAAGAATAGGCGCCGACGCTGAGCGAAAAGCCGATGATCGCAGAAGGGAACGGGTCGATCATGATGCCGACGCTCGGCAAGCCGAAGAAAATGATGAACAGTTGCACCAAGAGCGGCGTCCCGCGAATGAGCGATACATAAAAACGGGCGATGCCCACCAGTGGCTTGATGCCGGACAGGCGGGCCAAAGCGGTTAAAACAGCGATAATCAGGCCGAAGAAAAAAGAAACGATGGCAAGCGTCAAAGAATAGAGCAAGGCTCCTTTCAAAAGAGGCAGAAAGGAGCTTTGCGCAATATCCATCCATCGGTTCAGGCGTTCCGGGTTGTCAAAGAAGTTACTTAGAAACATCTGCACCAAACCATTTCTCGGAAATTTTTGCGAGGGTACCGTCTTTCGTCATATCATCCAGCGCTTTGTTGAACGCGTCAACCAGCTCTGTGCTGCCTTTGCGGAAGAGGAACCCGTTTTTCGCGACGTTCGGATCTTTGGCGACAATTTTGATCGGCGTATCCGGCTTTTGCTTGAGGAAGTCCAACAGCGACAGGCCGTCGTTGATCGTGATGTCGACACGCTTGGAAGTGAGCAGGTCGATCGCCTGGTTGAAGCCTTCTACCCCGACGATTTCTGCGCCGTTTTTCTTCGCGATGTCCGTGAGGTTGCTCGTCAGCGTCTGTGCCGCTTTCAAGCCTTTGATATCTTCAAAGCCTTTGACGGTCGTGTTGTCCTTGTGGGTCACAAGAACGGCCGTCGAAACGGTGTACGCATTGGAGAAATCGTATTTTTCCTGACGGTCCGGGCGGATTCCCACCTGGTTCGCCACGACGTCAAAGCGCTTGGAATCGAGTCCGGCGAACATGGCGTCCCACTGGGTTTCCTGGAACACAGGCTCGACGCCGATGCGCTTGGCGACTTCCGTTACGACTTCTACGTCATAGCCGGTCAGCTTGCCAGATTGGTCGTGGAAGGTGAACGGAGCGTAAGTGCCCTCGGTCCCGATCAAGATTTTTCCGTCCGCTTTTACTTTTTCCAGCAAGTTTTGCTCTTTTTTCTCTTCGCTCGCTGCTGGTGCTGCGTTGTTTTGTGGCGCTTGGGAAGAAGAGGAGCCGCAGCCTGTCAAAGCGACCAGTAAGGTAGATGCGAGAACGGAAAACAATAGTTTTTTCATAAAGGAACCCCCACTAAACCGATATGTTTTTTTGATAGGAACATGCTAAAAGGGACGGACAATTTTGTCAACGAACGTTTACTTGGTGATGTCTTCGCCGAACCATTTTTCGGAGATGGATTTCAGCGTGCCGTCCTGGTGCATGTCATCGAGCACCTTGTTGATCGCGTCCACCAGCTCTGTGCTGCCCTTGCGGAACATGAACGCGGTCGGCTGGCCTTCTTCGTTTTTGGTCACGATCTGAATTGGCGTGTCCGGCTTTTGCTTCAGGAAGTCGAGCACGGACAGGTTGTCGTTGATGACGACGTCGACGCGTTTTTGTGCGATCAGGTCAATCGCCTGGTTGAAGTTGTCGACGGCGACGATCTCCGCTCCGTGCGAACGGGCGAGGTCGGCGTAGTTGCTGGTCATGGACTGGCCGGCCTTCAAGCCTTTGATGTCAGCGAAGCCTTTTACAGCCGTATTGTCCTTATGGGTGACGAGAACGGCGCGGGAGATCGTGTACGGCTTGGAAAAATCGTATTTTTCCTGGCGGTCTGGGCGAATCCCTACCTGGTTGGCAATCACGTCAAAGCGTTTGGAATCCAGTCCGGCGAACATGGCATCCCACTGGGTTTCCTGAAACACCGGCTCGACGCCAAGGCGCTTGGCGACTTCGGTCACGACCTCGACATCGTATCCGGTCAGTTTGCCGGACTGGTCATGGTACGTAAACGGCGAGTATGTACCTTCCGTTCCGATGACGAGCTTTTTCTCCGCTTTGACTTTTTCCAGCAGGTTTTGCGACGCTGCTGGCGGCGTTGCATTATCGGATTGGGAAGGCGCGCCGGAGCTGCTGCAGCCAACGAGTCCCAACAACAGGCAAGAGAGCAGAGTAGAGAAAATGACTTTTTTCATGATGATAATCCCCTTTATGTTGATCGAATTTCATGGATTCATAGTAGTAGGCTCATCGGGCTTTGTCAATCATAAAAATGCTAAATCCGATTTGGTTACTATGAATTGGTTTTTGCGCAAACGGTTCCTTTTCAGGATTCTCCAATTGCCCCGGGGCTATGTGCGAATGAGAGCCGCTTATTGTGCAAGTAGTGGTTGAGGTTGTGGGCGCACATAGCGTACAATGAGTACGACCTTGGGAGTTTGCCTGCTTTTTTATGGAGAAAAAGCGGTGAAATAGATGGGACAACAACGAACCGATAAAAGGAGTCAATCAGCATGTTAAACGACTGGCGTATGTACACGGATGCAAGCGGAACGGAGCAAAAACACGTAGCCTGGCATGAAGTATTGCGGGAAATTGCGCAGTTGGACGGCGTGAACCGGACGCTCGTGCATGCGGCTTACGGCGACCATGTGGATCTGGTGGTGGCTGGCGGAAACAAAGGCAAGGTGCTGGTTCAATGGAAGGAACACGAGCCGGGCGAGCAGCATTTTGTGTTGACCACGGGCGAGCAGAGCGCGGTGATGGCGTCGCTCGTCATTGAAGGCGGCGAGGCGGTGTTTCCGCTCTCCTGGTGCATCCCGCTGGAGAAGGCTGTCCCGCTGTGCGGCGATGTGCTCCGAACTTGCGACAAAGGCGAGCCACAAGAACTGCAATGGCTGCCAGTAGAAATGTAGGCGGGGGAAGCGGGCGATGGAATTTCAAACGTTGCAGCAATCCGTTCTCATCATGGCCGTCATTATCGGCATCGGTAGCCTGATCGGTTACCGCCAGCCGCTGACGGCCGATTCCCGTCAGCTTGTCATTACGATCATTATCAACGTGGCGATGCCGTGTATCATTTTGGACGGAATTTTTCAGACGCAAATCGACCATCAGCTTTTGATTCAAATTTTTGCAATATTCGTCATTTCGATCGTCCTGAACTGTCTGGGCATTTTTCTCGGTTGGGCGGGGGCCAGGACGCTGCCGTTGCCTGCGAAAAAGCGGCGGGAAATCGCGATTTTGTCCGGGCTTGGCAACACCGGCTTCATCGGGCTTCCGCTGTGCGCCGCCTTGTTCGGGCCAAAAGGCGCCTTGCTGGCGGCGATCTTTGACGCTGGCGTAGACGTCGTGCTCTGGACGGTTGGCGTCATGATGCTGCAGGAAAAAGGCTCGTTTTCGCTGAAAGGGCTGAAGACGCTTGTCAACATTCCGATGATTGCGATTGTATTCGGACTTGGCTCCGCCCTGGTCGGCTTTGCCCCGCCAGAGCCGGTCAAGCATCTGTTCGGCACGCTCGCGAAGCTGGCTTCGCCGCTCGCCATGATGTACATCGGGATGCTGCTTCCGCTGTTTTTGCGCAACAAGCCGCAAGTGTCCCTCCCGCTGCTCGGGATGCCGCTGGCCTTCAAGCTGTTCGTCTTTCCGCTGCTGACGGCCTTGCTGCTGTCGACCTTTTCGCTGGACAGCGATATCGTCAGCGTCACGCTCGTGCAGGTGGCGATGCCTACGTTGACGCTCGCCTCGATTCTGTTCGGGCGGTACAAGGCCGACGAGGAAATGGGCGCGATGACGACGGTGTTTTCCACACTGCTGGCGCTATTGACGATTCCAGCCGTCGTGCTGATGGGAAACTGGCTGTTGCACTAAAGCGTGCTTGCGCCAGGAAAAGCTCCGGTCCTGCCGCAGATGGCAGGCCGCTTTTTTTTAGGCGCAAGCACTGAAACGAATAAGAACAACCGAAAGTCTAACAAGATAGAAACAATCCGACAGCAATGGAATGGAGGAACAAAGATGAGAGGAAAGACATGGATGGCCGTTGCGCTGAGCCTCCAACTTCTTGCCGTGGCCCCGGCGCTCGCGGCAACGGGCGGTACGCAAACGGCGACGGTTTTGGTAGATGGAAAAGCTGCGGCTCTGCAAAAGCAGGCGATTCTCCAGCAGCAGAAAACATACGTGTCTGCCGCGGACGCAGCCAGCTTGCTGCAAGCGGCCTGGACGCTCGACGGACAAAAAGGGCAGTTGAAGCTGGGCGAGCGGACGATTGTGTTCCAGTTGGACGCGGGAACAGTGACGGTGGACGGCAAGACGGTAGCAGGCGGCGAGGCTGCGCTCGTCCGCGGCAAAGAGGTGTACGTGCCGCTGCGCTGGCTCGTGGAGCAGGCAGGGCATGAGATTGCCTGGAATGAGGAGAAAAAGGCGGTGGAAATCGTGTCGAAAGCGCAAAACGATGCATTTGTCCTCGTGGACGAAAAACAGTTGAGCAAAGAAGAGCAGGACTTCATCGAGTCGGTCAAAGGAAAGCGGGGCGTCCATCAGCGGGGAGACTTGTACGTCATTGCCCGCGGCCAGGCTCCCCATCCCGGCTATGGCTTGCAAGTTACAAAGGTCGAGCAAAAATGGGAGCAGCTTTTTGTGTACGTCAAGCAGTCAGAGCCTGCGCCGGGGATGATGTATCCGCAAGTGATCGCCTACCCGTATTTGACGGCAAAAGTGAAGCTCCCACCGTACACGACGATCTCGTTTATAGACGCGGATACGAACAAGCCGCTGTTCGAGGGTCAGGCGCAAGGGCAGTAGGCGTTTTCCCAAGCAGCGTTTTGGCGCTTGTTTTTCGCGTGAAGCTGGTATATGATGGTGGATAAGATTTACCTAATCCTTGGGAATGGAGGTGTATGTACGTGTTCGGAACTGTTCAGGCATGGTTTGTGGTAGAAACTTCCAGTATGACGCATGATTTTTCTTTCAACGGGACCAGTCTGCCCATTTTTGCGCATACAACTGAACGGAGTTTCCACAGGCGTACCATGCATCGACCAGGGACGGTTTGTTCTTGTTCATAATGGGTGACTGACTCGCGCGGCGTTTTGCGCTGGCGAGTGGCTCCCCTTACGATGCCGCAGGTAATGGCCTGCGGCTTTTTTGCGTCCATTTTTGCCTGTTCGCGGGCAAGCGCGGGGGCAAAAGTCGGCCGGGGCCAGCCAAGGAAGTCCATTATTTTAAACCGTTATCACTAACCAGGGAGGAAATGAACTCATGATTATCGTCGCGACTACACAATTGGAAAAATCGTACGGAGCCGATCCGGTTCTGCAAGGCGTTACACTGGAAATAAAGGCGGGCGAGCGGGTAGGGATCGTCGGGCCGAACGGAGCGGGGAAAACGACCTTGTTCAAGCTGCTGGCCGGAATCGAAAGCCCGGATGCGGGCGAGTTGTACCGCGCCAAAGGAACGGTATGGGCATACTTGCCGCAGTCTCCGCACTACCCGGCAGACTGGACGGGCGAGGATGTGGTGGCAAGCGCGTTTGCCGATGTGCGTCACATTCAAGAGCAGATGCGCGAGCTGGAAGGGCAGATGGCCCTGCTCTACGAAAACGAGGCCGAGTTGAATCGGCTGATGCAGCGCTACCAGAAGCTGCAGGACGAGTTTGAGCAGTTGGAAGGCTACCAGTGGGAGACGCGCATGGCGCAGGTGACGCAAGGCTTAGGCGTCAGCGCGGAGCTTTTGGCGACGCCTTTTGCCCAGCTTAGCGGGGGCGAAAAGACGAAGGCGGGGCTGGCCAAGCTTTTGTGCCAAAAAAGCGACGTCCTGCTGCTCGACGAGCCGACCAACCACCTCGATGTGGAAGCGATGGAGTGGCTGGAGCAATTTTTGCAGAGCTATCCGGGAACGGTGTTGATTATTTCCCACGACCGCTACTTCCTGGATGCCGTCGTGACGTCGATCTACCATGTCGACGGCGGGGAAGCGGAGTACTACATCGGCAACTACAGCGCTTTTGCCGCCGAACGGGAGGAGCGCTTGCTGCGGCAGTTTGCCGCCTATCAGGAGCAGCAGAAAAAAATCAAAAAGATGAAGGAGACGATCAAGCGGCTCAAAGAGTGGGGCAACCGCTCCAACCCGCCGAACGAAGCGTTTCACCGCCGGGCGAAGAGCATGGAAAAGGCGCTGGCGCGGATCGAGCGGATCGAGCGGCCGAAAATGGAAGCCGACCGGATGGGCTTGCAGTTCAAAAAGACCGACCGGAGCGGCCAGGATGTGCTGATCGTAAAAGGCGTGCACAAAGCGTACGGGGGCAAGCCGTTGTTTTCCGACGCCAGCCTGCTTTTGCGCTTCGGGGAGCGAAAGGCGTTGCTCGGGCCGAACGGCTGCGGAAAATCGACGCTGATCCGCATGCTGTTGGGCGAGATCGAGCCGGATGCGGGCACGCTCAAACTGGGCAGCAGCGTCAAGGTCGGTTATCTTTCGCAGCAAGCGCTGGAAGGGGACCAAAACCAGCGGCTGATCGACGCGTTCCGCGACGTGGCGAAGGTGACGGAGGCAGAAGCGAGGCATTTGCTGGCGCGGTTTCTGTTTTACGGCGAGCACGTCTTCAAGCGGATCAGCCAGTTGAGCGGCGGCGAGCGCATGCGGCTGCGCCTGGCCCAGCTCATGCACCAGGACATCAACCTGCTCATCCTGGACGAACCGACCAACCATCTCGATATCGAAGCGCGGGAAACGCTTGAGGAAGCGCTCGCTGATTTTCACGGCTCCTTGTTCATCGTCTCCCACGACCGCTATTTTTTGCAAAAAATGGTCGACGGCGTCTTTTGGGTGGAGGACCGACAGCTTGTGCACGACGTCGGCAGCTACGAGGAAGCGCGCGAAAAGCAGAAGCGGCGCAGCGCAGCGCGGGCTGACAGGCTCGCGGAGGAATCGTGCGGCAAAGGGACCAAGCCAGAGCGGCCAGCGGCAGAAAGCAAACCGTCTTCGGCAGGCGCGCCCGCTTGCGCACAGACAAAACGCCCCAATGCCTACAAGCTGTCCGAGCTGGAAGCGCGCATTGCCAGACTGGAGGAGCAAAAAGAGCGCTTGAACAGGCTGCTTCTGGAGACAGGGGCGGACTACCAGCAACTGGCGGAGTGGCAAAAGCAAATCGAGCAGGTGCAAGCCGAACTGGATGAGTCGTACTTCGCCTGGATGCAAATGCAGGAAGCATAGGCGCAACTCGCTTTTGCCTGGAGCTTGAGCAAACCAAAAGGCAGCGGAGGCCGCGGACGAGAAAACAGTCCGGGACTTCCGCTGCCTTTGGCGTTTGCCGCGCATACGGGCTTTTGCTTAATTCGAGGTTTGCATGGTCGGCTCCGGGTCGGGCAGCCGCCGATAGCTGCCGAAAAACCAGAGCAGAATCAGCACCATCAGGACGCCGCCGAGAAAAAACGGTCCGCTGTGGGAAAATTGGTAGACCGCGCCGCCTGCCAGTGGACCCAAAATCCGTCCGAGGCTGTCCATCGAGCTGATCGCCCCGCTGGTCACGCCTTGCCCTTGCGTAGTGCGCTGCGTAATCATCGCGGTAGCGGTTGCCCGGATCATGCCTTGTCCAGCCCCGAACAAGGACAAAATCAAGGCCAGCGCCCAAAAGTTGCCGGACAGCGGAATCGCGAAAAAGCCGATGCCGTAAAAGATCATCCCCAGCGCAAGCACAGAGGCTTCCCCGAACTGCTTGACCAGTCTGCCGATCAGGCCGCCCTGCACCAAGGCCGCGATAATGCCCATGACGAGGAACATGTAGCCGAGGTCTTTGGACGTAAAGCCGTACAGATCGCTGATGAACAGCGCAAAGGTCGTCTCCAGCCCGGAAAAGGCGAACGAGACGACAAACAGGATCGCATAGAGCAAAGACAGGGAACCGAACAGAGAAGTGAACGGGTTTTCCCTTGCTTCTTTTTGCAGGCTCGTCCGCTTTTCCTTGGGCAAGCTCTCCGGCAAGGCGACAAGAATGAAGAGGAACGTAACGAACGCGACGATTCCCGAAGCGTAAAACGGAATCGCAAACCCGTACCCGCTGAGCAGGCCGCCAATGACGGGGCCGAACACAAAGCTGAGCCCGATTCCGGCACCGACTACGCCCATTCCTTTTGCCCGCTCTTCAGACGGAAACAGGTCTGCGACCATGGCTGTTACCGTAGGCAGAGCCGCTGCGGAGACGATGCCGCCCAGGATGCGGTACATGAGCATTTCCGCATAGCTGTCCGCCATCCCAAACAGGATAAACGTGACGGCAAAGCCGAGAAGGCCAAAAGAGACGAGCGGCTTTCGCCCGATCCGGTCGGAGAGGCTTCCCCATACAGGTGCGAACAATAGCTGCATGATGTTGTAGCTGGCGAACAAAACGCCGATTTGAAAGGAAGACGCACCCAGTTTTTCTGCAAAGAAAGGGAGAATGGGAATGATGATGCCAAACCCGAGCATGGTCAAAAAGGCGATGAAGAACAAGAGGGCCAGGTACTTCTTATTCACAACATTTACCTCGTTTCACACAAATATCAGCTACTATTTGCTTGCATTTTCCACCTTACGTGAACGAAGTGTCGAAGTCAAGCGAGCGGCGTGGGCAGCATTGCCGATAGCGTGCTATAATGGAAAAGAAACAAGAATCGTTTTGCAAGTTGTCTAGTATATATCCATGAGGTGTTTGTCACATGTCTACTGCAATGCTGTACTACCTGGCCTGGCATGAAGATGACTGGCTGGATGAAGTTCTCGACCGCTTTCCTGAGGTGAATGCGATCGTGCCTACAGCGAAAACGTTTGAGCTGATCGCCGGGCAACGGGAGTCGAATGAGGTGACGCGCGCGGTCCTCGTCTTGAATGCGGCACAGGAGCAGGACAGATGCCGCGAATTTTTGCGTCTGTGCCAGGGACATCCCCAGCTTTCCAAAGATCCGCTGTACATTGTCGGATTGAAGCCTGAAGAGGAGGAGGCGTGGCAGGAAGCGTATCCGCATGCGAAGATCATCGTCATTACCGGCTTTGCTGTCGAGTTTGACTACGATGCCGTCCTCGCGAGGATGGAAATCGATCTGGAGGGAGCCCATTGAAAGCGAACCCCAATGAGTTCGATTTAAAGGCGTTTCTGCACCGCTTCGGTTTGTTCATCTACACGGGAGACCCGGAGGGGGATCTGCTCTTGATAGAGGACGAGATTCGCGAGCTGTACGAATTGAATGTCATTGAAAAAGAAGAGTTTATGGAGGCCATGTCAGCCGTGCGCAGCAAGCGCAAGGCGCTGGACGGCCGCTAACCGAAAAAAAGAAAAACCGGAACGAGGCGTGTTTATCTGCCGCTCTTAGGATGCGGCGGTGATAAGCGCGTTTTTTTGTGCAGATCAGGCTTCGCCAATGGCTGGACGCAGCCGCGACCGCTTTCTTAAGAAATTCTTCATAAATCCTTTCCAAAAACGTAAGGCATTCTCTCCATTTTAGAAAGGTTTACCCTGTAGCATAGAGAGCAGGATGGAGAGAAGGAGCGGCGGTGGCGATGACAGACTACGCAACGTTTTTGCGGGAATTATGGAAAGAACTTTTACGGCAGCTCGTTCCCGATGAAGTTTCGGTGATGAGCCTGGGCGCAAAGATCGCGCATGAGGATGCGGCTTTTTCCGTTGTGTACGCAGCCGTTTTTTTGGCGGCGCTCATCGGAGTGGCGGCGAGCTACATCGCCGGAGCATGGATGGGCGCACCTGCTCTGGCCCGGCTGTTCGGCCGCCGCTGGGCTGCCCGCCTGCGCCCGGGATGGGGACTTGGGCAAAGGGAGCGGGAATATGTAGGCTGGGTACTGGCGATCAGCGTTTTTATCCCGGTGGTTCGCTACCTCGTTCCTTTTGCTGCGGGCTTGTATCGGTTGCCGCTGCGCCAGCTTTTGCTGTTTTTTTTGCCCAGCACGTTCGTCTGGACCCTTCATTATTTTCTCATGGGCTACTGGTTCCCGGACGAGTTGGACGCGCTGTTGGCAGGAGTGTACCAGTACAGGAAAATTACGTTGGTGACGGCAGTTGTGGCCGCCGTCTCCTACATCACGATTCGCCAGTACATGCGAATGAAGCTTTGGATGGGAGCCACAAGCGCGAAGCACAGGGGAGAATTGCAAAAGGAGCCGACTGCCTGAGAGGGAAAACGCCCAGGACAGCCGGCTCTTTTTCATGTTGGGGAAGGCGCCGCGGGCAGCTCCCAGCCGAAGCTGTCAAACCACTTGTTCCGCCTGTAATTGGCAATCGCCTGTCTGACATACGGAATGACGTTGTCCGGCAACTGGTCGAGGTCCGCCCAGACCAGCTCGTCGCATTTGTCCGGTTCGGCGTTCACGATCTCGCCCTGCCAGCTTGTGGCGGCGACAAAAAAGTCGATTCGCTCGTCGGTGGAGCGCCTGTGCATGACGCCGACGAGCGAGAGGGCAGAGGGAGCAATCTCGATGCCGCACTCTTCCCGGGCTTCGCGGATGGCCGCTGTCTTGACTTCCTCGTTTCCATCCAGATGTCCGGCCGGGACGCTGTAATTTCCGTCCTCATAGCCTGTATTGTAGCGGCGCAGCAGCAAAATCTCGTTGCCTCTCACGAGAAAAAGATGCACGGCAACCGGCATGGTAAAATGGGTTCGCATAGCGCAGCTCCTTTTCTCAGCCTTCCTCTGGACGATGATTTTCCGCAGCTTGTCTGCGCCGTTTTTCCCTGTTCTTTTTCAGGACGGGCGAGCTGCTCATGGCGGCAAACAGCATGCCGAACCCGGCGATTGCCAGCACGATGCCAATGATGAGGTAGATGGTAGAAGACATTCGAAAAAGACCTCCTTATTCTATGAAAGCAAGCATGAATCTGACTTTGAACTGTGCTATAATGGCACAGTGTGTTTTACCCGATACTACGTATTGACTTATAGAAAAGCACAGGGAGGATTTCGCGAGATGACTCAGCATACGTCTGTCGATCAGCTATCCATTAACACCATCCGCACGTTGGCGATTGATGCCATCGAAAAGGCCAATTCCGGCCACCCGGGAATGCCGATGGGCGCTGCCCCTATGGCTCATGTTCTGTGGAGCCGTTTCATGAAGGTCAACCCTAGCAATCCGCAGTGGATGGACCGCGACCGTTTTGTCCTGTCTGCAGGACATGGCTCTATGCTATTATACTCGATGTTGCATTTGATGAAATACGATGTTTCGCTGGAAGACCTACATAACTTCCGCCAGTGGGGCAGCAAGACGCCAGGCCACCCGGAGTTTGGGCATACGGCTGGTGTTGATGCGACGACCGGACCGCTGGGACAAGGAATCGCGATGGCTGTCGGGATGGCCATGGCGGAAAAACATATGGCGGCTGTTTACAACCGCGACAACTTTGACATCGTCAACCACTACACCTACGTCATTTGCGGCGACGGCGACCTGATGGAAGGCGTGTCCAGCGAGGCTTCCTCCCTGGCGGCTCACCTGAAGCTCGGCAAAATGATCGTGCTCTACGATTCGAACGATATCTCCCTGGACGGCGAGCTGTCCCGTTCCTTCTCGGAAAACGTGGCGGCACGCTACCAGGCATACGGCTGGCAATACTTGCGCGTAGAAGACGGAAACGATCTGGCAGCGATCGAAGCTGCAATTGCAGAAGCGAAAACAGATCTCGACCGTCCTACCTTGATCGAAGTCAAAACCGTCATCGGCTACGGCAGCCCGAACAAAGGCGGCTCCAGCGCTTCCCACGGCGCACCGCTCGGCAAGGACGAAGTGAAGCTGACAAAAGCGAACTACGCGTGGACGCATGAAAACGAATTCCACGTGCCGCAGGAAGTAGCCGACTTCTACGCAAGCCTGGCAGAAGCGGGCGAAAAAGCGGAAGCCGCGTGGCGCGACAAGTTTGCGGCTTACGCCAAGGCGTACCCAGAGCTGGCTGCGCAATTCACGACAGCACAGGAAGGCCACCTGCCGGCAGGCTGGGATGCGAACATGCCTGTGTACGAAGCAGGAGCCAAACTGGCGACTCGCGTAGCTTCCGGCAACGCGATCAACGCGCTGGCGAAAACCGTTCCGTTTTTCCTCGGCGGTTCCGCTGACCTGGCTCATTCCAACAACACCGTCATCAAAGAAGCGGGCAACTTCCTGCCAGGCTCCTACGAGGGCCGCAACATCTGGTTCGGCGTTCGCGAGTTCGCCATGGGGGCAGCCCTCAACGGGATGGCTTTGCACGGCGGCGTGAAAGTGTACGGCGGTACGTTCTTCGTCTTCTCCGACTACCTGCGTCCGGCGATCCGTCTCTCTGCGCTGATGAAGCAGCCAGTGGTGTACGTGTTCACGCACGACTCCATCGCGGTCGGCGAAGACGGTCCGACGCACGAGCCGATTGAACAGCTCGCTTCCTTGCGCGCGATGCCGGGACTGACCATTTTGCGTCCGGCAGATGCGGTGGAGACGAACGAAGCGTGGAAATACGCGGTATCCCGCACAGACGAGCCAGTCGTTCTGGTGCTGACTCGCCAAAACTTGCCAGTCCTGCCTGAGACGATCGAAAAAGCGGCAGAAGGCGTGACCAAAGGCGCTTACGTACTGGCGGATGCGCCAAGCGGCAACCCGCAGCTCATCCTGCTGGCTACCGGCTCCGAGGTGTCTCTGGTGATGCAAGCCCGCGAAGAGCTGCTCTCCCGCGGAATCGAAGCGCGCGTCGTGTCCATGCCGAGCTGGAACCTGTTCGAGCGCCAGCCGAAAGAATACCGCGATGCGGTCATTCCGCCAACGGTAAAAGCACGGGTAGCCGTGGAAATGGGCTCTCCGATGGGCTGGGAGCGTTACGCCGGGGATGGCGGCAAAGTCATCGCGATCAACCAGTTCGGCGCATCCGCACCAGGCGAGCGCATTATGCGCGAGTACGGCTTTACGGTGGAAAATGTGGTCGCAACAGCAGAAGAGCTGCTCAAATAAATGGTTTTTGCTCCGTAAAAAAAGCCTATCTCTCTCGGGAGATAGGCTTTTCCAGTGACAAATGGGAATCAGTATGGAATGATAGACACGTGCCAAAACCAAAAGGAAGAAACTTTTTTCAAAAGCATCCGTCTATATAAGATGCGGGGGAGAGAGAAAACCAGGAGGTAAGAAATGGCAACAAAGGCCAAGAAGAAAGTCAGGAAGAAGAAAAACAACTTGCTGATGATTGCCGTAGGATTCGCAGTCTTTCTCATCTTGAGCGTCATTGGGGGATACTTCTCCCTGTTGTATGCGGGAGACCGGATGATTGCGGAAAACGAACAGAAGCTGAAAGATTTGAAAACAGAACCAACCGTCATATACGACAAAAACGGCGAAGAGATGACGAGCCTGATTCGTCAAAAAAACCGTGAATACAAGCCGATCAACGAGATGCCGAAAATTTTGATTAACGCGTTCCTCGCCGTCGAGGACAAACGCTTTTTCGAGCACAAGGGCGTCGACATGATCCGGATCGGCGGAGCCATTATCAATGACATTAAAAAAGGTTCACTGGCTGAAGGGGGAAGCACGATTACCCAACAGCTAGCCCGCAACGTATTTCTCACCCTGGACCAAACGTTTTGGCGCAAGACGAAAGAGATGAGTATCGCGATCGGACTGGAGCGCCGATATTCGAAGGATCAGATTTTGGAAATGTACTTAAACCGCGTCTATTTGGGCGAAGGGGAGTTCGGCGTCGAGGATGCGTCCAACTACTACTTCGGACACTCTGTCAGCGATGACGAATTCACCATTGCCAAAGCAGCGATGCTGGCGGCGATTCCGAAAGCGCCGACGACTTATTCGCCGTTCAACGACCCGGAAAAGGCGAAGCTGCGCCGGGATACCGTCATTCGCCTGATGTATGAGCAGGGCATCATTACCGAAGCGCAAAAAAACGAAGCGCAGGCAGAGCCGCTGCCAACCGAACCGACGGAAGTAGCCGGAGCCAGCCTGAAAAAAGGCTACCGCGCCTTTTTCGACCATATGGTAGAGGAAGCGGACGCCAAGTACGGCGTGACAGAGGAAGAGCTGTACCGCGGCGGCTGGCAAGTGTACACGACGTTTGA
This sequence comes from Brevibacillus agri, assembly GCF_004117055.1. NCBI lineage: Bacteria > Bacillati > Bacillota > Bacilli > Caryophanales > Paenibacillaceae > Brevibacillus > Brevibacillus agri. Next base: position 1,917,064 of record NZ_CP026363.1, read on the forward strand.
TCCGAAAGTGCAGGATGCCATGATCGCCGAGTATGCCAACGCGAAAAACTTCCCGAAAGACGGGGCGAAGCGCGGCGTCGAATCGGCCATGATCGTCGTGGATGCGAAAAACGGCGGCATCGCCGGGATGATGGGCGGCCGCAACTACGCGGCAAAAGGCTTCAACTACGCGACAGACATGAAGCGTCAGCCGGGCTCCAGCTTCAAGCCGCTGGCTGTGTACGCGCCAGCGATTGACTCAGACAGCAAGTGGGGGCCAAATTCTTCGCTCAGCAACAAAAAGCAGAGCTTTAACGGCTACGAGCCTCGCAACTACAACAACAAATACAGCGATTCCGTAAGCATGAACCGCGCGTTGATCGATTCCCTCAACGTGCCGGCGGTTTGGCTGTTGAATGAGATCGGCGTCCAAACAGGCATCGATTACTTGCAAAAATTCGGCATCGAGCTGGCGCCGGAGGACCGTAACCTGGCGATTGCGCTCGGAGGTCTCAGCAAAGGGACGTCTCCGCTGAAAATGGCGCAAGCCTATACCGCTTTTGTCAACGGCGGGGTCATGTCCGAGGCGCACACGATCACGAAAATCGAAAACAAGAGCGAAGGTGTCGTCCGGGAGTACGAAGGCAAACAGACCGAAGTACTGAAGCCGAAAGCGGCTTGGGCTGTTCACACCATGTTGGAAAGAGCGGTTCAGGAAGGGACGGGGAAAGCGGCCCGCATCTCCGGTCGCCACGTTGCCGGAAAAACGGGTACGACCCAGTCGATCGCCGGGGACAGCAGCGTGAACAAGGATGCCTGGTTCGTCGGCTATACGCCGGAATACGTCGGCGCCGTCTGGATGGGCTTCGACCCCGAGGACAAACAGCACTTGATGCGCCAGGGCAGCAGCTTGACCGCGCAAATGTTCTCCAAGGTGCTCGCAGCAGGCTTGAAGGGCGTGAAGGCGACAGACTTCGTGCGGCCGGATGGCGCAGTGGAGGAACAGCCGGAGGAAGAAGCAGCTCAACCGCTGCAACTGGCGGCAGACCTGACACTCGACAACAACCAGTTGAAAGTCGTCTTGAGCTGGATTGGCGGAGCGCCTGATTACACATACGATGTGTACCGCGTCAAGCAAAATGGCGAGCGCGAGCTGATCGCGGCGGGATTGAAGGACACGACGTTCGTCGATGCGCTGGATAATCCGAACGAGTACCGCTATGTCGTCGTTCCGCGCAACGCCCAGGGCGAGGAGCAGACGCCTTCGCCGATTACGAGCATTAACTCGCAAAACCTGGAAAACTTGATTAATGCAGGAGATAGCCATCACGAGGACGGCAACAGCCAGGAGCAAAACCCGGACGGAACAGGAACCGACAACGGCGACGGCACGATCCAGTTCCCGCCGAACTTTGGCGGCAACAACAATCCGGGCAACGGCGGCCAACCAGGCGGCCAAGATCCGAACGGAGGCCAGGGAAATCAAGGCAATCCAGGAAACCCGGGAAATGCTGGCGAAATCCCGCCAGACATCGCCAATCCGGACAACGGGCAATCAGGCGGTTCTACAGGCGGCAATCAGCAGCCGGCACAGCCTGTAGATGGCGCTCAGCAACAGACTGATCCCAATGGAACGAATGGCGGTTGAGTAGCATAGGATAGACAACTCGACAGATTCAACTATTTGCACATCTTCTTTCGCGTGGTACAATACCAGTAAATCGGGAGACAGGGGGGACAGTCCATGTCTGACTTCGCACAAAGAGATTTGCCCACTTTTTTCAAGGACCAATTACGCCGAGCCAAAGTGAATTTTGAGCGAGCTCTCGACTGTAAACATACCGATTTTGACGACCTTTACCCATATATGAACGAGCAGCCACAGTTTTTCTGGTACAAACGTTACGTCGCCTGGTCAGAGCTGCTGACTGTCGTGCGGCTGGCTGAGGAATTGGGCGTCGATTGGACAGAGGATTTTAGCGAGCAGCAGGTGGAATTTGTCAAAGGCAAAGTTCTGCAAGGAAAAGTGCTCGATTACTGGAATCCGGAAGAAGAACAGGAAGAAACGATCAGTCAGTTGGAAGAAGAAAAATAAGGCCATAAAAAATAAGGCGCGTTCCCGATGGCGGGGCGCGCTTTTTTCAGTGGAAAACGAGGTTTGCCGCCGGGCAAAAACATGGCGATGACCGCTTGCCGCGAGCAAAGCGGTCATCGCGTTTTTTTGGATGGAATCGCCACGTAACCAGCGATGATACTGGTTCGTCTTTTCATAGGGAGATTAATGCAGCCAGGTGTATATGACGTTGGGCGTCTCTTCCTCGGGTCCCGCCGGAAGGATGAAGAGAGCCGGGTTGCTCCACGGCTGGGCGGGTACGGGGGCATTCGAGATGATAAATTCCGTGCCCAGCGAGACAAAGGTGTACAGCTCCTCCACGGCGGCATTGAACAGCCGGACACAGCCGAGCGAGACGGACGTTCCGATGCTCTCGGGGTGGTTGGTTCCGTGGATGGCGTAGCCGTTGCCTTGAAACACCAGACCGCGTGTTCCGTAAATGTTGTCGTGGCCGCGCGGTTGGTTGATCTTTTGCAAAATCGTGTAGTAGCCCTCGGGTGTCGAGTCGTTTTTGCCGATCGCTGCCGGATAGCTGCGGACGAGATGCGTACCGCTGACCAGTTGCAGCGTATGCGACTTTTGCGAAAGCCGGACCTGGAGAGGGGCGAGCGGCGACAGCGGCTCCGGATAGCCTGGCAGCGGCAGGACGTCGCGCAGGCTCGCCCATGCCGATCCGCTCTGAAAAGCGTGCGGATGGTACGGGTAGCTTTTCAGCAGCAGCCGCTTTGGCGGGAGCGGAACCTGCGGCAAATAGTTGCCGGGATAGCTGCCCGCCAAATCCGCCAGACTGGCAGGGAGAGTCCCTTTTTGCTGGTAGTAGCGATAGAGAGAGTTGCGCAATGTCAGCACATGCTGCAACGTTTGCTGCTCGACTGCCAGATCGCCTCTCGCGGCTGCCAGCGTCGCCCCCGCATCAAAGCTGGCAGGAGAACCGAACCAGCGCTGGCTGATGACCGTCCGGCTGACTGGATTGTACTGCAGAACGCCCAGCACCTGTTTGGGCTGATAAAACAACAACGGCGTAAACAGCGGCGAGCCGGGAACCTCTGGAACAACGAGTACGGTGTAAGGCTGTGCGAGCGCCGGGCGCCGCGCCTCTACATAGCGACGCACCTGGCTTTGCAACTCCTTGGGGCTGAGCGTCGCGGGAACGGCAATCACCTCGACGTGCGGCTGCACAGGAGCAGGCGCGCTGGCGGGGACTGCCTGTGGCTGCGCGCTGGCAGCAGGCGCCCCATCCTGCAAAGGTCCGGGTGAAAACACAAATTGGGCGTACAAAAAAGCGAGCGAAGCGAGAAGCAGGCGTGCCCGGTTGCGCCAGCCTTGGCGGCTTTGCTCGCGCAGCAATTTTTGATAGGCGTCTCGCGCCTCGTCGTAATAGGGGCCTTGTTTGGCAAAAAGACTTTGTCTGTAAGCGGCCAGCGCCTGTCGCGTGTCTCCTTGTGCCTCGCGGGCCTGGCCGAGATGATACCAGCCGATCGCTTCATCCGGGTGTTGCTGTGTGAACCACCGGTAAAAGGAGAGATCGCTCTGTTCTGGATATTTCATATGAAAGGCGCTTTTTTCCTGAAGAAAGGAAACCTTGTCCACCGATACTCCCCCCTATATGGTTGTATCGGCGTGGCTCGGCAAAAAAGTGAGGGTGGAGGGGAAAATATTGGTTTATTTACGGACGATCAAGCTGCTGCGCGAGCAGTTTCCCGATGCCAGGCGGTACCCGTTTGACCTGCCGTCGTTGCGCGCGCTCGAAGCGATCGAGCTTGCGGCCAGCGTGACGTTTTTTGTCGGGGAAAACGGCTCCGGCAAGTCGACCTTGCTCGAGGCGATCGCCTATCAGTGCGGCTTTCACACGGCAGGCGGTTCCCGCCACAACTACTACAGCGTAGACAAGGCGGAAGCGAGCCTCGGCGACTACATCCGGCTGTCGTGGATGCCCAAGCAGACCAACGGATTTTTTCTGCGGGCGGAAAGCTTCTACCAGTTTGCCAGCCATATCGACGAGATTGGCGGCACAGCCAGCTATGGCGGGAGATCGTTGCATTCGCAATCGCACGGGGAAGCGTTTATGGCTTTGTTCACCAACCGCTTTAACGGAAAAGGAATCTACCTGCTGGACGAGCCGGAGGCGGCTTTGTCGCCGAAGCGGCAACTGGCGTTTTTGTACCTCATGCGCGAACTCGTCGAGGAAGGGGCGCAGTTTCTGATCGCCACGCACTCCCCGATCTTGCTGGGCTACCCCGGCGCGGACATCTATACGTTTGACGAATCTCCCGCGCAACCGATCCGCTATCAGGATACGGAGCATTACCAGTTGACCCGGAGGTTTCTGGAGAAGCCGGATGCTTTTTTTCGCGATTAATTTTTTTCCTGCTGTCACAAAAAAGGCGTCGGCGGTTTCTATAAGGTGTAGAACGCAAGAGGGAGCGTCAAGACAGTGGCTGTGCAGGAAGGAGGAGGATTGATGGAGATGCAGGCAAAGCTGGCGGTGAACCAGATGCGGGCCAGAGCGGAAACGGACTCGTTTCAGGAGCTGTTTACGGCCTACTACCCGTTCGTTGTCCGACAGATCATGCGGATTGTGCGTGAACAGCAAACAGCGGAGGATATCGCCCAGGAAGTGTTTCTCTCCTTTTACCATACAGATCGCTCCGCCATCGAAAATATTCCGGCATGGCTGGCCAAAGCGGCTCTCTATGCGGCCTACAACCATCTGCGCTCCGAAAAGCGCAGGCAGGACAGGCAAGAGCGCGGGACAGCGGATCAGGCTTGTGTCATGCCTTCGTCCGAAGAAGTATGGCTGGAGCAGGAAGCGCTCAGCCACGTCCGCGAGGTGCTCGATGAGCTGGATGAGCGGGAACGTACCTTGCTGCTTATGAAATACTCCGGCTTTCCTTATGCCGAGCTGGCAAAAGCGACGGGAATGCAGGCCAGCTCCGTCGGGACGGTTCTGGCGCGAGCGAAGAGCAAGTTTCGCAGGCTATATGAGCGGGTCAGGGGGGAAGAAGGATGAAATGTGCCGACACAGGCTTGATTCAGACGTTTTTGGACGGGGAATGCGACGCGCAGCAAAGCGAAACGTTTCGCGCTCACCTGGCTGAGTGCGAACAGTGTCAGGCTCGCCTGGAAGAGCTGACGGCTCTCGATGTCTGGACGCGCGAAAAAATCGAAGCGCACGTTTTTGCCCAGGCGGACCAGGCGAAGATCGATACCGACGCCGCGTGGCAGCGTTTCTCGCAAACCGCAGGAACAACGAAAAAGAGCGATCTGCGCGAGTGGGACAGCCACGAGCAGCGCAGCGCGAAAAGGAGCTGGAAACAGATGAACAAAACGACAAAACGCTGGATGACGGCAGCGTCAGCAGCAGCCGTAGTGGCGGTATCCCTTTCTTTTCCGCAAGTGCAGGCGGCCGCCAATGATTTTCTGTCCATTTTCCGCATGAGCAAGGTCGAATTTGTCAAAGTGACGCCGAAGGACTTGCAGCAAGTGGAAAGCTGGATTGCAAACGGCAATGTCGGCGAGATGGATTTGCAAGGAATCGGGAAAATCTGGATCGACGGCGTGGATAAAGACAAGCAGGAAAACCGAAACCAATACTACAACAGCAGAGAGGCCGCCGAGAAAGCGGGCGTCAAGCTGCCGAAGCTGCCGGATGGGCTGATCGTGGACGGCGTAGAGGTGACTTCCCCGTATCGCGTGCACCTGGAAATCAACACCGAGCGGGCGAACAAGCTGCTGGCCCAACTGCAGGTAGAGGCGAAATTCGATGAGAAGCTGGACGGCCAGCGCATCTCGTTGGAAATTCCGAAGATGCAAAAGACGTGGATCGCCACTGGCAAAGACAGCTATTCCTACTCCGTGGTGGACGCGCCTGAGCTGAAAGCGCCAGAGGGCGTAGATTTGCTCCAGTTGCGCGAGACAGTGCTGGCGCTGCCGTTCATTCCGGATCAGGTGAAAAAGCAAATGCTCGACATCAAAGACTGGAAGCATACGATTCCGGTGCCGTACATGGCTGACGGCAAGAGCGACATGAAGGAAGTCAAGGTAAACGGCGAGGACGGCATGCTGGTCACCGGCAGGTACGATACGCATCTCGTCTGGCAGCAGGACGGAAAAATTCACATGCTCGAAGGCAGTGACAAGAGTGGAGAAGCGCTGCTGGCTTTGGCGAAGCAGTTGAAATAGGGCAGGCAAATCGCGCGAGCGGATTGGCAGAGTTTTCCTGAAAGGGGAGGCTCTGCTTTGTCCCGTTTATCGTCAGAAAGAGGAGGCAACAGATGTCTGATTACGTCATCGAGACCTGGGAGCTATCCAAGCAGTACGACGGCAAGGCAGGATGCAAAAACATTACGCTGCAAGTGCCGCGCGGGTCGGTGTTTGGCTTTCTCGGGCAAAACGGCGCCGGAAAAAGCACCTTTGTCCGAACGATGCTGGGGCTGTTGCACCCGACAAAAGGCAGGGCGGTCATGCTCGGCCACCCGATCGGCAGCGTCGCGTCGCGCCAAAAAGTCGGGTATTTGCCCGAGCTGTTTCGTTATCCGGATTGGCTGACCGGACAGCAGCTCCTGGAACATCATGCCGAGCTGTGCGGCCTGTCCCGGACGGAGAGCAAGGCCGTCATCCGCCATGTGCTGGAGCTGGTGGGCATGGCTGGCCGCGAGCGCGAGCGGATTCGCGGCTACTCCAAAGGCATGCAGCAGCGCATCGGGATCGCCTGCGCTTTACTGTCCGATCCCGAGCTGATTTTTTTGGACGAGCCGACTTCAGCGCTTGATCCGATTGGGCGAAAAGAAGTGCGCGAGCTGATTGCCAGGCTGCGCGATCAAGGCAAAACGATTTTTCTCAACAGCCATCTGCTCAGCGAGATGGAGAGCGTCTGCAACTACGTCGGCATCATCCATCGCAGCGAGCTGGTCGTGCATGGGGAATGGCGCAAGCTGAGCAGCGTCGCTCCTCAGATTGAGCTGACCGTAGAGGCGGCGAGCTTTGCCGCGAGCGAAGAACTGCCGGCCTTCGTCACTGACCGGCGGCTGCACAGACAAGACGCTGACCGCTCTACGTGGCTGCTGACGCTGGATCGGGACAATCGGGTGCCGGAGCTTTTGCAGGCGTTGATCGCCAGAGGCGTCGCGGTGCATGGGGTTGTGCAAAAGCAGCAGTCGCTGGAGGAAGTATTTTTGTACTGGGTGCAAAAGAAGGAGGGGGAAGCGCATGTGGCCGATCATGAAAATCACGTATAGGGAGATGCTCTCCAAGCGGATTTTTACGATTACGATGATGATGTCGCTTGCCTTCCTGCTGCTGTTTGGCGTGGCGACCTGGTTTGCGGCGCGGGAGCTGGGCCGTGAGCTGGGAGGCAGCGCGACCGACGTGCTGATGCAAAAAAACTTTTTCTCCACCCAACTGCTCGGCATGGGCTTGTACTTCGGCTCCTTCATTACCGCGCTGCTCGCGATTTTAAGCAGCGTCGGCAGCATTGCGTCTGAAGTGGAGAGCCACCAGATTGATACGTGGCTCGCCCGGGCGCTGCCGCGGCACAAATACGTGCTCGGCAAATTCGGCGGGCTTTCGAGCATGCTCATCCTCTACGCCATCCTGATGTTTTTGGGCATCCTCGGGATCAATCAGTGGGTGGGCGGAGGCGTACTGGCCGCAGACGTGAGCGCCCAGCAAGTGTTGTCCTCCCTGGGCTATTTTGTCCTGATGCCCGTCATTCTGGTCTGCGTGTCTCTTTTGCTCAGCAGTGTGACGACGACGGTGACAGGCGGAATCGTCCTGATTATTTTGTACGGGATCAGCTTTATCGGCGGGTTTGTCGAGCAGATCGGGTCGATCATCGGACAAGACGCGCTCATCAACATCGGCATTATTTCCAGTCTGCTGTTTCCGACCGACTCGCTGTTCAGGCAAGCGACTGTTGTGCTGTTTGACACGGCAGACGATCCGCTGTCCTTTGCGACCCAAGGCATATTCGGCACCATGTCTCCGCCGAGCGACGCCATGCTTTTTTACACTGTTATTTACGGAGCGGTGATGTTGGCGCTGGCTGTCCGCTTGTTCGGAAAGCGCGATGTGTAACGGGAACAGCCCGAGCCGGACAGCTCGGGCAAAGGCAGCCTGGCGCTGGAGTTAGTTGCGGTCTGTCTCCGAGCGGGCCTGGACCGTTTTTTGTTCTTGTTGTTGCAGAAGCTGGATCAATTGGTCCAGCTTTTCATTTCGTTCGCGGTCCAGCGAGGTCTTGTTTTTCATGAAGCGGATCAGGCTGAAAATCAAATAAATGATTAGACCGTAAAACAGCAACATTATCAAGAGCGGGATGGCAGAAACACCGACGTTAAGCATGAAAACCTCCAGTTTAGGAAAATATAGGTTGTCTTATTGTAACATGCAACGGGACGAGTGGACACGATGTTCGTGAATTTTATGACGTTAATGAAAACAATGCGGGTAAAACTGTTTATGCGCAAATTCTATTCGGACTTTTACGAAGATTGCTATAATGGCAGCGCAAAATGAAAGCGCATTCTTCCAAGGAGGAAATCGGGAAGCAGATGGTGGGCGGCGATAACGAGGCGGTGTTCGCGGGAAACTCGATCATCTCCGAGACAGTCGGTTCGCTCGGACCGGGGCTGCGGGGACAGACGCCGATCTATAATGACGCAGGGCAAGTGATGGGAGTCGTGTCTGTCGGCTTTTTGCTGGCAGATATTGACGAGACGATCGAATCGTACCGCGACCGGATTGTCGTGGTGGGGATCGTTACACTGCTGTTGGGCGTTGCTTGCACGATGCTGCTTGCTTGCTCGGCAAGCTGAACCAGGCCAACGAACGCAAAATCGAGCTGAAAATCGACCCGGACAGCAACTTCCGCGACATTCCCGCCGCGATTGACCGGGCGCAACTGATTGTCATTTTGGGCAATTTGCTCGATAATGCGATGGACGCCGTTTTGTCGCCGGGGGCGTTTGCGCAGGAGGTTACGATTTTTTTGTTGGACATGGAGGAAGTGCTGCTGATCGAGGTGGAAGATCGCGGGCCAGGCATCTCGCGCGAAAACGCCGAACGGGTATTCGAGCTGGGGTTTTCGACCAAAGCGAAACCGAATCACGGCTACGGCCTGCATCTGGTGCAACAGGCGGTCGCGGAGCTGCACGGCAATATTACGCATACAGGCAATCCGTCGGGCGGAACGATTTTTACCGTGACGCTTCCGAAAAGAAGCTCGCACGTCGCAGACATGAAGGAGGGAGAGCAGCGTTGAAAAGCATGGCGGGGAGCAACATACGGGTACTGATTGTCGAGGACGACCTCAGAATCGCCGAGGTGAACCGACGATTTGTGGAAAAAGTGGAGGGCTACGAGGTTGTAGGCATTGCCACCAATGGACAGGAGGCGCGGGACCAGTTGGAGCTATTGCAGCCGGACCTGGTGCTTTTGGACATTTATTTTCCGGACATGGACGGGCTTGATTTTTTGTCGGTGATGAAGGAAGAGTTTCCCGTGTGCGACTGCATCATGGCTGTTCAGGGAAGACAGGGCACCCCCGCCGATATAACAAGCGACGTACACAAGGACAAGAAAGTCGGCCAAAAGGAGCGCATAAACGTTTCCTGCTGCCGAACCCTTTTGTAAATCAACAGGAAGACGATTGATAGAAGAAAGCTGGTGGTGTGTATGCCCGTCAACGTATAGCAAAAGAGAGGATCGCCGACGTCTTTGAGCAAGACTAGATCGGCATACAGAAAAAAAGGATAGCACATGAGCAGAAACAGCGAGGTCATGCGCAACCGGGTGAATAACAAGTTGGTGTTCCATTCATGAAAGGCTTCATCATGCTATTCATCTGTTGATCTCAATCCTTTGCTGGAAGGTCGAAAAAACTCCACGTAAGCACGAACGATTCCGATAGCGTGTTCACGTGGAGGCATGTGCCTTGTCCAAAAGGCGCGTTTCTTCTATTTAATGATGCAGCTTGCCTCTACCCGATAAATACGCTGTCCGCGGGACGAAAAGCGCTCTTCGTACTCCGTCATGACGTTCTCCTCTGCGAGCTTCGACTGGTGCAGGTCAAAAGTGATGTTGCGCATCTGGAAGCGCTCGGCAGCGAACTGATTGAGCGAAAACTCAAAGAGCTTTTCATTGTCTGTCTTCAGATGAATCTCTCCGTCCTCGGCAAGCACCTGACGATAGTTGTTCAGGAAGCGAGGATGGGTGAGACGGCGTTTGGCGTGGCGTGTCTTGGGCCACGGATCGCTGAAGTTCAGATAGATGCGGACAATCTCGTGATCGGCAAACAGCTCGGTCAGCTTGGAAGCGTCAAACTGGACAAAGGCCAGATTCGGAATCGGCTTGTACTCTGTCCGCTGCAAGGCGCGCAACACGACCTCCGCTTTCAGCTCGACAGCAATGAAATTAATATCAGGGTGACGCTGTGCCAATGTATTAATGAAGCGTCCTTTTCCACAGCCGATCTCCACGTGGATCGGATTGTCATTTCCGAAGCGTTCTTTCCAGCTTCCTTTATAGGAAAGGGGATTGTCCACAAACGTCGGATATTCTCGCAGGGCCGCTTCGGCACCTGGAATGTTACGCAGTCGCATGATGTGCCTCCTTAAAACGAACTCTTTTCTACTTTACGCTGACTCCCTGCAGGTTGCAAGCATAGAGAAGGAAGAGTAGAGAGAATCCAGTTTCTTCCCCAGCGAAAATCGCGAGAACAGGAACTTTTTGCAAGAGGAACTAGGCCATAAGTCGCATGTTATGCGGGAAGTAGACGCTTGGCACTGGATATAATTGGTCAAATTGCGAGGAACATTTTGGCAAGAAAATAAACTGAAAATTTGAGGAATGCCCATGATATCGGGCTTGAGCGCGTCAAGCGGTAATCGTATCCATTTGCCCAAGCGGTTTTTGCCAAGTTTTTGGTAATTTCACTGGGCAACAGCTTTGGTAAAGTAGAGAACAAGTGAGAGGTCAGCCAAACTTTGCATAAAGTAAGCTTCTACCGAAACGATTTCGTAGAAGCGTGTTCTGTCAAAAGGGAGGATGAACAACATGAAACTGCGAAAAACCCTCATCGGAATTGTAATGGGCTTGACACTTGGCGTAACGGCGATTGCCATGCCGATGCCTGGAGAAAATGTAGCTCATGCTGCTTGGTCGCAAGCAAAAGCGGACAAGGTTATTGCCACTGGGAAAAAATATTTGGGTACACCTTATAAATTCGGGGCAAGCAAAAATACGACAGCCGTCTTTGACTGCTCTTCTTTCACGCAACGCGTTTTTCGTGTGGCAGTAGGCAAGAGCTTGCCGCGAACGTCGCGCGACCAGGCGAAAAAAGGAATCAGTGTGTCCAAAGCCAACCTGAAAAAAGGGGATCTGGTCTTCTTCAAGGCGAGCACAACGACGAAGTCCAAGCGGATTACCCACGTAGCGATTTACGCTGGCAACAACAAGCTACTACATACCTACGGGCAACCCGGTGTGACTTTTACAGGTTTTAAAGGCACATCCTGGGAGAAGCGCTTTGTCTCGGCGCGCCGCGTCCTGTAGCGTTATTTCGAATCTCTCTACTTATTCATACGTCTCACAGCGCCGTTCGTTGCGAGATAGGAGCAAGAAAATCTTGGAAAAAGCGAAGCAGGCAAACAGGAGGGCGGTCCAGTCGGATCGTCCTTTTTGCTGTCCAAGCGCCGGGGGAACGCCTCTTTTTTAGCATGCCCGATTCGCTTCGCGCAACAGCAGAAGCATGGGCAATTGCCTTGATTTATCAATAGCAGTTTGCGTGTACAAGGAGTAGTATGGATGACGGATAAGCTAGGAGAAAACCTTGATGGAGAACGGAAAAAAGGAGCAATCCGATGCAGACAGGTGGAGGCAAAAAAAGCAAAAACTTCTCGTTTGCCATGATCGCGTTGATGATGGTGCTGATTTTGTTGACCGGATGCGCCGCTTTTTTCGGGGAAGAACGAAAAGCCGACGACGGTACACCAAAATCCAAAGTCGCCCCAACCATCATTCGCTCCACAGGAGAAAAGAGCAAGGCGATTCCGTTTGTGTACACCACCAGGCGGGAGCTATCGCTCACCTTCAATGGAATGACAGACAGCGACACGATGAAGAAGCTTTTGGATGAACTGGACAAGCATCATCTGAAGGCTACTTTCTTTTTGCCTGGCATGCGGGGCGCAGAAGAGCCGGAGCTGGCAAAAGAAATCGTCGCGCGCGGACATGATAATGCACGCCAACGCGCTCTACCAGGGGATGAACCGGCTCGTGTCCGATGTGAATGACGCCAACATCCGGCAACTGTTTGTGATGCATTTCAACAGGGAGGGCAACGCCTGCAATACCGCCGAGGACAGCCTGTACAACCTGACGCGCGTCCAGGCTGCTCTTTACTGGTACACGAACCATTTGCTGATGAAAATTCAGAAGGATACGCAGCAAAAGGTCAAATTCGTGCAGGGCGACGAACAGCAGGCGGCAAAGTGGGAGCGAATGGGCGGTGCGGAGGAATTTGGGGACAACAGCATCGTGCTGACTTCGCCGCCCGGTGAAAGCGGCATGCTGTATTTGCGCGACAGCGAGAAGTACCGGGATGTGCGCGTGTCAGCCAAGCTGGAGGGCAATGTCGTCGGCAGACAAACCATTTACTTGCGCTACGATCGCCAAAAAGAGTCGTTTGTCCGCTTGCTTTTGGAAAACAATGAGCTCAAGCTGGAAGAGAAGCAGGCAGGCCGTCCGCTGGTCGAGCTGTCCAAGGCAACATTGAGCGAGATCCACTGGAAGCCGGAAGACCTCGCCTACGACAAGGCGACAGTGTACAGCAAAGCCCAGACAGAGGCAGGGGCGGCAAAAGAAGACCCGGGCTATCCGGTCAATATTTCGCATATGCGGCTGCGGGAGATCGCGCTCAGCGGGAAGCGACTGACGGTGTCTGTGGACAAGCAGGTCGTGATCGACAGCCAGGAGACGGCGCAAGACAGCGGCGGTATCGCCCTGGAATCGCGGTATAGCGAGCAAAACCAAAAAGACGACATATACGATGCCGTTTTTACGGATGTGAGCGTGGTTGCGCCGGCCGCTGGCGAGCCGGGCAAGGAGACAAACCTGTTCAGGAATGCGTATTCCGGCTGGCGGGTTTGATTGGGCGGAGACAGGCGAGGTGACCGCGCTCACGGAGCAGCAGGCGCTGGAGCTGACAAAAGCGTGCGCTTCATGGATCAGTAACAAGCGGCTTTTGCTTTTGCATAGGAAAAACCCCCTGCCTGAGCGGACAGCTTGTCCAAAGGCAGGGGGTTGTCTTTTATAAAGAAACGCGACTAGATTTTCATAACGCCGCCCATGCTCGCATTCGTCACCAGCTTGGAGTAGCGGGCCAGGTAGCCTGTTTTGACTTTCGGCTGGAATTCCTGCCAGCCTTCGCGGCGGCGGGCCAGCTCAGCCTCGTCCACGTGCAGGTGGATCGAGCGCTCTTCGAGGTCGATGGAGATGATGTCTCCGTCCTGGACGAAAGCGATCGGGCCGCCTTCCGCCGCTTCCGGCGAGACGTGGCCGATACTGATTCCGCGGGAAGCGCCGGAGAAGCGTCCGTCTGTGACGAGCGCGACTTCCTTGCCGAGTCCCATCCCGACGATTTGCGAGGTAGGAGCGAGCATTTCCGGCATGCCGGGGCCGCCTTTTGGTCCTTCGTAGCGAATGATGACGACGTGCCCGGATTTGATCTTGCCAGCGGCGATGCCCGCCAGTGCTTCCTCCTGCGAGTCAAAGCAGATCGCCGGACCTTCGTGTCTTTTAATAGAAGGATCGACACCGCCGGTTTTGATGATCGAGCCTTGCTCGGCCAGGTTGCCGAACAGGACGGCCAGACCGCCGGAGGCACTGTACGGATTTTCCAGACGACGAATCACCTGGTCGTTTTTGATTTCGGCGTTGGCGATGTTTTCTGCCAGCGTCTTGCCTGTCACGGTAATCCGGTTCGGATGAATCGCGCCTTCTTTGCGCGCGATCTCCTTGAGCACAGCGGACACGCCGCCCGCTTCGTGGCAGTCCTCGATGTGGTAGTCAGAGGATGGCGCCAGCTTGCAAATGTGCGGGATGCGCTTCGCCACTTCGTTGATGCGCTCGATCGGGTATTCGATTCCCGCTTCCTGGGCGATTGCCAGCGTGTGCAAAACGGTATTCGTAGAGCCGCCCATCGCCATGTCGAGCGCGAAGGCGTCGTCGATCGCTTCCAGCGTAACGATGTCGCGCGGCTTGATGTCTTGCTCGATCAGGTGCTTGAGCTTTTCTGCGGAGGATTTTACCAGCTCGCGGCGCTCCGGAGAGACGGCGAGAACAGTGCCGTTGCCTGGCAGCGCCAGACCGATCGCTTCGAGCAGACAGTTCATCGAGTTGGCGGTAAACATACCGGAACAGGAACCGCAGGTTGGGCATCCGTATTGTTCCAGTTCTTCCAGTTGCTTGTTGTCGATCAGGCCAGCCTGGTAAGCCCCGACGCCTTCGAATACAGAAGAAAGCGAGATGGAACGGCCGTCACTCGTTTTGCCTGCTTTCATCGGGCCGCCTGTCACGAATACAGTCGGGATGTTGACGCGCAGGGCGCCCATAATCATGCCCGGGGTGATCTTGTCACAGTTCGGAATGCAGATCATGCCGTCGAACCAGTGCGCGGCTACGACCGTTTCCAGGCTGTCTGCGATGATCTCGCGGCTCGGGAGCGAGTAGCGCATGCCGATGTGGCCCATGGCGATGCCGTCGTCAACCCCGATCGTATTGAACTCAAAAGGAACCATGCCAGCGGCACGAACAGCTTCCTTGACCAGCTTGCCAAATTCCTGCAAGTGCACGTGGCCCGGGATAATGTCGATGTAAGAGTTGCAAATGGCGATAAACGGTTTGTCGAAATCCTCGTCCTTTACTCCTGCCGCACGAAGCAAGCTGCGGTGCGGAGCGCGGTCAAAACCTTTTTTAATCATGTCACTTCGTTGTCTAGCCAATGTGAAACTCTCCCTTCCTACACGTGAAAGTTACCTGTCTTATGTTTTGCACTATCTTATCAATTTTTATTAATAGAAACAACTGTAAAAGTCTGAACATTTGCTCAGTCTGCTGCCTGTGAGCGGCTGTGACCGGCTTTTGGAGACATGGCGGAAACCAGCTTTATGGGCTACAATAAAAGGATTGAGTCTATTTTTGTTGGAGTGAACAAAATGATAGAAGAGCTAAAAAATGTCTGGGCGGAAGGAAATGACGAGGAACGGAAAATACTGGAGCTGGCTTTGCAGGCAATCCGCCAGAAGCGCGAGCGCAAAAGCGCCTATTTATCCGGCTTTCTTGGCCTGAAGGGAGAGTTTATCGACGAAACGAAGCAGTCGTATCGCTTCGAGCTGCCTCTCACCGTGTTCATGCACAACTCCGGGGGAGCGGTGCACGGGGGGATTCTCGCCACCTTGATCGACTCGGCCATGGGTTCGCTAATCAACCGCTCGCTGCCGCCGGAGCAGTACGCGGTCACGACCGAATTGAAAATCAACTACTTGCGGCCCGGAGTAGGGAAGCGGCTTCGCGCCGAAGCGACGTTTTTGCACCGGGGGCACACGTTGGTCGTCATGGAGGGCACTGTGTACGACGAGCGCAACAAGCGGGTCGCCCACGGCACCGGGACGTTTATCGTCCTGAACAGAAAATAGCAAAAAGGCGTGCGAAATACGCACACCCCAGAGCTGTTTTTTTACCCAGGCTTTACCGGATCACAACAAGCCCGCTGTATTGTGTAATGTAAGTGAGCATTTTGGCGGAGAGAGGGACGATAAACTCCATGTTTTCCTTCTCCACGATGCCGGAGCGGGAGACGATTCTGGCCCACTTGACGCCGATCTTGTAGTATTGGGAGCCAAACGTGGTGTGGACGGTTTCGCGGTTCAGGCGAAAGGACACGGGCGCGTTGTCGAGCTTATGCGGCACCATGCTGACGATGTCGTGCAAAAACAGGTGGTAGGTCAGGTGCGGCTTGAAAAAGACAAGCTCCTTCGTCGTGACCGAGAAGCCGTAGCTATTGTTCATTTGGGTGAATTTAAGCTCACCCTCCATATTTTTCAGGCGAATGAAATCGCTGTTCATGTTTTCCCCTCCTAAAAGCGTCGGGCACCGATGGGAAAAGGCTGGCTTGTGGCTCGGGACCGCGCTGCGTATCTGTCTTTCGCGAGATGGGTGTCACTCTATCATAGTGAAGTCAGGAGCCGGAATGCAAGGGAAAACAATGACAGACCATAGGAAGGGGCGAAAAGCCGATGCTGGAAATAGCCAAAGAAGCAGCAAGTGCAGCAGGAGCATTTTTAAAGGAGCGTTTTCTCGAACAGCTTACGCCGGATGAGGAACTGCATAACGACGTGAAGCTGCCGGAGGACAAAGGCAGCGAGCAGCGCATTATCGAGGTACTGCACCGCCATTTCCCGACGCATACGATTTTTTCCGAGGAAGTCGGAATGGTCAGCCGCGACGAAGAATATTTGTGGATTGTCGATCCGCTGGACGGCACGAACAACTACTTTATCGGCCATCCGTACTTCAGTATTTCGATTGCCTTGCAGCACAAGGGCGATCTCGTCCTCGGCGTCGTCTACAACCCGGTGGCAGGGCAAATGTTCTGGGCGGAAAAAGGGAAGGGCGCGTTTTTGAACGGCAGGCGCATGTCGATCAACAACCGGACAGACTTGACGCGCGCAGTCGGGACCTACATCCGCGGGCGCAATACGGTGACCAAGCAGGAGGAGCTGGCCTTTACGGAGCCGTTTGTGCTGAACACGAAGCGGATTTTGCGCAACGTCGCTCCGGCGCTCGACTGGTGTCTGCTCGCCAACGGCTGGCTGGACTATATCGTCATGCAGCGCTCGGGCATCATGGACGTCGCTGCGGGGATCGTCATCGCGAGCGAGGCGGGAGCGACCATCACCGACTGGCAAGGGAAACCGTACCGGCACGAGCCGTTTGCCCAAGATCAGGTGCGCTCGCTTTTGGCGACGAACGGGCATTTGCACGAGCCGATTCGCGGCCTGCTGCTGGAGCAGAGCATGGCGGATTGTCTGCGCTAAGGCTTTGCCGGACTGCCGGTAGCGCGACCTTTTTCACAGGAAACATCGCGGCTGGGGCTTGGGTCGGGACTCTCGCACCAGCTTTTTCCTGTTCATCCGATTTTTTTAATTTTTTGGCAACCAAATGTTTCGTAGCGCGTATAAAATGTTGCGTGTCGTGAAAGAAGCAGCATTTTCGTACAAACGGGGTGAAAAAATGGCCAGATTGGAATATCGGCTGCTGGATGAGGCGAACGGTTACCCGGTCTTGTTTTACTACGACCGGATCGACAAGGACGAAGTGTCCTTGCGCTTTGCCTGCGACTACCTGGTGAAAGGGCATGTCGTCTACGAGAAGACTTCCTGCGCGATTGAGCAGGGGACGTACGTGATCTACGTCCGGCATTCGACGGAGGAGACGGCTGTGGACTACGCGGAGAGGCCGTCCGTGCGCTGGGGGAGCATCCAGATCGAGATGCGGGAGTACCGCGAGAACACACGGCTTTACCCGCTCGTGCACACGTTTTCGTTCAAGGACGACGACGATGCTCTCTTGCACTTGCAAAGCGACTATTTGTACCTGAATGGACGCGAGTGGGAAAAAACATCGGCGGAAGTGGACGAAGATCGCCAGGTGTACATTTTCTACGCGCGGCCGGCAGGGTAGGAGGGAAGAGGATGGCACTGACAAAATCGGCCAAGGTCGTCGGCCTGTTCGTGGCTGCTACGATGGCCATCAGCGGCTGTTCGTCAGACTATGATGACGATTGCTACGACAGAGACAATGACGGCTATTGCGACGACGGAGGAAGCAGCTCGCGCGGCGGGTCGTCCACCTACTACGGAGGCGGCTCGTCGAAAAGCAAGTCGCAAGGCGTATCAAGCGGCATTAGCCCGAGCAGCTCCAAGGGCGGTATCGGCAGCTCCGGCGTGTCCAGCTCGGGGTGAGGCCAGTGGACGTGCGGAACCGTAGAGAAGCGCTGTACGCCCCTTTGCGTGAAGAAGGCATTTTTACATGGGATTGGATGTACGGCGAAGAGTACGCGCTGGCCGATCTGCACCTCATCCCGGCATCGTTTCGAGACGAGCTTGCGACGGCAACGGCTGCGCTGGGCCGGATTTTCACCAAAGTGACGCCTGTGCTGCAGCAGGCAGACGACGCGCTCCTGCTCGAACTGGGAGTCCCGCAGCAAGCGCTGCAAACGGTCAGAACCGCCGTTTTGCCCAAGCTGCCTACGGCGATCGGGCGCTTTGATTTTGCCGAGACGCAAGCGGGGCTGAAAATGCTGGAGTGCAACAGCGACACGCCGACCGGGATCGTCGAAGCTTTTTACGTCAACGAGCACGCCTGCCGCTTTTTCGGGGTGAACAATCCGAATGCCGGCATGGACGTCCAGTTGCGCCACGCTTTTGCCAAGCTACTGCAAGCGTACAGGGACATGGGCTATCCGGTAGAGCACGTCTGGTTCAGCTCGCTGGACTGGCACGAGGAAGACAAGGGCACCACGCTTTATTTAATGGAAAAGACGGAGATCGCTGCCCGGTTTGCGCCGCTGGAAAAGCTGCGCGTCTGGGAGGACGGACTGTACGTGCAGGACGGCGACAGCCTGCTTCCCGTCGATGTGCTGTACCGTTTGCATGCGCTGGAAAAGCTCGCAGACGAGCGGGACGAAGACGGCTACCCGACAGGCGAGCACGTCCTGGCGCTGATTGCGGACAGAAAGCTTGCGATCATCAATCCGCCGTCCGCGTTTTTGATCCAGACAAAGGCGCTGCAGGCGCTCATCTGGAACTTGCACGAGGCGGGCGAGTTTTTTACCGCAGAAGAGCATGCGACCATCGACGCCTACATGCTTCCGACCTATTTTGAAAACCGTTTTGCAGGGACAGAAGACTATGTAACCAAGCCCATTTTCGGCAGAGAAGGGGGCGGAGTGGCCCTGTTTGCGGCAGACGGCACTTTGGTGGAGAAAGACCAGGAGGAATTTTACTGGGAGCAGCCGATGATCTACCAAAAGCGGGTGGAGCTGCCCGAAATCACGGTGCAGACCGTGGCGGGTCCCTACGCCGGACGGCTGTTGTGGGGCTCCTTCTGGATTGGCGGGGAAGCATCCGCAATCGTGGCCCGGGTCGGAGGTCCGATTACAAACAACCTGTCGTATTACTTGCCAGTCGGCATGAAAGGATAGCGAAAAGGAGAGGGGCGCGGCATGATTACGCAATGGAGCTACATACTCAATTTTTTGGCCTATATGGCCGTGACAATTCCGATATTGGCAGTAGGTATTTTCGTGTTTACGTTTACGACTCCGTATAAGGAGTTCGCTCTCATCAAGGACGGGGCGCAGACAGACGACCCGAAAAAAATGGCGGCGGCCAAGGCGGCAGCACACGACCTGGGCGGAAAAATTATCGGGCTGGCAATCGTGCTCGCATCTGCTGTCTACCATTCGGTCAACCTGTGGGATTTGGTTGTATGGGGCCTGGTCGGCATGGTGTTTCAAGTCATCATTTTTTATTTGTTCGAGTGGGTGACGCCGTTCAAGGTCGTGTCTGAAATCCCGAACGGCAACGTGTCTGTAGGCATTTTCGCCTCCAGATTGAGCATTGCGGCAGGCTTGCTGATGGCTGCGCTCATCAGCTACTAGGAAAAAATGGGAATAACGAAGAAACAAGCTGTCGGTGCTGCCGGCAGCTTGTTTGACTGAATCGGATAGCGTAAACTTGCAAGAGCAAACAACCGATTCGGCAAGAACAACCTTTCGCTAAGACGTGGTCGCTCATCATTGAGCAGGATTCGATAGAGGTTTTCTTATCCAGCAAAACGAAAAGATGTGCAAATATATTTTCATCAAGATTTTTTTCAAGAAATAGGAATTGATTATTGACGGCGAAAAACATCCCCTTTATAATTCCGAGTAAACATATATGATTTACAAATTAGGTTTGGATAAGGGGTTTATCCGATGGCAAAAACAGCGGCTTTGGTAATCGCTCACGGTTCACCCGATCCCGACTGGCTGAGTCTCGTAGAGTCAGCCGTCAGGCAGTGCCAGAGCGAGCTGCCGACCCGGGTAGCGTATCTGGGGGGAGTAGAGGGGCGAAGCATCAGTGACGAATGGAAGCGTCTGGAGGCGTCCGGCGCGAAGCGGATCGTCGTAGTTCCCCTGTTTGCTTCGGCGGGGAGCAACCACGTGACAGAAATACGCGCGATGCTCGGACTGGAGCCGTGGCCCGCCTGGGAGACGGAGCAGGTGCGCATTCCGGTTCGCGCGCGGCTGCTCTGGTGTCCGCCGCTGGAAGATCATCCGCTGGTGGAGCAAATCGTAAGCCAGCGCATTCAGGAGCTGTCGAGCGATCCGCGCAAGGAAGCGCTGTTGCTCGTCGGCCACGGCAGCGATTTGCCGGGAGGCCAGGAGCGGTGGGAAAAGCTGTTGCGCCGGATGACGTTTCGCCTGCAAAACCGCTACGCCTTCCCCGCAGCCGGATATGCGACACTGCGGCCGGACACGTTGCGGGAACAAGCCCTGCTGCTTGCAGAAAAAGGAGATGTCCTCGTGCTGCCTCTGTTCGTCAGCCAGGGGTACTTCACCCGCAAGGCGATTCCGGCACGGCTGGCGGAGCTGCCGTACCGCTACAACGGCAGCGCGTACTTGCCTCACCCGCTGATTGCAGACTGGATTGGCCAATCCATTCGCACGGCACTTGTAACAGACCTCTTCACAAAAAGGAGCGTGTATGAGCATGGCAGAGAGAAAACAGTGGAAATGGGCAGATGATCCGTCCCTGAACAAAATGGAGCTGACCAAGCTGGAAAAAGACGGCCTGGACGTCATCGAAACAATCATCAATACCTACTCCAAAGAGGGCTTTGAATCGATTGAATCTTCTGATATGGACCGCTTCAAGTGGGCGGGAGTCTACCAGCAGCGTCCGAAAGACGGCCACTTCATGATGCGGGTGCGCATCCCCGGCGGAATCATGACCAGCGAGCAGGCGAGAGTGCTGGCGAAAATCGCCCAGGACTACGGCCGCGATCTCGTGGACGTGACGACGCGCCAGGCTGTCCAGTTTCACTGGCTGACGGTGGAGACGCTGGCCGATATTTTTGATCGGCTCGCTGCGGCCGGGCTTTCTTCGTTCGAAGCGTGCGGCGACTGTCCGCGGCAGATCATGGGCAATCCGCTGGCCGGAATCGATCCGCATGAAGTGCTGGATACACGTCCGATTGTGGCCGAGCTGGAAAAGTTTTTCCTGCTCAACCGCGACTTTTCCAACCTGCCGCGCAAATACAAGATGTCCATCTCCGCCAACGTCTACAACGCAGCCCACGCGCAAATCAACGACCTCGCCTTTACGCCCGCCAAAAAGCGCATCGCGGGCGAGGATGTAATCGGGTTCCACGTCTGGGTAGGCGGCGGCCTGTCGGCGAAGCCGTACTTGGCGAAGCAGCTTGACGTGTTCGTCCGGCCGGAAGAGGTCGTCAAGGTGGCAGCAGGCGTCACGACCTTGTTCCGCGACTTCGGCTATCGGCAGAAGCGGACGCATGCCCGCCTGAAATTTTTGGTGGCGGACTGGGGACCGGAAAAGTTCAAGGAAGAACTGGTCAAGCTGATCGGCGAGCTGGAAACGAGCGGAGAGGATTTGACGAAAGGCTGGAACGGCGGCTATTTTTACGGCTTGCACGAGCAGCGCCAGCCCGGCTACTACTATGCGGGACTGTCCGTTCCCGTCGGCCGGATGAACGCTGCCGAGCTGATCGAGCTGGCGCGCCTGGCCGATGAATACGGGGACGGCACGATCGGAGCCTGCAACACGCAAAACGTCCTCATTCGCAACATCGCCAAGGAAAAGGTGGCGGCATTCCGCGAAGAGCCGCTGATTGTGAACCGCTTCAAGCTAAAACCGAATACGTTTGTCGGCTATGCCGTCTCCTGCACAGGGACTGAGTATTGCAACCTGGCGATCGTGGAGACGAAAGAACGGATGCGCTCGCTCGCCCAATATTTGGACGACACCGTTGAACTGGATACGCCGCTGCGCATTCACATGATCGGCTGCCCGAACTCGTGCGGACAGCGGCAGATTGCCGATATCGGCCTGCAAGGGGCAAAAGTCAAGACGCCGGCCGGGATGGTCGAAGCGTTTGACATCCACGTTGGCGGCACGCTCGAAGAACCGCAATTCAACCGCAAGCTGAACGCGCGAGTGTCCGTCGACAGGCTGGGAGCCTTCCTGGCGCAGTTGATTACGTTCTACAAGGAAGAGCGGTTGGAGGGCGAAGAGTACTGGCGCTACGTCGAGCGGGTCGGACTGGCACGCATCCAGGAGCAGGTCGACAGCATTTTGCAAACGGCGTAAAGAAGCCAAAGCCGGACAATAACCGATCACACCCGATCCAAGGAAATGAGGGACTACCATGGCAGAGGAACAAACCGAGAGCTACTTGTACAAACTGGAGGCCGTGCTCGAAGAAGGCCGACTCTTGACCGTGGTCGTGATTGCCAAAACGGACGAGCGCGCTTTTTCGTCCGCGGAAAACAATCTACTGCGGCACACCATCGCTCCGCCGAAAATCAAGGAGCTGAGCCTGGTGGAAAAGAAACCGCTCGGTCGGCAGGGAGTCGGCTACGTCGTCGAAACCTCCCGCTTCAGCCAGTAAGACGAAACAGCTTTTCGCGTTAGGGAAGGCAGCAAGGAGGACTGATCGAAAATGAACGCTGGCAGAGTCTTATTTGTAGGGGCTGGCCCTGGCGATCCGAAACTGCTCACCATTCGCGGGATGGAGGCGCTGCAAAAAGCCGACGTCGTCGTGTACGACCGACTGGCTAGCCCGCTGCTTCTCTCCCACGTCAAAAGGGACGCCCGGCTTGTTTACTGCGGCAAGGAAAGGGACCGCCACACACTGCCACAGGAAGAGATCAACCTCCTGTTGATTCGGGAAGCCAAGCGAGGAAAAACCGTGGTTCGCTTAAAAGGCGGGGACCCGAGCATGTTCGGGCGGGTAGGCGAGGAAGCGCAAATGTGCGTACAGCATGGCGTGCCGTACGAGATCGTGCCGGGGATCACCTCCGGCATGGCGGCCCCGCTGTATGCAGGGATTCCTTTAACCCACCGCGACTACAATTCCTCCGTTGCCTTTGTCACCGGGCATCTGTGCGACAAAAATGCCGGCAAGGAGCCGGACTGGGCAGCACTGGCGCGGATGGAGACGCTCGTCATTTACATGGGCGTGAAAAACTTGCCGCACATCCAGGCGCAGCTTTTGGCCTGCGGAAAAAGCGGGGATACCCCTGTCGCGCTCGTCAGATGGGGCACGGTAGGAGAGCAGCAGACATTGGTCGGGTCGCTTGCGACGATTGACCGCGATGTCGCCAAAGCGGGCTTTTCCGCGCCGGCCATCATCGTCGTGGGCGAGGTCGTCCGGCTGCGCGAGCAACTGAACTGGTACGAATCGCGGCCGCTGTTCGGACAACGGGTGGCGCTTGCGGCCATTCCCGGAGCAGGCGGCAGCGACGCACTGGCGGGCAGGCTGGAGCAGCTCGGTGCAGAAGTCATCGCGATTCCGCTCGTGAAGCGCCCTTTGCTCGCTGTGGATGCTGCTGAATTTCCCGAGGACCTCACGGCATATGGCTGGATCGTGCTCGACGATGCGCAGCAGGCGGAGGCTTTTTTGGCAGAGCTGGGCAGACGGCGGTTTGACCTGCGGCGGCTGACGAGCAAGCTCGCTGTGCGCGGGAAGCAGGCGGCTTTGTTTCTGGAGAGCAGAGGACTGTACCCGGAGCGCGTTTTCGATCACGCGGCCACTCCTGCGGCTATGAGCAGGGAGCTTGCGCGAAACGGCGGGGAGCGGATTTTGCATGTGCGCGCCAAATGCGGGAGTACTCCTGCCCAGTCAGCAGCAGAGTTCCTCCATCTGCCAGCGGGAGGCGTCCTGGAGTGGGAGGAGACACACCCGGTCGTTCCTTGGATGAAAAAGCTGGCGTTTGACTGGTTTGCTGCCGCTGACGGGGAAGTTTTGCCTGCCCTGGCGGATTTTGCAGGAGCGGGTTGGGAGAGTGTGCCGCTTTTTTGCGCCGATGCGAAGACGCAGGAGGTGGCGAGACAAATGGGGTGGCGCGTCGTCATCGACGAAGACGTGGAGAGCTTGGCCCGAGGAATCCATTCGCGAGAGCAGGTCGCCAGCGCAGCATGCAAGCTGTACGGCACCCCTTCTTTTCTTACGTAACAACAGATTGGCATGAAAGGAGGTAGTGCTCTTCGTGGATTGGAGTTACGTCGCCATCGCCATCGCCTTGTTTTTCGCCATGAATATTGGAGCCAGCGGGACCGCAGCCTCGATGGGGGCCGCGTACGGCAGCGGGGCAGTCAAAAACAAGCTGCTCGCCATGCTGCTCGTAGCCGTAGCGGCCTTGCTCGGGGCAGTGCTGGGCGGCGGCGAGGTCGTCAAGACGATCAGCGGGGGGATTATCCCTGCGAATCTGCTGACGATCGAAGCCGTTGTGATCGTTCTCGCTTCGGCCACGCTGACGCTTTTTGGGGCGAATCTGCTCGGGATTCCGCTCTCGACCAGCGAGGTGACAGTGGGGGCGATCGTGGGCGTGGGCCTAGCCTATCAGTCTTTGTTTGTCGGGCACATCCTCGTCATCCTGTTTTTTTGGGTCGTGGTCCCGGTGGCGGCCTTTATCGGGGCCTACGGGGCAGGCAAGCTGATTCGCCGCGTGGAGCGGCGCTGGCCGTCCTTGCAAAAGCCAGGCTCCAAAGGAGAGCGCTGGCTGACCTTTTTGCTCGTCGCCTGCGGTGTGTATGAAGCTTTTTCAGCGGGGATGAACAACGTAGCCAACGCTGTCGGCCCGCTCGTGGGAGCCGGACTGATGTCGACCGAAAACGGCGTGTGGCTCGGCGGACTGGCCGTCGCTGTCGGCTGTCTGCTCTTGGGAGGAAGAGTGCTGGAAACGAACGGCAAGAAAATTACCACCCTGTCGCTTTTGCAAGGAAGCGCGGTATCGGCTACAGGCGGTACGCTCGTCATCATCGCTTCGCTGTTCGGGATTCCCGTGCCGCTGACTCAAGCCACGACTTGCGCCATTTTAGGCGTAGGCACGTCGGAGCGAGGCTTCGTCTTGTGGCAAAAAGGAATTATCAAGCAGATCATCATGGTCTGGATCGTCTCGCCAGTTTCTTCGCTGGTCGTTTCGTTCGCCTTTGTCCATCTGTTCCTGCGTTCGGATTTGTACACGCTGGTCGTGCTCGCCAGTGTTTTCGTGGCGACGCTCGGCTTCGTGGGGCTGATCCGGCTGATTCGCAGGGAAAGCAGTTCCATCAACGATCAAGGAGGGGGCATATGAGCCGTCTACACTACGACACGGCGACAGCCGAGCAGCTCGCTGCGATCAACAAAAGTCTCGCCAAGGGAGATACCGTGGATGTCATCAAGTGGGCCTACGAGACGTTTGCCGACGATTTGGTCTATTCGTGCAGCTTTGGGGCAGAAGCGATGGTGCTCATCGACATGATAAGCGATGTAAAAAAAGACGCTCGCGTCACTTTTCTGGACACCCATCTGCATTTTCCCGAGACGTACGAATTGATCGAGAAAGTGCGTGCGCGCTACCCCGACTTGCAATTGACGATCAAGGAGCCACAGCTTTCGCTCGCCGAGCAGGCAGCGGAATACGGCGACGAGCTGTGGACAACCCAGCCCGATCTGTGTTGCCATCTGCGCAAAGTACAGCCGATGGAAAGCGTGCTGAAAGGGACGGTAGCCTGGATGTCAGGGCTGCGCAGGGAGCAGTCCGCGACGAGGGCGGACGTCCAGTTTGTCAATCGCGACGAGAAGTTTCAGTCGCTGAAAATTTGTCCGCTGATCCACTGGAAGGCTGATGAGGTGTGGCAGTACATCCGCGTGTTTGAATTGCCGTATAATGCCTTGCACGATCAAAGCTATCCGAGCATCGGCTGCGCGCCGTGCACGCGTCCGGTCAAAGCGGGCGAGGACGAGCGAGCGGGCCGCTGGGCGCATTTGGGCAAGACCGAGTGCGGGCTGCATCTCGCCAAGTAAGCGTGGGAAAAGAGAACAACGGATATGGATGAGGAGGGCTTGAATGTGAGTGGTAGCATCCCGCATGGAAACGTACTGGTAAACCGTTTTGATCCGACTGCCGACCTGTCGCGCGCGACGGGCGATGTCGAGCTGGACGCTTTTGCGCTGTCAGACCTGGAGCTGATCGCCATTGGAGGGTACAGCCCGATTCGCGGCTTTTTGGATCGCCATGACTACACATCCGTCGTCGAGCGGATGAGACTCGCGGACGGCACCGTCTGGAGCATTCCGATTACGCTCCCTGTTCCGGCGACCGTGGCAGGCGCGCTTCAGCCAGGAGATACCGTGCGTCTGGTCTATCAGAAAGAGGTGTACGGCTTGCTGGAGATTTCCGACATTTACTCGCCGGACAAACGGCAGGAAGCCCGGCTCGTGTATGGCACGGATGACGAAAATCACCCTGGGGTGAAAAAGCTGCTGAGCCGCCCCGATATTTACCTCGGCGGGCCGATTACTTTGGTCAAACGGGCTGACAAAGGGCCGTTTGCCGACTACCACTTCGACCCTGCCGAGACGAGAGCCGCATTCGCCGAAAAAGGCTGGAAGACGATCGTCGGCTTCCAGACGCGCAATCCTGTGCATCGCGCCCATGAATACATCCAGAAATCGGCGCTGGAGATCGTCGACGGCCTGTTTTTGAATCCGCTCGTCGGTGAGACGAAGGCAGATGACATCCCGGCCGATGTGCGGATGAACAGCTATCAGGTGCTTCTGGAAAAATACTACCCGGCTGATCGGGTCAAGCTGGCCGTCTTCCCTGCCGCCATGCGCTACGCCGGGCCGCGCGAAGCGATTTTCCACGCCTTGGTGCGCAAAAACTACGGCTGCACCCACTTTATCGTCGGCAGAGATCACGCGGGCGTCGGCAACTATTACGGTACATACGACGCGCAGCACATTTTCCGCCAGTTCCAGCCCGAAGAACTGGGGATCACGCCGCTGTTTTTTGAGAACAGCTTTTACTGCTCGACCTGCGGCAATATGGCATCAGCGAAAACGTGCCCGCACGGTTCAGAACATCATGTGGCGCTGTCGGGTACGAAGGTGCGGGAAATGCTGGCGCGCGGCGAAGCGCCGCCTCCTGAGTTCAGCCGTCCGGAAGTAGCGCGCGTGCTGATCGAAGGACTGCGGCCGATCTCGGTGTAACCGAGAAGGATGGAGTTTTTTTCAGGAAAAGAGAAAGGGGGACGCTCATGGCAAAGGAAGGAGTTGCCCACATCGTTTGGCATCCGACGACGGTGACGAAAGCAGATCGGCAGAGGCGGGCAGGGCACAAAAGCTGCGTCCTGTGGTTTACGGGGCTGTCTGGCGCCGGAAAATCGACGTTGGCCAATGCGGTTGAGCAGGAGCTGCATCAGCGGGGCCTGGCCAGCTACGTGCTCGACGGCGACAACATCCGCCACGGCTTGAACAAAGGGCTTGGCTTCGGAGAAGAAGACCGCAAAGAGAACATTCGCCGCATCGGCGAGGTAGCCAAACTGTTCGTGGATGCAGGCGTGATTGTGTTGACGGCATTCATTTCGCCCTATCGTTCGGATCGCGAGCTGGCGCGCAGTCTGGTAGAGGCGGGAGAGTTTATCGAGGTGTACGTCAAATGCCCGCTGGAAGAGTGCGAGCGCCGGGACGTGAAGGGACTGTACGAAAAGGCGCGGCGCGGGGAGATCGGGCAGTTTACGGGAATCTCCGCTCCGTATGAGGAGCCGCTGCAGCCGGAGATTGTGGTGGAGAGCAGTGAACAGACGATTGAAGAGTCGGTTGCTGCCGTTCTGGCCTATCTGGAACAGGCGGGAATCCTCACCTATGAGAAAAAGCACGACGCGTAAATGCGCCGTGCTTTTTGTTTTGGCTGTGGATGGAATTAAGGGGTGGTTGTTTCCAATTCTTCCGCCCACTCGGCTTCCAGTTCTTTTTGCCATTTGAGATCGTCCAGCATGCTTTGCGCGAAGAGGCGCATGAAGCCTTTGTCGCTGAAGTTGTTGATCGCTTTTTCGTCTTTGTACAAGTCTTCTGCTGTCAGGCCAGCGTCTTTTGCCGGAACGTCGTACTTGGTCGCTTTTCCGAAGTTGTATGCGTATTGATCGGCGAACAGACCGATTGTCAGCGGTTGTTTCATTTCAGGCGCCTGGAAGGTTACGCTCAGGTCGCTCTTTTGGTGCACAGGCATTTTGTTTTTGTCTACGTAGAAGTCGAGGTTCCAAGCGAGGTTGTGGAAGCCTTCTTTTTTCATTTCTTCTACGATTTTTTCAGGCGTGTACACTTTGCCTGTTTCGTCCAGCCATGCTTTTGCTTCTTTCAAGCCTTCGGTGATGGTTGCTTCGGCGTTGGCGCGTTTTTCTGCCTCGGTCGTTTTGCCCATTTCCGGATACATTTCTTCGGTCAGGGAGTTGGTCAGAACCATCATGTCGATTGCGAACGCTTTTACGTCCTGGCTCGCTACCGCGTCGTTGGCTGTGAAGAAGAACATTTTCACCAGTTCTTTGGCGTCGATCTTCACCGTTACGTGAGTCGCTTCTACTTTTTCGCCGTTAGGCAGCGTGACGGTTTCGATGCCGAGGTTTTTCGCGTCAGCCAGCTTGTAGCCGTACTTGCCCACGTATTTTTTGATGAAGTCCAGCGTCAACTGGTTCATTTTGTCCTGGTATTCTTTCAGCTTGGCAGGGTTCACCTTGTCGTTTCCGTTCACGCCAGTGAGAGCGCCGGAAGCGTTCGCGTCGATCAGCAAGTATTTGCTGTCGAGCGGAGATTTTACGAATACTTTGTCATCGCTGACTACCAGCTCGACGGACGCTTTTTTGTCGCCAGTCCAGAGCTTGTTGTCGCGCAGTACCTTGTCGTCGTTCACTTCAAACTGAACCTTCGCATTTTTCAGATCGAGCTGGGATCCTTTTACAGTCACGCCCGCTTTCATGGCAGACAAGATCGCTTGTCCCTGTTTGTCCGGTGTCGCTTCCCCGAAAGCTTCCGGCAATTTGTCTACGTCGCCTGTCAGCTTCAAGGTTCCTTGGAAATCGTAGTTTGGTTTATCAATGGATGCCACGATAGAATCGCGCACCAGTGAAGCTTCACCAGCACATCCTGTCAGTACCAGCATCCCCGCGAGCAGCAGGGCGCTCCCCTTTTTCCACATGTGTGTTCCTCCCCTATGTATTTGTTTTTGTTCCCTCTATCTATTACGTCCAAAGAAAGAAAAGGTTTCGCAAATACGGAAAAAAATCACAATCGGCCTAAATCGCCGCTTGTTTCATGGTAAGATGAGAGGGAATAGATGGTTAGCAAAGAAAGGACGTTGCAGCATGTGGTTGTGGCTTCAAAAGCTGATGAAATTTTTTCAGGGCGAAGAAGAGCATGAAGAGACAGTGGAAGGGCGTCCAGCGGCAAGTCCCCCTGCAAGCCCCGCACCCCGTCAGCCCCAGGCGAAGACAAAAAGCATTTACCCGAAAGAACGGGTGAATAATCGCAATATAGACGATGTGCGTCCGCGCAGGGAGCGCCAGTTTCGCTTTCCTGTCGTGCCGGACGACTATTTGGAGAACAGGCGAAAAGAAAGAAGGAACCAGCAGGCAGCAGACGACGCCGTGCGCGCCCAGTCGGCTGCGCGCGAGCGGGGAGCGAGTGCGCGGGACACGCTTCGTCCGCGCGATGAACAGGTGCCGGAAAAGCAGGCGGAGACATTCGCAGACAGAAAGCCGGCTGTCTCTGCCGAGCACAAGCGCGACAGCCATCGTTGGCAGCCAGCCAGACAGACGGAAAGCGCGCAGCGCACTTCGCTGACGCCGCAGGAAAAGAAGGCGTACCGCCCGTCGGAGATCGTCTCGCCTGTTTACGGCAAGATCACCCCGTCTACACGCGAGGCGGAGCACCGCATCCACACAACAGGGGGAGTGGTGTATCCGCGACTGGAGCAGGAAGAGCATCTGCAGCAGATCAAGCAGTGGGAACAGGAAATTAGCGAGCGGTATTTTCCTGAGCAGAAAACGGTGGCGCAGGATAGGGAGACTGACGGAAATGCCAGCGGCGGCAAATCCGTCATTGAGATGGATGGAAAAGCGGAGAGCGGCAACGGGCAGGCGGATCGTACCGCCCGGTCGTTTGAGCGGCAAGCGGACGTGGTGGCGGAAGCCGAAGCGCAAGCGGCCGCTGCGGCAGTTGTGGAATCAGAGCAAGATGCGTTGGACAAGCCTGCGGTGCAGTTCCGGGAGTTGGGGGGCGCAGAGCAGGAGCGTGTCCGCCTGCGGCAAGAAGCGGAGTCGCTTGCGGTTGGGGAGACAGGAGTTGTGGAAGGAGAAAGTCGTGTCTTTGTGCAGGATAGGGCTGTTACGGAAAAGCTGTATGGGCGCGCAGAGCGCGTAGAGGTAGAAGAAGTGAAAACGGGTGAAGCCGTGTCAGCCAAGGGTGAGGAACCAGCGCTTCAAGGTGGCAGTGTGGCAGGCGCAACAAGTGGAGCGAGGGCCGCGGCCGATTTTGGCAGCGCGAGTGAGCAGTGTGGCGAAGTAGTGGGTGGTTTGGAAAATGGGGCCGAGTTGCTGGAAGGAGAAGCAATGGCAGCGGCCGGAGTGAGAGGTGTGACGGGAGCCGCGGCAACTGGTGGAGCGATGGAGGCAGTGGGAGCAGTGGAAACTGCTGGAGCTGCGGAGACTGCTGGAGCTGCCGGAACAGTTGGCGCAACGGGAACTGCTGGTGCAACAGAAACAGTTGGCGCAGCGGACGACGTTGGCGAACCGGAAACAACCGGGGCAGCGCAAATAGCCAGATCGACCGAAACGGTTGGAGCATCCGAAATAACGGAAGCAGTTGAAGCAGCGGCAGAAACAGCGAAAGAACCCGAAGCGACTGTGGAAATGGTCCCTGAGCTGCACGAAGCGGAAGCAAGTGGGGAGACTTCCCCTCTCATAGCACCCGAGTCCCCGCTGGGGGCACGCCGAGAAGCGGCACTCCCATCGCGGCCAGAGCAGCAAGCAGAGCAACCAAACGATTCGGAGCGACCAACCTATCCGGAGCAACCGAGCCAAACCGCAACACAGCAAATGCTGGTCGCAGCGCTTGGCGACGTTGTGCGCACTGGGATCGAGCAAGGCATAACGGCTGCCTACGAGCGCATTCAGGAAGGCGAAGCCGCCCAACCTGCTGTTCCGTCCGGCGGCAGCGACACGGTCCGGCCAATCAACAGCGACAATGTGCCCGTTTCCGCTGAAGAAGAAAAGCAGGCGCCAGCCTACACATACGACGTCAATCGCCTGCTGGCGCGGGCCATGCCGGATGCCGAGGTGGAAGCTTCTGCTGCGGCGCAGGCGGCGAGTTCGGTTTCCGAGGCTGCTGCCCCAGACGCTTTGCAGGCACAGATCGCAAGGCCGTTACCGCCAGTGACCGAACTGCCAAGCGCCGGGCAAAAAGATGAGGGCACAGCGCAGCCAGCGCCTGGATTGGTGACGCCAAGTGCGCCAGGTACAGCAAGTACTCCAAGCGCCCCAGGTGCGGCAACCACACCATCCCCCGGCCCTCACTCTCAGCCGCAGCCACCAGCCGCAGCGGATAGCCAGGAGCCGCCGTATTGCCTGCCGACGCTTGCGCTGCTCAATCCGAGCCCGCCGATAAGCGATGACGACGATGAGCATACGCAACTGCAAAAGCTGCTTTTGGAAGAGACTTTATCCAACTTCAACGTCAGCGCGAGCGTCGTCGGCATCGTCAAAGGCCCGTCTGTCACGCGCTTCGAGTTGCAGCCGGCCCCAGGGGTGAAGGTGAACAAAATTACCAGTCTGATCGACGACATCAAGCTGAATCTGGCAGCCAAGGACATTCGCATCGAGGCGCCGATTCCAGGCCGCAACGCCATCGGGATCGAGGTGCCGAACTTGGCGAGCCGGCCCGTGCTGATCGAGAAAATCATCGGCTCGGAAAAATTTCAGCAGCATCCATCGCCATTGGCCGTGGCGCTTGGCATGGACATCGGCGGCGAGCCGATTATTGCCGATATCAAAAAAATGCCGCACGGCCTGATCGCAGGCTCGACCGGATCGGGGAAAAGCGTCTGCATCAACTCGATCATTGTCAGCCTGCTGTACAAGGCGACGCCGGAGCAAGTCAGACTGCTGTTGATCGACCCGAAAATGGTCGAGCTGGCACCGTACAACCATTTGCCGCATCTCGTGACGCCTGTGGTGACGGAGGCCAAGCAGGCGACAGCGGCGCTGAAATGGGCCGTCGAGGAAATGGAAAAGCGCTACGCTTTGTTCGTCGACGCAGGTGTGCGGGATATTGACCGCTACAACCAGACGACAGACGACCAGTTGCCGTATATCGTCATCATCATCGACGAGCTGGCAGACCTGATGATGGTTTCTCCGCAAGACGTGGAGGACTGCATCATCCGGATCGCGCAAAAGGCACGCGCCTGCGGCATTCACTTGTTGCTCGCGACCCAGCGCCCGTCCGTGGACGTCATCACGGGCAATATCAAGGCAAACGTGCCGACGCGCCTGGCGTTTGCCGTATTCTCCCAGGTCGACTCGCGCACGATTCTCGACCAGTCCGGGGCAGAACGATTGCTGGGCAGAGGGGACATGCTGTTTCTGGAGAGCGGCACGACGCCTGTGCGCTTGCAGGGCAACTTTGTTTCCGACGACGAGATCGAAAGAATTACGCAGACGATCAAGAAGCAGCGAAAGCCGGCGTACCTTTTCAGCAAGGAAGACCTGGAGCAGCAGGTGCAATCCTACGATGTGGGCGACGATCCGCTGTACATGGAGGCGCTCCTGTTTGTGGCGGAACAAGGCCAGGCTTCGGCATCGGGACTGCAGCGCCGCTTCCGGGTCGGCTACAACCGCGCAGCGCGCCTGATCGAAATGATGGAGGCAGACGGCTACGTCGCCGGACAGAGCGGAGGCAAGGCGCGGGCGGTGCTCATCACGCGCGAGGACGCGCAAGCAGTGGTGGACGGCTCGACTTTGCTGTAAAGAAGAAAGGTCAAGGAAGCAAAAAAGCTTGCCCAGGGCGGCAAGCTTTTTTGTCCATAAGTTTAAGAATGGATAAGATTCTGATCCAACTCATCCAGTATAAGGCCAACTTGGCTGGACCCACGGCTTGGGGCAGCCAAGTTTTCCAATAGCCGGATCGTATTTTACCGTTAGGATGGAACTTCGTACTTTTCTTCTTTCGTTTGTACGAATGAAGGGATTGTAAAAAGATATAGCATCCCTAAAAGCAGCATTGCTCCGCCAACGACGCCAAAGAGCATTTCAATGCGAAGCATAGACGGGAAAGTCCAAGCAATAAAGGCCAGAGACAGTGACTGAAACAAACTCGATACGGGGTCAAGAATCCCCCGAAATCTTCCCATCATGTTCGGATTCACCATTTGCGGTATCCATCCATAAAAAGAAATGTTAATAAACGCCACAGCAACGGAAAAGAAAAAGTGAAAAATCAAGAATAGAACAATCGTAGGGGACAAGCCTGCGAGGATGACGAAGATTCCCGAGAAAATCAGGCTGAAAGTCAATACCATGTACAGTTTGATTCTCTTCGTAACTTTGGGGCTTAGCGCACTTCCCAGCAAGATGCCGATTCCGAAAACGATCGTTTCGATTACGGACATTTCCTCGTAGAAATGGGGAGACAGTTTGTATTTCATGATAAAAATAGGAATGATTCCTATTCCTCCATTGACTACTCCCAGTATGGCAGAACCAAGCGTTAGCAGCAGCAACACCCGATCGTAAACAATGTATTTTACCCCCTCAATAAAATCCGTGAACAGTGCTTTAATTGTATGTAGTCCTTTCCAATCGGTGCTCCCGTTCGGTTTCCGAACAGATAGCTCGATTTTGCACGAATAAA
This sequence comes from Brevibacillus agri, assembly GCF_004117055.1. NCBI lineage: Bacteria > Bacillati > Bacillota > Bacilli > Caryophanales > Paenibacillaceae > Brevibacillus > Brevibacillus agri. Next base: position 1,951,166 of record NZ_CP026363.1, read on the forward strand.
TGAGCATGGCTGAAATCAACAAGCAGATGAAGTCCAGCAAAAATGCACCTTGGACTCCCAAATTCCAATAGACTACCGCGCCGATCCCACTCCCGAAAAGCAAAAATACACTTCCGAGCATAGAGTTTAATCCAGCGGCAAGGGGATATTCTTCTTTTGATAGTACGCCTTGAATGATTGCACTTTGGGCGGGAGGAAAAAATTTCCCTACAGCACTTCGGAGAAAAATGGCTAAAAAAATCAAGGCAAGCGAATCGTACCAAATGCAAATCATTAGACATACAGTGAGAAATGCGCGAATCAGATCGCAATGGACCGCTATTTTCTGACGGTCAAAGCGATCCGCAAAAACGCCGATAAACAGAAAAACGACCAATGCGGGTGCGGCATGCATCATGTCTTTCATGGTAGTGTAGTACGGTTGTTGGCTAAATTTATCAAGCAAATAAAATGTGATCGCCATAATCCCGATGACATTTCCCAGTTGCGAAGTAAATTCTGCGAGAAAAAGTTTCAAATAGTTTGCGTTTCTGAAAAGGTGGAAGACGTTATTTGGACCCATCCATATCGAATCCCTTCAGCATTGTCCGTTTGTATCCCGACACCTATTGATTTTATTTTCGTTATTTTCAAAAAACGTTTTCAATCGTGTGGTATAGTTATCGGATTCTATTAAGAAAATATTTACAATTATGTTTATTGTTGATTCATCACCATAACCCGTGCTAGACATTGAAAAAACGTAGATGTTCCTCTATCGTGAAAGTTGTCCTGACCATCACAAGATAGGAGGAAATCTACGTTGTCTAACCAGTTTACCACAGACTTAATCGGCCTTCCATCGTTTCAACTTTCCCATTGGGACAAAACGACTGAAACCGATTGGGTAGTGACTCTCACTCCCAATCCAGCCTCTCATCTGTGTCCTCTCTGCCTGAAAGAGAGCACCAATCATGCTCGCCCAGGGTACCGTCTTCTTCGTCACCGCTTTATTCCTTCATGGGGTACTGTCTGGGTACGTGTTCCTGTATATCGACAACGTTGCCACGATTGCCAGATCACCTGGACTCTCGAATGGGATGGAATTCCCTATCGAGGAACGGCTACTTTTGCGTTTCGTCAAATGGCCGTTGAGTTGTGTCAGAAGAGGGATTTGCTTAGCGTTTCCAAACAACTCGGAATCTGCTATACGACATTGGAACGGTGGTATTACCAACTGGCTCCTCAGCTTCTCGCTAAGCCCCAAGATCATCTTACGCCTACTATGGTCTGTCTGGACGAGTTTGCTCTCCAAAAAGGACACAAGTACGGTGTCAACCTCATGGATGCACAAAGCGGGCATATCTGGCAGGTTACAGAAGGGCGTTCACGTGAGCAGGTTCGTCAGGCTCTCATGAACTGGCCCTTTGCTACGCCTCCACAGGTTGTTGTGACAGACTTGGCTCCTGGAATGGCTGAGACGGTTCGCGGTGTTTGGAAGGATGCCACGGTAGTAGCGGACAAGTTCCACGTCATTCAGCTCTTCTCCAAATCGTTAGAAGCTGCTCGTAAACGTACCCGTTCGCGGGGAACTCATCGCCGGGGTAGACATGAACAACGTCTGCTCCACACACCTCCTGATAAACTGAAACCTGAGGAACAGGAGGAATTGAAAGCCTGGTTCGCTCAAGATCCCCATTTGGAACGCCTTTACAACGCTCTTCAGCACATGAGAACGGTATATGCAGCTCAGACAGAAGAGTCGGGAAAAGAAGCACTCCAACAATGGATAACCGAGCACCTCACATCTCCCACCTCTGCCGTCCGTTCGATTGCAAAAACAATCGTTCAATGGCGACAGTCGGTTCAGAATTATTTTTCGTTTCGAGTTACAAATGCTCCGATTGAAGGGACACACAACAAAGTGAAAGTCATCAAGCGACGAGCCTATGGGTATCGCAACATCGAGCGGTTCAAGATTCGAATTCGGCTGGAGTGTAAACCAGCCATATAAAAAAGTGAAAAACTACGCTAGAGGAAGATCAAGCACGTTTAATGGTGAAGAGCTTTATTGTTTACTAAAACTATCAAAAAAACAACACTTTCCAGCAATTCGAACGTAGAAAATTGCCTCCGTCCGGGAACGATGGCAGTTCATCATAACCAACGGCTGCCGTGTTCATGAAAATACGGTGTCTCTATTGTGGATCAGCTTCATCCCAAAACATAGGAGGGAGCGCGTCGCTTTGGACAGTTCAAAGCAGTCCGTGACATGAAGGGGCACGCGTGCCATCCCGCTGTCACGCGGATATCGTGCGGGGGAGCAGGAGGAATATTCAACATTTTCTGTCAAATTCGTTGCCGAAATATTCGGCAGCATATATGCTATAGGATAGATTGTGGCGATAGCTGGAAGGGGACCAAGACAATGAATCCGCTTGCAAAAAAGTATCAGCAAATCGATGACCAGATCGTGTTGTTCAACGAGGAGTATTACTTGAGCGTGGAGAAACTCGACATTTCCTCCCTGACACAAGAAACGAGGGAAGCGTTGTTCAACCACCTCTACGATTTCGACAGCAGCGATATGGAGCTGGAAATCGACGTGTCCGAGGAAGATAAAGGAGTTTGGTACCTGCAATTGCTCGTGCCGCACGTGTTGACGTTGCCCGAAGCGGCGAAAAGGCGCATCGGGCAAGGCGCGGAGCAGCTTGCCCAGCATCTGGCGGGACGGGTGGGAGCACTCGGTCAGGTACGTCTGCAAAACGACGAAATCTACGAATACGTGAAGCGGTACAATCCGGATTTGGAGCGGATCGCCTAGTAAAAAACATCTCTTCTGCCCTGTGCGCAAGCAGGGAGGAGGGATGTTTTTTTGTGCAGATAAGCATGCAACAGCTTCTTAACCAGTAGGCGTACAACGAAGGCTCCGCCAAATGGCTTGGCGCCGGCACGTTTTGCAAGGGAAAGTCAGAAAGTCGGGGTTAGCTTTTCGCGGTCTTGGTCGCCAGCCACGTGCAGGCGGTCTTGTTTGTCGTGGTCGCGATCCACTCGCACGGCTGCCCGTTGACAGGCGTTATCAGCCGGAGTGTGTCGCCTTTGATCCCGCCGTATTTCACCGATGAGCTGGGAGGCGTGCTGGCGTAGACGATTCGCTCGTTCATCGCCACGCTGGGGAGATAGGAAGAGTTGTCAGAGCTGTAGCCGCTCGTCAGACTGATGGGGACAGGCACGTTTTTCATAGAGAGCGTAATTTTGTCTGCGGTTTTGTGGTAGAACATCTTTCCGCTGACCTGGCTGAAGTCTCCGCCGTCTACGGTGAGAAAAAGCGGATAGGAGCCGGAGCCATACAGGGAGATGACATGATTGGAGCCGGAGTAGCGGTTGTTTTCCAAATAAACATGCCCGCAGCGGTTCAAAAACAGGTTTTGCCTGAGCCGCGTATCGAACGAACAGTTGCGGACGGTAATAACTCTCTCGGACGGGACATCCCACGGATCGACGCTGAGCGCGTAGCCGTCAATGACAGCGGCGGTATCGGCTGCCTCAAAGCTGCAACCGTCGAACACGAGGCCGACGTTGTCGTAGTCGACGGAAAGGCCGCTGCCAACCGTCCTGGCCGCTTCTTGCGCGGTCGTGTGCAGGACCCATTTGCAGTGGGCGAACGTCATGTTCCGCATGAAATTGACGCGGTTTTTTTGATCGGCAGCGGTGTAAAAGGTGGAGGCGCTGATCGTGCCCGTCAAACAGCTCAGGCTGAAGCTCGCCATGGAAACGAGCTGGCTCGCCTGCACGACAATCGGCGCGGACGTATGTCCCTCCAGATCAAGCTGCTGCCGACAGTGGACATTGCTCAGGTTCACCAGCATCGGACGGCTGCCGTCGTAGGCTTCGTTCAGTTCGACTTCAAAGCGGTCGCATAGTACATTGGCGGCGTTCAGCCGTTCCAGGCCGCCCGTTACGGTAATGTCCGAGCGGGTGCGCGTCCGGCTGTCGCTGTAAAAATCGCTGATGGAAACCGAGCGGACGTAGCAGTTCGCCTCCCCGGCGAAGTAAAAATGGTCGGCGACCCCGTCCGTGCACCAGATGTTTTGCAGCAGCACGTAGTTGAGATAGCTGCCAGGCCCGTCGCCGCGAATGTAAAAGTCGGCGGAGTGCTCGTAGGCGTACGGGTCTTGCGGCACAGGATTTTCGCGCGCATTGGAGTCGATTTTCAGATTGGACACGACGAACGAATCAGCGTCCCCGCCCGCAGAGGTGATCGAAAACAGCCACCGCCAGTCTGCCGCAGTAGAATTGGCCTTTCGCTTCAAAACGGAAAAAGGACCGGCGCCCTGCATCACCAGGCTTTTGCCTTTTCCTAGCGTGACGGCCAGTTTCGTAGGTTCAATGACGTAGGTCCCGGGCGGTAAATACAACGGAAGTTGCTGCTGGACCGCGGCTGCCAGAGCGGCCGAAAGCGCTTGCGTATCATCGCTCACCCCGTCTCCCCTTGCGCCATACGTCTTCACATCAAGCATCATGCACCCATTCCCTCCATCTCGTCAAATCGACAACACAAGATTGTCTTTCTTTCATTTCATTCAAAAACGAAAAAATGTTGACAACCATTTTGCAAAAAAGGTGACCGTTTGCCCAGGGCGTGTGCAAGTCGTCCTGCGACCTCTTTCATCCTGCTGGCATATTTGTCCTAGAACCTCCGTATGAATAAGCAAAGAGGTGGAAAGTATGTCGATTTTAGTGACAGGCACTGCTGGCTTCATTGGATTTCACGTAGCGAAAAGACTTTTGGAAGGAGGGGAAGTCGTATGGGGGGTGGATAATTGCAACGACTACTACGATCCCCGCTTGAAGGCGAAAAGGCTGGAAATGCTCCACGCGTTCGAACAGTTCCACTTCTATAAAGCAGATATTGCCGATCAGACGACAATGGACGGGTTGTTTCGCAAAATACGACCGGAACGGGTCATCCATCTGGCGGCGCAGGCTGGCGTCCGCTACAGCCTGGAAAATCCGCATGCCTACACAACCTCCAACATCGCGGGCTTCCTGCACATATTGGAAGGCTGCCGACAGACGGGAGTCAAGCATTTGCTCTACGCCTCGTCAAGCTCTGTGTACGGAGGCAACAAAAAGCTGCCTTTCTGCGAGACAGACCCGGTCGATGAGCCGAACAGCCTGTACGCCGCGACGAAAAAAGCGAACGAGCTGATGGCGTACACGTACAGCCACCTGTACGGCATTCCTGCGACAGGACTGCGTTTTTTCACCGTGTACGGACCGTGGGGACGCCCCGATATGGCGCTGTACACATTCACCAGGGCCATCCTGGCGGGAGAGCCTGTCCGCGTGTTCAACCACGGAAAAATGATAAGAGATTTTACGTACATTGACGATGTAGTGGAGGGAATCCACCGGCTCATGGGACGGCAGCCAGAGCCGCAGGACGGCAAGCCGCCGCACGGCAAGCCGCCGCACCAGGTTTTGAATATCGGGAACCATCAGCCTGTAGAACTGCTACAGTTCCTGGCGATTTTGGAGCAAAAGCTGAACAAACCCGCAAACCGCCACTATATGCCCATCCAGCCGGGCGACGTTCCGGCTACATTTGCCTCCGTTGATGCCCTTTATGCGGAAACAGGCTTCCGCCCCCAGACGCCAATCGAGGTAGGAATTTCCCGCTTTGTCGATTGGTACCTCCACTATTACGGTGACGCCCATGCGTAAAAAAGTAGGAGTCGTAGGACTCGGGTACGTCGGATTGCCTGTTGCGGTCGCATTTGGGGAAAAGCTGCCTGTGATCGGGTACGATGTGGACGCGAGACGAATCGCTGCGTTGCAGACGGGCCGGGACGAGACGGGGGAACATACGGCGGAGGAGCTGGCGCGCACGAGCGTCACTTACACCGATGATCCCGCCAGGCTTGCGGAGTGCGACTTTATTATCGTCACCGTGCCTACGCCAGTCGATGAGGCCAAACGTCCCGATTTGCGCGCGCTGCTCTTCGCCTCGGAAACGGTCGGGAAGCATATGCAGCCTGGGACGATTGTCGTCTATGAATCGACGGTTTACCCTGGCGCGACAGAGGAAGTGTGCGTGCCAGCGCTGGAGCGCTCGTCCGGGAAGCGCGCAGGCGAAGACTTTTTTGTCGGCTATTCTCCCGAGCGGATCAATCCCGGGGACAGGGAGCGCAGGCTCGCCCGGATCGTCAAGGTCGTCTCCGGCCAGGACAGGGCGACTTGCGACGAGATTGCCGACATGTACGCGCTGGTAGTAGAGGCAGGCATTCATAAAGCGTCCTCCATCCAGGTCGCAGAAGCTGCCAAAGTCATCGAAAACACGCAACGCGATCTGAATATCGCCCTGATTAACGAGCTGGCAATCATTTTTGACCGATTGGGCATCGCGACAGCGGACGTGCTGGAAGCGGCCGGAACGAAGTGGAACTTCCTTCGGTTTACGCCAGGGCTGGTCGGCGGCCATTGCATCGGAGTCGATCCGTACTATTTGACCTATAAGGCCGAGAGCGTCGGCTATCATCCGCAGGTCATCCTGGCGGGACGCCGCATTAACGATGGCATGGGAAAATTCGTCGCCACTTCCCTGGTCAAGCAGATGATCTGGCGCCATATCCCGATTCAAGGCTCGCGGGTGACGATTTTGGGGATGACCTTCAAGGAAAATGTCCCGGATATTCGCAACAGCCGGGTCATTGATATCGTCCACGAGCTGCGGGAGTTCGGGGTCGAGGTGCAGGTGACGGACGATCTGGCGGACTCGGCGAAGACGTGGGCGGAGTACGGCATCAGGCTTCGGGATTGGGACGATTTGCAGCCCGCCGACGCACTGGTTCTGGCCGTTCCGCACGCGAAGTACGCGCATCTTGGCTGGGAGGAACTGTCGTCTTTGCTGCACGGAAGGTGCGGCGTGATCGCGGATGTGAAAAGCGTGCTGAATCAAAAAACATGCCCGTCTGACATCGTTGTCTGGCGTTTGTAGAGCCAGCCACGATGAACGAATGCAGACAGCCTGGAGCGATGAATATGAGCTACCGGAAGAGAAGATTCTGGTTAAGCTTATCGGACGCAGGAATTATCAGTATAGCTGTATGGCTGGCCTGCCTGGTTCGATTTGATTTTTCACTTGCGGAAATAGGCGATTATCAGCCGATGTATCTGATAATCGGACATGTACTGTTCGTTTTGGCGGGGATGCACGTGGCCGAGTTGTACCGTCCCGTCTACCGCTACGTCAGCGCAAACGAGCTTGTTTCGATTGTCAAGGCGACGAGCCTGTCTATCCTTGCGCTCAGCTTCGTTTTGAACAACGTGGGACATTGGCTGTTTTTGTCCGTCCGTTTTCCGCTCTCGCTGTTTTTGCTTACGTGGACGTTCGTGCTGGCGGGAATTACGGGCTTGCGCTTCGTCTGGAAGTGGTGGAACGAGGAGCGGGAAAAAAGAAGCCAGGACCGCAGGCGGACACTGATCGTCGGAGCGGGCAGCGCAGGCGTGCTGGTCGCTCGCGAGATGAGGCGGTCGCCTCTGTCCGAGCAGCGGCCGATCGCGTTCGTTGATGACGAGCCGAGCAAGCAAAACTTGCGCGTGTACGGCTTGCCCGTCGTCGGAAAAAGAGAGGACATCCCCCGCATCGTGCAGCGGCAGGCCATTTCGGATATCGTCATCGCCATGCCGTCCGCTTCCCGGCAGACGATCCGCGAAATTTTTGACATTTGCAAAACGACGAAAGCGAGCGTCAAAATTTTGCCGCACGTCTCCGATATTCTCAGCGGCAAAATCAGCATGAACATGATTCGCAACGTCAGGCTGGAGGATTTGCTGGGACGCGAGCCAGTGGAGATCAACCTGGAGGAAATCACCGGCTATTTGCGGCAGCAGGTCGTGCTCGTCACAGGGGCCGGGGGCTCGATCGGCTCGGAGCTATGCCGCCAGATCGCCCGCTTCGGCCCGGCGAAGCTGCTTTTGCTCGGGAATGAGGAAAACGGCATTTTTGAAATCAGCCTGGAACTGGGGCGGCTGTTTCCCGAGCTGCCTACGATCAGCCTGATTGCGGATATTCGCGACCGGCAGCGAATAGCTGCGATCATGAGCGAGTACCGCCCGTCCGTCATTTTTCATGCGGCCGCCCACAAGCACGTGCCGCTGATGGAGCAAAACCCGAGCGAGGCGTTGAAAAACAATGTGTTGGGAACGAAAAATGTCGCGGAGTGCGCGCTGGAAGCGGGAGCGAAGCATTTTATCCTGATCTCGACCGACAAGGCGGTGAATCCGACTTCCATGATGGGCGCCACCAAGCGCATCGCCGAGATGCTGATCCAGGGCTACAACCGTTTCGGGCATACCCGCTTTGCTGCCGTTCGCTTCGGCAACGTGCTCGGGAGCAGAGGCAGCGTCGTCCCGATTTTCCTCGATCAGATTCAGGCGGGCGGTCCGGTGACGATCACCCATCCGGACATGGAACGGTTTTTCATGACGATTCCCGAAGCGGCCCAGTTAGTGATTCAGGCCGGAGCGCTGGCGCACGGCGGAGAGATTTTCGTGCTCGACATGGGCAAGCCCGTCAAGATTGTCGATATGGCGATGGACCTGATCCGCCTGGCAGGTTTGGAGCCGGAAAAAGATATCCCGGTTGTGTACACGGGAATCCGTTCAGGCGAAAAGCTGTATGAAGAACTGTTGACCGCAGAAGAAGGGCTGACCTCTACTTGCCACGACCGAATTTTCATCGGCAAGCCGCTCGACTTTTCCTGGAGCGAGCTGTTGACGGCCATTTCCCGCCTGGAGCAGCTTGCGAAAAATGGCGGGATGATCGAGGACGCTTCCACGATCATCGAAATATTGCAAGGAATCATTCCTAATTATCAATCTTCCTCCCAGCCGAAAGAAGAGGCAAAGCCCGTGCCGTATTCGGTAGCGACAGGATGATGGAGATGACGAGGACGAAGAGGGCAGCACGGAAAAAGAAGTGGAGACGTCTGCTGCTGCTCGGAGGGATCGCTTGCCTGCTCGCCGTGGGAGGGTACGGGGCATATGTGTACGTGTCGCTGCAAGAGACGGCGAAGAGCATGTACGTCCCGATCCGGACGCAAAAGTCGCTGGCGTCTTCCGCGCCCCCGGCATCGTCTGGGCAGCAGCCGTTGCACAGGCAGGCGCAGTCCTCGCTTCCGCAGCAGGAGTCAGTGCCAGCGGAAGCGCAGGAGCCGTTCACGGTGCTGCTGCTCGGGATCGACGAGCGGGAAAACGACAAGGGGCGCTCGGATGTCATTCTCGTGCTGACGGTCAATCCGCAGGCAAAGTCGGCGCTTTTGGTCAGCATCCCGCGCGATACGCGCACGCAGATGGCCCAGACGAAGACGATGGATAAAATCAACCACGCCTACGCTTTTGGCGGGCTGCAGCAGGCAGTGGACACGGTGGAGCAATTCATCGCGACTCCCGTTGATTATGTCGTGGCAGCGAATATGGAAGGCTTTGCCGGGATTATTGATACATTGGGCGGCGTCGAGGTAGACAACCAGCTCGCCTTCACCTACGCAGACTACCACTTCCCGCTCGGCCCCATCCAGTTGGACGGCAAGCAGGCGCTCGTCTATGCGCGCATGCGCTACGAGGACCCGCGCGGCGATCTCGGCAGAAACGAGCGGCAGCAGTTGATTTTGAAAGCGCTGATGCAAAAGAAGGCGGCTTTGGCGTCTCCCGCCACGTTGAACGGAGTGCTGGAAACGATGGCCAAATACGTGAAGACGAACATGACGTTTGCCGACATGAAAAGGCTCGTCCAGAACTACAGCACAGCCGTATCGAGCGTGGAGACGATCCGCATGGAAGGAAAGGGCCAGCTCATCAACGGGATCTACTACTATATCGTCAGCCCGGAAGAGCGAAAAAAGCTGATCGAGCGACTGTCCGCTTTTCGCAAGCTGGCGGAGCCGGCCCACAGTCAACTGCCGAACCAAGTTAGTGACAGCCTGGAGGGGCGAAGGGGGGAGCAAAATGAATGAAACCGTGAATCTGCGGGAAATATTGCTGGTCTTGTCCAAACGCTGGGTCGTGATCTTGCTGGTTACTTCTATTTTTACGATCGGGACGGCACTCGTCAGCGTCTTTCTGTTGACGCCGATCTATCAGGCCAAGACAGAAATTTTGGTGAATCGCTCCTTGAACTCGAATCCGGAAGGGGTATTGTCCGTAGCCGAGATTGATTCCAACCTGAAGCTGATCGAGACGTACCGGGTCATCATCGAAAGCCCGCGGGTGATGGAGCGGGTCGTGGAATCGCTCGGACAAGGGGCGAGCATGGAGGCGCTCTTGCTGCACACGAAAGTAGAGCCTGTCAAAGATTCGCAGGTGATTTCCATTACGGTGGAAGACCCCGATCAGGCGCGAGCCGTGCTGATCGCCAATACGATTGCCACGACCTTTCAGGAAGAAGTCGTCAAAATGCTGAGCATGAACAACGTGCACATTCTCGCAGAGGCGCGCCATAACCCGGCGGCCAAACCCGTCAGTCCCAAGCCGCTGCTCAACTCGATCATCGGCTTCGTGCTCGGGCTGGCGTCTTCCATCGGCGTTGTGTTTTTCATGGAGCATCTCGATACCCGGCTGCGCTCGGAAAAGGAAGTGGAGGAGTATTTGGGACTGCCTGTGCTCGCCACGATTGCCGTCATTGACAAGAAGTCGAAAAAGCATTTTCGGCAAAAAAGGGTGGAGGAGGTGAGAGGCGAGTATGAGAAGGCAGAAGCCTGACGATCGCTATCAAAAGCTGATCGCTCACTGGGAGCCGCTCTCCCCGCTGGTGGAAGGCTACCGGACCTTGAAGCTCAACATTTTGTTTTCCACGCAAGGGCAGAAGCTGCAGACGATTTTGGTCAGCAGTCCGGGCGCATCAGAAGGCAAGACGGTCACGGCGGCCAACCTGTCGCTGATGATGGCAAAAGATCGGCGCAAGACGGTCCTGATCGATTTCGACCTGCGCAATCCCCGTATCCACTTCACGTTTGAGATGCCGAATCTGTACGGGGTCAGCTCCTATATGAGCGGCATGTGCCAGTTTTCCGACATCGTCCAGGACTCCGGCGTGCCCCACCTGTCCATCATCACCGCGGGGCCGATTCCGCACAGTCCGGCGGAGCTTCTGGGAACGCCGCGCCTGCTGGAGTTGCTGGAGAGGCTGCGCAGCAATTTTGACGTGGTGATCGTGGACAGTCCTCCGCTGATCGTGAGTGACGCGATGGTGCTGGCCCGGGAAACAGACGGGTGCGTGCTCGTGGTCGATGCCAGCAAGACGAAGCGGGACCCGGCGGTTCGCGCGGTCGAGCAGTTGAAAACGGCTGGCGCCAACCTGCTCGGAGTCGTGCTGAACAACAAAAAACTGGGGAAGCGGGAAGGCTACTACGGTTATGGCTACATGGAATAGTCGAGTCAGAAACGGGAGCGATTAGCGCCGATGAATGCCCTCAAGTTAGTCTGGCACAAGCAACTGGCCAAAGTGCGCGGCAACCGGGATGTACACGAAGTGCTGCACGGTTCTGCGATTACGTTTTTGTTTCGGCTGTTCGGGTTCGTCCTGCTCTATACGCTGCAGTTGTTTATCGCAAGAGAGTACGGGGCGGGCAATCTGGGCGTCTATTCGCTTGCGATCACCCTGCTTAATATCGGGATGGTGCTGGCGCTGTTTGGCACCGACACGGCGATTATCCGCCTGCTGGCCGAGTACCGCGCGCAAGGAGCGCTGGCAAAGATTCGGCAGCTTTTTGGCAAGGTGGCGCTTTGGACGTTTCTGCCTTCGCTGTTGTTGTCCGGGCTGTTCTACTTGTTTGCGGAGCACATCTCCCGCTACGTGTTTGCAGGCGAGCTGCCCGCCGGGACACTGCGGGTCATCGCCTGGATGCTGCCGTTCGTCTCGCTCGGCAGACTGTACGCCTCGGCTTTTCGCGCGCTGCACCGCGTGACCGCGTCCGTGATCGTCGACACCGTCGGCATGCGCTTTTTGCACCTTCTGTTTCTGCTTATCGCCCTGCCTTTGTTCGCTCCGACCTCGCAGCTTCTGATCGGCTTGCTCGCAGCAGCCGTCATGTTGAACACGCTGTACGGTATGGCGAAGTGGCATGTTTTGTCCCGGGACTTTCGGGCGGGCGTACAGCCGCTGGAGCAGGAGGCAGGTCCGGCAATCAGCTTCCGCGCGCTTTGCACGATGGCGCTTCCGATGTATTTGAGCGCCTCCATGGAGCTGGTGATGAGCTGGACAGACACGATCATGCTCGGAATTTTCACGGACGCGGAGACAGTCGGGGTGTACAGTGTCGTCATTCGGCTCTCGATGGTGACGAGCTTCGCGCTCATTTCGATCAACACGATGCTTTCGCCGAAATTTTCGGAGATTTACGCCCGCGGCGATCTGGACGGGCTGAGGAAAATGATTGCGTTTGCCAATCGGCTCATTTTCTTCGCGTCTGCGCCGATCAATTTGCTCGTCGCCATTTTCGCCGCGCCGCTGCTCGGGCTGTTTGGCGAAGAGTTCGCAGCAAGCAGTCTCGTCCTGGTCATCCTCTGTCTGGGACAGTTCATCAACTTTTCCTCGGGCAGCGTGATCCCGCTCTTGACCATGACAGGACATCAGAAGACGGCGCGTAATATTCTCGTTTTTTCCGCCTTGCTGAACATTTGCGGAAACGGCCTGCTGATCCCCTGGCTCGGCATTACGGGAGCAGCCATCGCTACTGCGATCAGTTTAAGCTGCCGGGACATTTGCGCTTCGTATTGGGCTTATCGGTATTTCGGGTTTCGCACGTGGTATATTCCGTTCTTCTCTGAAAAAAATTCCGTCTTGCTACGAAGACGAGGTCATGAAGAAGGTGGCTTACGGTGAAAGAAGACTTGTATCCGAGCATGTTTTGGGACAGCGAGAAGATTCGGAAATACCGGATTCAGGTGCAAAAGCCATGGGTTCGCGAGGAATTTTGGTCGTACTACTTTTCCAGGCGCATTTCCATCTACGTGAGCCTGTTTTTGTCGAAAAAGCAGCGCGTCTCGCCGAATGCCATCACGCTTGCGGGAATCGCTGCCGGCCTGATCGCTGCTGCGGCCTTCATGTACGGATCGGCGGCTGCCTTTTTAATCGGTTGTTTTTTTTATCAGATGTGCTATCTCGCTGACTGTGTGGACGGGGAAGTCGCCCGCATGAACAACCAAAGCAGCAGGGGCGGCGTCTGGCTGGATATCGGGCTGAACTACTCGCTGTATCTCGTTTCGTTCGCGGTGATCTACGGGGTCGCCAAAAGCCAGCCGACGCTCGGGCCTTATTTGATCTACTTGATCCTGTTTACGATTTTTACGGAAATTTTGGCGACGAATGGCTCGGATCTCGCCTTTGGCCAGGGGAAAATCTCGCACGAAACCGTCTCCATGCGCAAGCGCAGCAAGTGGGTCGATGCCGGAGTCTTTTTGTTTCTCACCCAGACAGGCTTCCAGAGCGGGGTGCTGATCGCAGCCGTGATGTGGGCAATTAGCGGCCAGCATCAGTTTCTCGATTTGTGGACGGCCTACCATCTGCTGATCGGACTTCTCCGCGCGCTTTACAAGCTGAAGCTGAACGTCAAATACGTCACGGCATCGAGGCAAGAGGGAGGGGGAAGCAAATGAAGGCTCTGCTCATGGCGGCGGGACTCGGCTCGCGAATCAGCGGGCAAATTGACGGAAGTCCCAAGTGCACGGTTGATATCGGGAACAAGGCGTTGATCGAGAATACGATCTCGGAGCTGAAGCGAAAAGGAATCGACGAGATCGCCATCGTGGTCGGGTATCGCGCCCATGTCATCACCAGTCTGCTCGGCAGCGAGAACATTCGCTTTTTCCACAATCCGTTTTACGACCGCACGAACAGTATCGCCTCGCTCTGGTTCGCCCGCGAGTTTCTCACGGGCAGCGACTGTCTGTTGCTCAACGCGGATGTTTATTTTGAAGAAAAAGTGCTGGACGTCGTGTTGCAGGAGACGAGAAGTCCGGTCATGTTCGCGGACCCTTCGCGCAGGGCAGAGGGCGATTACAAATTCGGCTATGCACACGGCCTGCTGCACAAGCACGGAAAAGAGCTGCCTCTGGAAGAAACGACAGGCGAATACATCGGCATCGCCCGGCTGCATCAGGAGTTTTTGCCGCTGTTCCTGGAGCGTCTGCAACGTTTGATTCTGGAGGCAGCACGATTTATGGTGGGAGAACGTGCTTTACTCCTTTTTGGGCGAAAGAGACGTGCATGTGGCGCAAATTCCGCCGGGGCTGTTTTGGGCAGAGGTTGATACATGGGGGGATTACAAGCGCATTCTTCATTTCACGAATCATCTGGCCCATATGTGAGGATGGGCAACGTGAAGCTCTCGCTGGACAAGGTTCTTCTGTTCCTCTACGTACTGCTGAAGCCCTTCTACCTCTTCCCGAGCGGCAACCCGCAAATAGCGGATTTTATCATGCTGGTGCTCATTGCCTACACCTTTTTGTTTCGCGTCAACCAGTTGCAGCGCAAGTATTTGTTTTTCGTCCTGCTGACGCTCGCGTTTTTGTACGATATTTTGCTGGTCAACGGCCTGTGGGCGATTGCGCTGGGCGGCGCCATGGAAGTGTTCGAGTCCACGAAATGGTACTGGTACAACGGGGCCGTCCTGCTGACCGTCGTCGTCTTGGGCCAGCTCGAGCCGCGCGCATATGCGCAATGGCTGTTCTGGTCCGTCGCTTGCTCGCTCGCGGTCCAGACGCTTGCGCTCTTGCTCGGGCTGGCGCCTGGGGAGCATGACTTCCGCCAGTCGCTGTTTTTCAACAATCCGAACCAGCTCGGGTACTTCGGCCTGCTCTGCCTGGGGATTTGCCTGTTTTGTGCGCGGTTCTTTCCCGTCCGAGCCATCTATTTGTTTATGGTCATCGGCTGCTCGTTGAGCGTGATCGCCGCTTCCTTGTCCAAGGCGGCGATTGTAAGTGCGGTCTTGATGTACCTGGCCTTTCTGTTCGTCTCGTCGAAGGAGCGGACGGGGCTGTTCTGGAAAAACGTCGTCTGCGTGCTCGCCTGCTTTTTTCTGCTTTTTTGCGTCTCTTTGTACACGAATGAAAACGTGCTGCACGATGCGACGATGTACACGCAAGTCAAGGAGCGGCTGGAAACGTTGGGAGAGGACTCCGACGACAACCTGGCGTCAAGAGGCTACGACCGGATCGCGAACCATCCCGCGTACATGTTTTTCGGGGCAGGCGAAGGGCAGTACGAGCGGTTTGAAAGCAGCATCGCCCTCGAATTGCACTCCACGGTCGCCAATCTGTTTTTCTCGTATGGCCTCGTGGGAACGCTGCTGTTTTTCCTGCTCTTGTACGCCGGGGTGCGCGGTCATCGGCTCTACGCCTGGTATCCGCTGTTTTTTCAAATCGTGTACGGTTTGACGCACAACGGAATCCGGGAGACGCTGTTCTGGATATTGCTGGCGCTCTATTGTGTGACAGCCGGGATGAGTTCTGGCTCAATCAAAAATGGCGGTGACCTGCATGGGAAAAATTTTGCAAATATGCGCAATTGACCAAACGGTGGAAAGTCTGCTCTTGCCGCTCATCCAGAAGCTGGCGGAGGAAGGCCATGAAGTGCATACGGCTTGCACAGACACCGGGCGTTTTCAGACGCTGCGGGCCAAGGGGCTCATGCTCTGGCCGATCGCGATCAAGCGAAAAATCGAGCCGCTCTCCAACCTGCGTTCCATTTTGGCGCTGTATCGGCTGATGAAACGGGAGCGCTACGACGCGGTGCATGTCCACACTCCGGTTGCGGCCGTGCTGGGCCGGGTGGCAGCGAGGCTCGCGGGAGTCAGCCCGGTCGTCTACACGGCTCACGGCTATTATTTTCACGACGGCATGAGCCGAGGGGAATACCGGCTGTACTACGCCGTGGAAAAGTGGTTCGCGAAGCACTTGACAGACTACTTGCTTGTGCAGAGCCGGGAGGACTACGAGCTGAGCGTGCAGGACGGCTTTTCGCCGCCGGAGCGAATCATGCATCTCGGCAACGGGGTAGATGTCGAGCGGCGGTTTCATCCGCAGGCGGTGTCGCCGGAGGAAGCGGTGGAGGTGCGTTCGGCGCTTGGAATCGGCGCGGACGATCTCGTCATCGCCTACGTAGGGCGGATGGTTGGCGAAAAAGGGATTTTCGAGCTGCTGGACGCTTTTTCCAGGCTTGCGCGAGAGTCGGGCCGCGTGCGGCTGTTGCTCGTCGGGGACGTGTCGGACAGCGAACGGGACCAGCGCGGCAAGGCGCTACGGGAGCATTGCCGCGAGCATCCGCAAATCGTCCTGACTGGTTTTCGCCAGGACATCCCGCAACTGCTCGCCGCAAGCGACATCTTCGTCCTGCCTTCGCATCGCGAAGGGTTGCCCCGCTCGATTATCGAAGCGATGGCGATGGGCAAGCCGATTGTCGCCACGAACATTCGCGGCTGCCGCGAAGAGGTGACGGACGGCGTGAACGGGATTTTGGTGGAGCCGAAGCAGTCCGAGCATTTGTACAAGGCGCTGAAAAAGCTCGCCTGCGACGCGCGGCTGAGGGAAGCGTACGGACAAAACAGCCGCTATTTGGCGGAGGAGCATTTTAACGAGCAACACGTACTCGCGAGGCAGGCCGAGCTGTTTGCAGCGCTGCTCGCTGCCAAGACAGAGCCGCCGCGCACGGAAAAGGAGGTTGACGAACGGCTTGGGCAAAACAGGAGCATTGGTCATATCCCTTGATTTTGAGCTGTATTGGGGCGTTCGCGACAAGCGGACGCTAGCTGA
Source organism: Brevibacillus agri (assembly GCF_004117055.1). NCBI lineage: Bacteria > Bacillati > Bacillota > Bacilli > Caryophanales > Paenibacillaceae > Brevibacillus > Brevibacillus agri. The sequence continues at coordinate 1,967,957 of NZ_CP026363.1, forward strand.
CAGCAAGAAGAACCTGCAGGGGACTCGTCAGGTGATCCCGGCGATTCTGGAGCTGTTTAACAAGTACGAGATTCACGCCACCTGGGCGACGGTAGGCTTCTTGTTCTGCGAGACGCGCGAGGAGCTGATCGGCACGCTGCCAAAAGAGCTGCCGGACTACGCCGATCCGAACCTGTCGCCTTATCGCTACGTGCAGTCGGGAGCGCTTGGCGCGCGCGAGCAGGTGGACCCGTATCATTACGCCCCATCCCTCATCCGGCTGATTTCCTCCTGCCCGCATCAGTACATCGGCAGCCATACCCACTCCCACTACTATTGCCTGGAGCCGGGACAGACCGCCCAAACGTTTGCCGAAGATTTGGCCGCCTTCAAAAGAGTGGCGCGCAAGAAAGGGTACGCCCCGACCAGCATCGTCTTTCCGCGCAATCAGTTCGCGTCCTCCTATCTGGCTGTCTGCAAGCAGCACGGGTTCGCCGCGTATCGCGGGAACGAGCGGTCGTGGATGTACGAGGCGGGCCCGGGAGCGCAAGACACTTTGCTCAAACGGGCTTTGCGCCTTGCCGACGCCTACGTCAATCTGAGCGGGCATCACGCGTACGAGCCGCTTTCCGCAAGCCAGGAAGGGTTAGTCGATGTCCCGGCGAGCCGATTTTTGCGGCCGTATTCGCCGCGGCTGCGCTGGCTGGAAAACGTCCGGCTGGGCAGGCTCCGGCGCGATCTGCTTTTTGCGGCCAAAAATCGCCGACTGTACCATCTGTGGTGGCATCCGGAGAACTTCGGCAGCCACCTCACGGAAAACCTTCGGATGTTGGAGCGGCTGCTGCAGTATTATGCGAAGCTGCGCAGCGAGTACGGGATGCAAAGTTTGAGCATGGAGGAGGCGGCTGCGAGTTGGAGCAGGCAAAGGGAGGGGCGGCATGAAGTGTCTGTTTGATCGTTTGGTAGCTTTGACGCTGTTGCTCGTCTTTTCACCTCTGCTGCTCCTGCTGTCGATTTTGATTCGCTTCAAGCTCGGCGCTCCTGTCCTGTTTGTCCAGGAGCGGCCGGGCCGATACGGAAAGCCTTTTTCCATTTATAAATTTCGCACCATGACCAATCAGTGCGACGCGTCCGGACAATTGCTGCCGGATGCCCAAAGACTGACGCCTTTTGGCATGATGTTGCGAAAGTACAGCCTGGATGAGCTGCCGCAGTTGTGGAATGTGCTGCGGGGCGAACTGAGCTTGGTCGGCCCGAGGCCGCTACTCATGGAATACCTGCCACTCTACACGCCCCGCCAGATGAAGCGGCACGAGGTTTTGCCAGGCATTACGGGTTGGGCGCAGGTCAACGGGAGAAACGCGATCACGTGGGAACAAAAATTCGAGCTGGACGTCTGGTACGTGGAAAATCGCAGCTTTTGGCTCGACTTGAAAATTTTGCTGTTAACGGTCAAACGGGTTTTGCAAAAAACGGGGATCAGTCACGAAGGTTGCGTCACGATGGAAAAATTCACCGGGAGCAAACAGGCGGAGCTGGCTAGGAGGGAAATGCGTGAGTTTGATCGTGCTTACGAATCAGGATGACTGGACAGCTTATTTGCGTCCATGCAAGCATGTGGACATTTCCTATGCAAAAGAATACGTGAGCCTCTACGCCGAAAGGGAAGGGGGCGTGCCGGAGGCGGTGTTTTTTTCCGAAGGGGGCTGCCAGATTTTTTACCCTTACCTGGTCCGCTCCCTCGACGCTCTGCTTCCGGGGTATGCGGATATCGTCTCCATCGGCTACGGCGGTCCGCATGTTTGGCCGAAGACAGCGGGGGCAGAGTCGTTTTCCGCACAGTTTTCCGCCTATTGCCGCAGCCAAAACTACGTGACGGAAACGGTGCGCTTTCATCCGCTGGAGAAAAACGCCGAGCGGTTTCGCGAGCAGATGCGGCTCGATCTGGTGCGGACGACTGTCGCCGTCGATGTCCGGCCGCCGCTCGCGCAAATTCGCGCGCAGTACAGCGAAAACGTCAGGCGCAACATGAAAAAAGCGGTCGCCAACGAGGTGAGCATCGTGGAAGCGAGCGGCGAGGCCGGCTTGCGGGCGTTTATGCAACTGTACCGGGAGACGATGGAGCGCAATTTTGCCGGCCCATCCTATTACTATGAAAATGAATTTTTTGCAGGACTGCTCCAGGAAACCGCGCTCTGCAAGCCGCGCCTCCTGCTCGCCATGCACGAGGACATGGCTGTCGCAGGCGCGATCATGCTCTGTGGAAACCGCTATGCCCACTATCAGCTCGGGGCTTCGCACAAGGCGGACATGCCGCTCGGGATCAACCATCTGTTGTTCGATGCGATGATTCAGCGGGCCAAGGAAGCCGGGCTGGAGTATTTGCTGCTCGGCGGGGGCAACCGCGACGGGGACGGCTTGTTCCGCTTCAAGGCATCGTTTTCCAAAACGAACCATTTTCCGTACTGGATGGGCAAAAGAGTGCACGATGAAGCAGCTTACCGGGTGTTGTGCGAAAAAAGACAGGCAGACCGCGCGGAGGCCGGAGCTTTTTTTCCAGCCTACCGGGCATGGGGAGGGTAACGATGGGGGAACACTCACGCATTTTTTTGTCGCCGCCGCACATGGGGACAGAGGAACTGGAGCTGCTCGCCAGTGCGTTTGCGTCCAACTGGATTGCGCCGCTGGGGGAACACGTCGATGCATTTGAGCAGGAGCTGGCCCGCTATGTCGGCGTGAAGGGGGCGCTTGCCGTCTCTTCCGGCACGGCGGCGCTCCATCTCGGGCTGAGGCTTGCGGGAGTAGGGCCGGGTGATACCGTTTTTTGCTCCAGCCTGACGTTTGTGGCGAGCGCCAACCCGATTTTGTACCTGGGGGCGACTCCGGTCTTCATCGATTCCGAGGAAGCGACCTGGAACATGTCGCCAGTCGCGTTGGAGCGGGCGTTGCGGGAAGCCGCCCGACAGGAGAAGCTGCCCAAAGCGGTCGTGATCGTCCATTTGTACGGGCAAAGCGCCGACATGGGCCCGCTGCTTGCGCTGTGCGAAGAGTACAAGGTGACGGTCGTGGAGGATGCGGCGGAATCGCTCGGGGCCGATTACAAAGGGCGAATGAGCGGCTCGCTCGGGCATTTTGCTGCGTTTTCGTTCAACGGGAACAAAATCATTACGACCTCCGGCGGGGGGATGCTCGTCTCGGATGATCGTGAAGCGTTGGAGCGGGCGCGTTTTTGGGCGACGCAGGCTCGCGAGCGGGTCCGCCACTACGAGCATGAGCAGATGGGCTACAACTATCGCTTGAGCAATTTGCTCGCGGCAGTCGGCAGAGGGCAACTGCGGGTGCTGGAGGAGCGCATTGCGGCACGGCGGCGCGTCTGCCAGCGCTATGAAGCAAAGCTACGGCAGCTTCCCGGCATCGCGTTCATGCCGGAGGCTCCGACAGGGCGGGCGACGCGCTGGCTGACGGCGCTGACGGTAGATCCGCAGCAGGCAGAGGTTACGGCGGGGCAACTGATCGACGCGTTGGAGCGGGCAAACATCGAGGCGCGCCCGGTCTGGAAGCCGATGCACCGCCAGCCGTTGTTTGCCGGGTGCCGCTATTACCCGCATCTGCCAGAGCAGAGCGTCTCCGATGAGCTGTATGCGCGGGGCGTCTGCCTTCCTTCCGGCTCGAGCCTGAGCGAACAGCAGCAGGAGCGGGTCATCGCGGCTATCAGACAGTGCCTGTCAGGACGAGGACGTGCAAAGGAGCTGGGCCATGTACAGTTATGAGCAGCTTGCGGCGTGGAGAGAGCGTTGTCAGTCGTCGTTCTTTTTGCTCGATACAAACAGACTTCGCGACAATTACGAGCGGTTTTCCCGCGCCTTTTCCAGCCGGTATGAACAGGTGAGCGTCGGCTACTCGTACAAGACGAACTACTTGCCGTATGCGTGCCAATGCCTGCATCGGCTGGGGGCACTGGCGGAGGTCGTCTCCAGGCTGGAGTACGATCTCGCGCTGAAGCTGGGCGTCGAGCCGACCGCGATCATTTTCAACGGGCCGCTGAAGACGGCGGAAGACATCTGGCTCGCCTTGGAGCTGGGCAGCCTGGTCAATCTCGACTCGTTTTCGGAGATTGCCCCTGTGCTCACCTACGCGAGACAGCATCCCGAACAGACGGTTCGCGTCGGCTTGCGCGTCAATTTCGATTTGACGCGCGGCGGCGTCAGTCCGCTGCAAAACGGCTACGGTGTGAGCCGCTTCGGCTTTTGCGTGGAAAACGGCCGCTTCGCCCAAGCGCTCACGCTGCTGGCTGCCGTGCCGAATGTGCGGGTCGCGGGTTTGCACGGGCATTTTTCCACGAACCGTAGCGTAGGGGTGTATCGGCAGATTGCCCGCGAGCTGTGCCGACTGGGCAAAGCGCATCTCGGCGAGCAGCTTGAATATATCGACATCGGAGGCGGGTTTTACGGCGAACTGCCTGCCACGTTCGGGATGGTCGGCGTTCCGAGCTTTGACGACTACGCTCTCGCCATCACCGCTGTCCTCAAAGACGAACTGGCAGAAACGACTCGCCTGCCGCAGCTCATCCTGGAGCCGGGCATCTCGCTTGTGGCCGACGCGGTCGAGTTCGTCTGCCAGGTCGTGGATGTCAAGGAGAACCGCGGCGAGCGCTTTGTGCTTGTAGACGGCAGTGTCCACAATATCAAGCCGACCATGCACGCGTACCAGCTTCCCGTAAGCGTCGTGACACAAAGCAGCGAGGCAAGAGAAGGGACGTACCACGTAGTAGGCTATACGTGCATGGAAAAAGACTACTTGCTGCAAGGCTTTCGCGGCAAAGTGCCGGAGCCGGGAGATTTTCTCGTGTTCGGGCACGCAGGGGCGTACACGCTCGTGTTCAATCCGCCGTTTATTCGCGAGCGGCCGCCTGTATTGGCCAAGGCAGGCCGCGATGTCGTCGTCGCGAGGCGCAAAGAGACGCTGGCGGAGTTTTTCCCGGAGTCGCTCTATGAATTTCAATTCCAGGCTGGCAAGCAGGAGGATACGCGTAGATGAACGTGCTGCTGACGAGCGTAGGCCGCAGGGTCAAGCTGATCGAGTATTTCGTCCGGGAGTGGGGCAGCGCGGGCAAAATAATCGCGGCGGACTGCGACCCGACCGCTCCTGCGCTGTTCGCCGCCCATCACAGGCAGATCGTCCCGCGCATCGACGACCCGGCGTATGTGCAGACGCTGGAGGAAATTTGCCTGCGCTATGACATCAAGGCGGTGCTCTCCCTGATCGATCCCGAGCTTGGCGTGCTCGCCGCCCATGCCGAGCGGTTTTCGCGGCTGGGCGTGCAGGCCGTCGTCTCCGGGCTGGATGCGGTGAACCTGTGTCTCGACAAAAAGGGGACCTGCGATTTTTTGCGCGCCCACGGGCTTCCATGCGTGCCTACTTATACGCTGGAAGAGGCGCGAGCAGCGCTTGCCTGCGGAGAACTGACCTATCCGTTATTGGCGAAGCCGCGCAAGGGCAGCGCCAGCCTCGGCCTTGTCCGTATGGAAAAAGAGGCGGAGCTTGCCGCGTTCGCTCATAAGAAGGATGAGCTGATTGTCCAGCCGTTTTTGCAGGCGGAGGAATACGGCGTGGACGGCTACGCCGATCTCTTCACGGGCGAGCTGACGACGCTGTTTACGCGCAAAAAAATGCGCATGCGGGCAGGCGAGACAGACCGCTCGCTGGCGATCCGGGACGAGCGGCTGACGTCGTTGGTGACGTCACTCGTCTCCGTCTTGCCGCTTCGCGGGCCGTTCGACATCGACTGCTTTTTGCTCGGGGACCAGTACGCGATCTCCGAGATCAATCCGCGCTTTGGCGGCGGCTATCCCCATGCGCATGAAAGCGGCGTAAACGCCGTCGCCGCCCTGTTCCGCAATTTGCGAAAAGAGGCGAGCAAGCCGAACATCGGCGACTACGAAGCAGGGACGATCATGCTGAAATACGATCAGGTCATGCTCGTCCACAGCAGTCGGCTGACGGGGGAGGGGATGTAAAAAAGCGCGCCAGCCTTGGGCGATCTGTTGTATAATGAAAGATACGGGGGTGACATGCCCCCGTGAAGATTTTGACAGGAGTGTCGTCCACTATGAGTATGAGCCCCCAATTCATGCGTTATCGGTAAGAAAAGGTACAGTCTAGCCTGATCCCGCTCGTTTTTTCCAAAGGAGAGCCGGGGTTTATTTGACTGTGCCTTTTTTCATTCACCGATTACGAATGAATGGGGTGCTTTTTTTATGCTTCCAACCAGAAAAGAGCGGCAGGCCGAACTGCTGGCCCGGCATAGCGGGATGCTTAGATGCCCGGTTTGCCACGGGGCGCTGACGCTCATCCATACAGCTAATACAGCCAGCCTTGCATGCGCCAATCGCCATTGCTTCGACGTGTCGAGACACGGCTATGTGCACCTGGCGAATGCGGGCTACCGATCGAAGTACGAGCAAGAAATGTTTTTGGCGAGAAGAACCATTTCCGAGAAAGGCTTTTTTTCACCGCTGCACGCCGCCGTCAGTGAAAAGCTCGCCGAGTACGCAGCGACGAGCGGCGAGCCGTTGTCCGTGCTGGATGCCGGGTGCGGCGAAGGCTCGCATCTGGCTCGCATTCGCGAAGAGGTGAAAGCGCGGCAGCCAGTCGCGTTCGTCGGCGCTGGTGTCGATCTGTCCAAAGCGGGAATCGCCCTCGCGGCCAAGGCGCATCCCGAGCTGATCTGGTGCGTCGGCGATCTGGCCAATGCTCCGTTTGCCGACAATCGCTTTGCGGCCATCCTCAACGTGCTGTCGCCGCCCAATACGCGGGAGTTTGCGCGAATGCTGAAAAAAGACGGGCTCGTCATCAAGGTCGTGCCGGGCGAGCGATATTTGCGGGAGCTGCGCGAGTGTCTTTATGTGCAGCCGGGCAACCGGACGTATTCCAATGCAGCGACGATCCAGCGCTTCGCCGCCAGCTTTTCGCTGATCGACTGCGAGCGGGTGGCGTATTCGTTTCGGCTGGATCAGCCGAGCCTGGCGGCGCTGATCCAGATGACGCCGCTGACGTGGGGGGCCGAGCCAGAGCAACTGGCAAAGGCGCATGAGCTGGAGGGCGGAGAGATTTCTGTCGAGTTTACGGTTCTTGTTGGGAGAAAGTGAACGAGACGGCGTTTTTTTATAGGACGAATTGTCAAGACAAGTGCGACAGAGCTTCCATGAATGATTCGTAAGCGGTCTTCCTGGCGGTGGGCGGCGTACCCAAGTCGTTTTTGTTCGCCATTCGCCCGATCCAACTGGACGATACGATCAAGGAATGGGTCATCACGCTGGACGATGTGCAGGAGGTCGTCGAGATGGCGAGACGGGTGACGGCTGCTGAAACGGGCGATGCGTTTGCGGCGATTTCCGGCGGCAGCCCGGCGTGTTCGAAGCGGCAGGCAAAGGAACGCTGTTTTTGGACGAGATCGGGGACTTGCCTTTGCATTTGCAGGGCAAGCTGTTGCGGGTGCTGCAGGAAAAAGAGCTGCAGCGGCTCGGGAGCAGCGGCAAAACGGTTCCGGTCGAAGCGCGAATTATCGCGGCGACCCATCTCGATTTGCAGGAGCGGGTCGCGGCCGGGCTGTTTCGCCTCGATTTGTACTACCGTCTGCACGTCATCCCGATCCGCTTGCCCTCCTTGCGCGAGCGCCGGGAGGATATTTTGCCGTTGGCAAACGACTTTTTGGCGACGTACGCGAAAAAGCTGGGCAAAGCGATCTGCGGTTTTTCCCAGGACACACGGTCTTTGCTCTTTTGCCACGACTGGCCGGGCAATGTCCGCGAATTGGCCAACGTGATCGGGTACGCCGTCAATATGGAGGCGACGGCCTGGGTGCAGGTCGGAAGCTTGCCCGCTCAGATGATGCAGTTGCAGGCGGCTGCGGCCACTGAGAAGGCGTGGACGGAAAACGGTGGTGGGGCCGGGCAAAAGCAAATCGTCACGCTCAAAGAGCTGGAGCGCTCCGCGATCGCCCGAGCGATGCAGGAGGTGCGGCAGCGAAACGGCCGCAAAGAGGAGGCGGCGGCGCTGCTTGGCATCAGTCGGGCTACGCTGTTTCGAAAAGTGCGGGAGTACGGGCTGTCCTGATTCGCCCGGCGCTCTTGCTGTCGTCTCGTTTTGCGGCACAGCCGGCCCAGGAGGGGACCGGCTTTTTGGATTGGCCGCATTTTATGGTATGATGGTGGGTAGAGAGCAGGGGGAACGAAGAAGCAAGAGAGGAGTGGCATTGCACAATGAAAGAGATCATGGGATGGATTCGTTCGATTGCTTTTGCAGTCGTTTTCGCCCTGGTCCTTGGAATCTTCGTGTTTCAGCCTTACAAGGTTGACGGTCATTCCATGGACCCGACCTTGCAGGATCAGCAGCGCATATACGTGTCCAAGCTGCCGCATACGTTTTCGTACTTGCCGGACTACGGCGAAATCGTGGTCATCGACAGCCGCGTGGAGCGCGAGCGGTCCTTTTTGGACGATGTCCTCAGCCATCCGTTGGTGGCGCTGTTGACGGGCACGGCAGAAGACCATTCGATGTACGTCAAACGCGTCATCGGCAGACCGGGCGACGTGCTGGAGTTCAAAAACAACCAGGTGTACCGCAACGGCGAAGCGCTCGAGGAGCCGTATATCAAGGAGACGATGCAGTACGTGGCTGACGGCAAATGGAAGGTGCCCGCAGACCACATTTTCGTCATGGGAGACAACCGCAACCACAGCACGGATTCCCGGGACATCGGCTTTATTCCGCTCGACCACATCATGGGCACGATGATCGAAAACCCGTTTAAGACACAAGAATAGAGCAAGGAGCAAAGGTTGTCCGCGAGAGGGCAACCTTTGTTTGCCAAAAGAGCTGTCGCATTTTTTGGACAAAGCGGGGAAAGGAGTGCTGCAAATGCCCAGTTTGCTGATTGCGGACAGGGACCCGACAGAGCGGGCAGGGCTCAGTTGGCTCGTCTCAAGCTGCGCCATCCCGTACGACAAGGTGCACAGCGCAGGGACGACGGCAGAGCTGTTTCAGGCGATGGAATCGCATACTCCCGAGGTCGTCTGCATCGAGCTGGACATGATCGACAAGGCGCACTGGGAGCGCCTGAAGCTGCTGGTTGCCCAGTATCGGCCGACGGTGCTCGTCACCACCTCGGAAGCGACGTTCGAGCGGGCGATGCAAGGCATCGAGCTGTCTGCGCGCGACCTGTGGCTGAAGCCGCAAACCCCGGAGTACATCCGCCGCGTGCTGACGCGCTCTTGTCAGGAGCGGGCAGGGGACGCGCGCATCGACCAGGGGGCCGGGAGCATCCAGGGACGGCGCGGGGAGATTTCGTACCGCGACTTGTTTTTGCCGGGGCAGTCGCCGCTCGGCGGACATACGGTCATGCTCGCGCAGTTGGAAGACGCGAAAAGACACCCGGAGCTGTTGCGTTTTTTCGCGGACTATCCGTTTCGCGACGAGCCAGTGCTGCTGCCGACAGGTGACGCGATTGTCGCCGTCTTTCCCGCGGAGACGGCGCTTGCCTGGCCGCAGTGGCACCAGTTTGGCAAGCGGTTGCTGATGGACTGGGAGGCGACGAGCGACGCCCCGCTGTTTCTCGTCATTTACAAGGCGGAAGACGCCGGACAGAGCTTGCAGCAAAAATACGAGCAGGCGAGCCAGGCGTTGCAACTGCGCTTTTTCAAAGGCTATCGGCAGGTGAGCATGGTCGACGGAAAGGTCAACTGGACGATGCTTGATCCGTTCCTGACGCCAGCCGAGCAGCGGGCGTGGATCGACATGCTGCACAGCGGCAATCGCGAGCAGCTCAAGCAGTGGCTGTACGCGCATTTTTTTTACAAGGACGAGCCGTATCCCGAGCCGGGACTGTTGCGCATTCGGTTGACGAGCATTTTGGCCCAGGTGAGGCGCTACATGAAGTCGCACGGGCTGGACAGCGCCTTTCTGGAAGAGGGGTACCACCGCGTATTCGAGACGATTTTGTACGCGCCGATTTTGTATCGCATCGTAACCGAGCTGCTTTTGTTTATCAACCAACTGCTCGATACCGCAAACGACCGCAGCGACGAGGGCAGGGCAGACGTGATCGAGCAGGCTATGCGCTACATGGAAGGGCGCTATACCGACCCGGCTCTGCGGCTGGAGGATGTCGCCCGGCACGTCGACCGCAGTCCGGCTTACTTCAGCACGCTGTTTGCGCAAAAGCAGGGCAGCTCCTTCCGGCAAGTTTTGACGGCGATGCGCGTGAAGGAAGCGCAGCGGCTGCTGCTGGAAACGGCTCTGTCCGTGCAGGAGGTGGCGGAGCGCAGCGGGTTCGTCAACGCCAATTACTTTAGTAAAATTTTTAAGGAAAAGACGGGTACAACCCCACGTTTGTTACGAAATCAAAAGAAAAGATAGAAATCGAAAGAAAAGGGAGATTTTTCGAAAATTCCATCTGTATTGCCTGAAGCAATCGAAAGAAGAGGCACCAAATCGAAAGCATGGTGCCTTTTTTGCGTTTCCCGGCGCTTTTACAATAAAGCCAAGAGATACACATTCTACGGAAAGCAGGTGGATTTTCGATGACAACGACACAATCCATTGAACAGATGATAAAGGCATACTCGGGGACCGAGCTGCATACAAAAGGCTGGGTGCAGGAAGCGGCGCTGCGCATGCTGTTGAACAACCTGAACCCTGACGTGGCCGAGCGCACAGAAGATTTGGTCGTGTACGGCGGAATCGGGAAAGCGGCGCGCAACTGGGAATGTTTCGATGCGATTGTCAAAACATTGCAAACATTGGAGAGCGACGAGACGCTGCTGATCCAGTCGGGCAAACCGGTGGCGGTGTTCAAGTCGCACACCGATGCGCCGCGCGTGCTGCTCGCGAACTCCAACCTGGTGCCAGCCTGGGCCAACTGGGAGCACTTCCACGAGCTGGACAAAAAAGGCTTGATGATGTACGGGCAAATGACAGCCGGAAGCTGGATTTACATCGGCAGCCAGGGGATTGTGCAAGGCACGTATGAGACGTTTGCGGAGCTTGCCCGCCAACATTTTGCAGGCACGCTCGCAGGGACGATCACCGTCACGGCCGGGCTCGGCGGCATGGGCGGCGCGCAGCCTTTGGCCGTATCGCTCAACGGCGGCGTGAGCATCAACATCGAGGTAGACCGCACCCGCATCCAGCGCAGACTGGATACGCGCTATCTCGATGTGATGACAGAGAGCCTCGACGAAGCGATCCAGATGGCGGAGACGGCCAAGCGGGAGAAAAAAGGCATTTCGATCGGGCTGCTCGGCAATGCCCCGGAAGTGCTGAACGCGATGCTTGCCAAGGGCTTCATCCCGGACGTGTTGACCGACCAGACTTCTTCGCACGATCCGCTCAACGGCTACATCCCGGAAGGCATGAGTCTCGAAGCGGCGGCAGAGCTGCGCACGCGCGATCCGAAGGAGTATGAGAGACGCTCCAAGGCGAGCATCGCCAATCACGTTCGCGCCATGCTGGCTATGCAGGAAAAAGGAGCCGTCACTTTTGACTACGGCAACAACATCAGACAGGTGGCGAAAAACGAAGGCGTCGAGGAGGCGTTCCGCTTCCCTGGCTTCGTGCCCGCCTATATCCGTCCGCAGTTTTGCGAGGGCAAAGGGCCGTTCCGCTGGGTCGCGCTGTCCGGCGATCCCGAGGACATTTACAAGACCGACGAAGTGATTCTCCGCGAGTTTTCCTACAATACGCATCTGTGCAACTGGATTCGCATGGCGCAGGAACGCATTCAGTTCCAGGGGCTGCCGTCCCGCATTTGCTGGCTGGGCTACGGCGAGCGCGCGCGGTTTGGCCAGATCATCAACGACATGGTAGCGCGCGGCGAGCTGAAAGCGCCGATCGTCATCGGCCGCGACCACCTCGACTCCGGCTCCGTCGCCTCGCCCAACCGCGAGACGGAAGCGATGAAGGACGGCAGCGACGCGGTGTCCGACTGGCCGATCCTGAATGCGATGATGAATGCGGTAGGTGGCGCGAGCTGGGTATCTGTCCATCACGGCGGCGGTGTCGGCATGGGTTACTCCTTGCATGCGGGAATGGTCATCGTGGCAGACGGCACGCCGGAAGCCGCCCGCCGACTGGAGCGCGTCCTGACCACCGATCCGGGGATGGGCATCGTGCGTCATGCGGATGCCGGCTACGAGCTGGCGATTCGCACCGCGAAGGAAAAAGGCGTCAACATCCCGATGTTGGAGGAGTAAACAGCGATGAAAAAACCAGTATGGATTCGCCATGCCAGCCAGCTCGCCACGTTGGCTGGCGGGTCTTCTGCTCCGGTGACAGGGGCCAGAATGAACGAGCTGGCGATTATTGAGGACGGCAGCGTATGGCTGGAAAACGGCGTGATCGAGCGGGTCGGCACCGACGACGAACTGGCGAGCGTCTACCGCGAGCGGGCGCATGAAGCAGACGTCATCGACGCCACGGGCAAGCTGGTCACGCCAGGCTTGATCGACCCGCATACGCACCTCGTGCATGCGGGTACGAGACAAAACGAGTTCAACATGCGCTTGAACGGCGCGACGTACATGGAAATCATGAACAACGGCGGCGGCATCCACGCGACGACCGCGGCGACGAGACAGGCGACACACGAAGAGCTGTATGCCGAGAGCAAGCGGCGGCTCGACCAGTTTTTGCTGCACGGGGTGACGACCGTCGAGGCCAAGAGCGGCTACGGCCTCACCCTGGAGGACGAACTCAAGCAGCTTGAAGTAGCGAAAAAGCTGCATGAAGAGCATCCGGTCGATCTCGTCAGCACGTTCATGGGCGCACATGCGGTTCCGCGCGAGTACAAGGAAACGCCGGATGCGTTTGTCGATTTGGTCATCGAGCAAATGATTCCCGAGGTCGCGCGGCGCAAGCTGGCTGTTTTCAACGACGTGTTTTGCGAGCGCGGCGTCTTTACCCCCGAGCAGTCGCGGCGCATTCTCGAAGCAGGAATGCGCCACGGCCTGCTGCCGAAAATCCACGCGGATGAAATCGAGCCGTACGAAGGCGCGGAGTTGGCGGCTTCGCTCGGCGCCGTATCTGCCGATCATTTGCTGCGCGCCTCCGATCGCGGGATCGAGCTGATGGCAGAGGCAGGCGTGATCGCGGTGCTGTTGCCAGGCACAGCTTTTTTCCTGATGGCAGAGTCTGCGAACGGACGCAAAATGATTGACCGCGGTGTGGCAGTCGCGATCTCGACCGACTGCAACCCTGGCTCCTCGCCGACTGTCTCGCTGCCGCTGATGATGAATCTCGGCTGCCTGAAAATGGGGATGACTCCGGCAGAAGTGTTGACGGCCGCGACGATCAACGCCGCACACGCCATCCGCTGCGCGCACGAGGTCGGCAGCATCGAGGTCGGGAAAAAAGCGGACATCGCCATTTTTGACGTGCCTGACTTCATGACCTTGCAATATCGCTACGGCGTCAACCACGTAGACACGGTCATCAAGCAGGGCACGGTCGTCGTCGCGGGAGGGAGACGCGTATGACAGCAGGGTACCCGTATCCGCTCCTGAAGCCGCCCAGCTTTTCCTGGGACCGGAGCGCAGCGCCTACCGAGCCAAAAGTAAGCGAGTGGATTGCAACGCTCGATCCGGCGACGGCGGGCAGCACCGACTGGAGCGACTACGACGTGGCGCTCCTTGGGGTGCCGCTGTCGCGCTCGTCCATTTCGGCCTCGGCAGCGAGCGAGAATCCGGACGCGATGCGGCGGGCGTGGAAGTATTTTACGACCTACAATCTCGATCACGACGTGGACTTGCAGCCGCTGCGCGTCGTCGACCTCGGCGACGTCAGGCAGCATGTGACCGACATCGCCCAGTGCCATCGCAACATCCGGGAAGCGATGGCGCACATGCGCACGCACCATCCGCAGCTTTTGCCCGTGATGCTGGGCGGCGATCATTCGATCACGGCGATGCTCATCAAAGGCTACAAGGACGTCCATCCCGACGAGCGGGTGGGCATCCTGCAACTGGACACGCATTTTGACCTGCGCGACCTGGCGGATAACGGCCCCTCGAACGGCACGCCGATCCGCAATCTGATCGAGAGCGGCACGATTTGCGCGCGGGATGTGCACAACATCGGGCTGCACGGCTTTTTCAACGCCCGCTCGCTCAAAGCATACGCCGACGAAACAGGCGTGCGCTATACGACGCTTCGCCAGGCGCGGCAAAAAGGGGTGGCCCGGACGGTGCAGGAAGCGCTGGAGCAACTCGCGGGCCAGGTGGACACGATCTATTTGACCGTGGACATGGATGTACTCGATTGCAGCTACGGCCCGGGGGTTCCTGCTTCCACGCCCGGCGGCATGCACAGCGACGAACTGTTCGAAGCTGTCTACGCGGCAGGGCTGCATCCGAAGGTCAAGGCGATGGACCTCGTCTGTCTCGACCCGTACAAGGACCGCGCTGAAGCGACGGTCAAGACGGCTGTTCACGTGCTGCTGTCGTTTTTGACCGGATTTCGCCAGCGCGAACAATAAAAAAGCAAAGCCAAACCGCTGGTGCTCAGGCTCATGCATGCCGGGCGAAACAGCGGTTTTTTCGTGGCGCTCGACACTCGTGCCGTACGGCGAGTGCTTCGCCAAAATAGCAACAAAAGAACTAACTTTAGTAAGGTTCACGCTGGAGCATCTTTTGCTAAAATTGGTTTGCCATTTCCTAGATGCCTGTCCCAAAGTATGCCAGGCGAACAGGCTGAAAAGAAACGAGTAAAAGCGCATCAACGGCGAAGGGAGGAATGAAGAGGACGATATGAAACGATTGCTTGCACGGCTGTTGTCGTTGCTGCTGATTTTTTCGCTGGCGCAGCCAATGGTGCCGCCTGCCGGAGCGAATCAGACTTCGGCCAAGGTCCCGGTGGGCGAAGATTTTTTTGTGGATACAGATGCCTATGAGCACGGAACACCCGACGGCGTAGGAAACTTGAATGCGATATTTGTCGGATATGCCGACTCTTTTGGGGCTGCCAATGCAGCTCTCAAGTTTCAGTTGGGGAGCGGTCAGGTTGATTTCAACCGGAAAATCCAGTCGGCCTATTTGCGTCTTTTTCTGACTCAGGTGGATGCCTTCCAAGGAAAACCGTTTCTCGATCTTTACGCCGCCCAGAATGATTCCTGGACAGAGCGGGATGCTGTTCTTCCGCAAACCGCAGAGCTGATCGAGCGGATTACGGAATCCGGTCTGAGGCAGAATGACTGGGTATCGTTTGACGTGACCGATTTTCTGCGGGAGCAGTCGGCGGATAAAGTAGCGAGCTTTGTGCTAAAAGGGCATCAGTTGCCGCCAGCGGGTGGCGCACCACGGATACAGGTCGCTTTTCTCGACAAGTCATCCGGTCAAACGGAAAAGATTCCGTACCTGGAGATCACCTATGCTCCGAACTCCCCGCCGACCGCTATTTCACTGAGCAACGATAGCGTCCCGGAAAATCTTCCGGCGGACACGCCGGTCGGCACGTTCAACGCGACAGACCCGGACAGCGAAGATCAGGGCAAATTGACGTTTGAGTTGACAGGCAACGAGCAAGGCGCCTTCAAGCTTGTCGGCAACGAGCTGTTCACCACGGCATCGTTTGACTATGAGACGAAAAGCAGCTATTCCATCGACGTCAAGGTGAGCGACTCCGCCGGAAACACGCTCACCAAAGCATTTACGATCCGGGTCGAGGATGTGCAGGAGCCGCCGACTTTTGCCGAGCTGACGATTAACGAGGGCATGTTCTACACCAGCTTCAATCAGGTCAGTCTGAAAACGACAGTCACCGATCCTGATCTCGGCAAGCCGTTACAGGTGCGGTTCTCGAATGCCGCCGATCAATGGACGGATGATTGGAAAGCTTACAGCCCGTCGTCTTCCTATCCCTGGACGTTAGCGGCGGGAGACGGAGTAAAGACGGTCTACATGCAGGCGCGGGATGAAGCCGGCCATCAGATTTCCGCCAGCGCTACAATCACGCTGGACACGACCCCGCCACTCGTGACGGGAGTGGTCGACAGAGGCGATTACAAGGAGCCTGTGACGATCACCTTTAACGAAGGGACAGCGGTTCTGAACGGGGCCGCGATTGTCAGCGGCTACAAGGTGACAGCGGATGGCAACTATACGCTGAGAGTGACAGATATGGCTGGAAACACGACGACGCTTTCGTTTTTTCTCGATACAACCGCTCCGACGGGATCCCTGCAGATCGAAAGCGGCCAATCGTTTACGACAAAGCGAAATGTTGTGTTGACGATCACGGGGACGGACGGGGAAGGCATCGGCCAGCTTCAGATGAACTTCTCCAACGATGGGGCCACCTGGTCCGGATGGGAGTGGCTTGCCGCCACGAAAGCATGGGAACTGAGCCCCGGAGACGGAAGCAAAACCGTGAAAATGAAGCTGAAAGACGGGCTGGGGCATGAGCGGGAATACGAGGACAGCATTACGCTGGATACGACTCCGCCAGAAGCCGCCCTGTCGATCAAAGGAACGAACGCTGCGAATACGGCGACTTCGTCTGCGACTGTCAAGCTGCTGATCGAAGCGACAGATGCGCAAGGCCCTGTAGAGATGACGCTCTCCAATACGGACGGCGTGTTTGCAGGCGGATGGCAGCCTGTCCAGCCTGAGCTGCAGTGGAAATTGAGCAGCGGCGACGGAAACAAAACGGTCTACGCCAAATTCCGCGACGCGGCGGGGCATGAAGTCACACGCTCTGCCAGCATTTTGCTGGATACGGTTCCGCCGGAAGTGACAGGCGTTGCGGCTGGCAACTATTACAACCAGGAGGTCACCGTTCATTTTTCGGAAGGGACGGCTGTACTGAACGGCGAGCCGTTTGCGGATGGCGAGCAGATCAGCGAGGACGGCACGTACACGCTGGTTGTCACGGACGTGGCAGGCAATACCACGACCGTTTCCTTCACGGTTGACCGGACAAAGCCTGCGGGAACCTTCACGATCAACAATGGCGAGGACTGGACGAACACCCCGCAGGTCGTGCTGCAGTTGAATGTGACGGATATGTCCCCGATGACGGCCGCCTTCGCCAATGACGCGGAAGGGTGGCAGCCATCCGAACCGTTTGCGGCTACGAAGTCGTGGACGCTCAGTTCCGGCGATGGGCAAAAGCGCGTGGCGGTCAAGCTGAGAGATGCGGCCGGGAACGAGGCGACATGGGAGGCGCACATTACGCTGGATCAAACCGCCCCGACCGGAAGCTTTACGATCAATGACGACCAGAGCGTGACGAACGAGCGGCAGGTTGAACTGAAGCTGCAATACGCGGATGCGGACGATCAACTGCAAATGCGTTTCTCCCCTACAGGGACGAATGACTGGTCGGACTGGGAGCCGGCGCAGCAGACGAAAGCGTGGGAGCTATCCACCGGAGACGGTACGAAAACAGTCTTTTTGCAACTGCGCGATCGCGCGGGCAACGTGCGCGACTTGCAAAAGTCTATCATGCTCGATACGACACCGCCTGTAGTCAGCGGGGTGACCCATGAGGGCGTGTACAACTCCGACCAGCAGATTTCCTTTTCGGACGGGACGGCTACGTTGAACGACGCTCCTTTCCTTAGCGGAACAACCGTTACTGGGCACGGGCAGTACACGCTCGTCGTAACGGATGCGGCCGGAAACAAAACAACCATCTTTTTTACGATCGACAAGACGCCTTTGACGGGGACGCTCGCGATTAATCAGGGCGCGGCGTTCACAACCTCGCGCAATGTGACGCTGGATCTTTACGCAAACAAAGGCGCACCGGACACGCGCATGTCCTTTTCCAACGATGGAAGCACATGGAGCCCAGCCGAGCCGTTTGCCCTGACAAAAGAGTGGACGCTGTCCGAAGCAGATGGCGGCAAAACCGTCTACGTGCGCCTGGAGGACAAAGCGGGGTACACGACGGACGTAAGCGATACGATTGTTCTGGATACGACCATGCCGGCGGGAAGCTTGCTCATTAACGGGGGCAACCTCGTGACAGAGACGCGGACGGTCAACTTGACGGTTACGGCAGCAGATGCCAATGGCCCTGTGCAGGCTCGCTTCGCCAACGAGGATGAAGAGTGGAACGCCTGGAGCGACGTCGTTTCGGCGCTGCCGTGGGAGCTGTCGGCAAACGATGGGAGCAAAATCGTTCGCATGCAACTGCGCGATCAGGCCGGAAATGTCTCGTCCTTTACAAGCAGCATCGAGCTTGATATGAACGCGCCGGTCGTGCATGGTATCGAGAATGGCAAAAGCTACCGGGAAGACGTGCAGATCACGTTCAACGAGGGCACGGCTACACTCGACGGTCAGTCATTTACAAGCGGCACGACGGTAAGCGATGAGGGCGAGCACGAACTGGTCGTCACCGACGCCGCAAGCAACTTCACGCAGATTGCCTTTACCATCGACAAAACGCCTCCGCAGGGCACGTTTGCCATTAACAACGACGCTGCGACGGCAAGCTCGGTCAATGTGACGCTGAACGTTACCGCCACCGACTCGCTGGGAGAGGTAGAAATGCGCTTCGCCAATGAAAACGAGGGCTGGAGCGACTGGGAACAGGCGGCTCCAACGGTTCCGTGGCGGCTTCCTTCCGGCAACGGGATGAAAAAAGTGTTGCTGCAACTGCGCGACGAGGCGCACAACACGATTGAACTGGAGGCGCAAATCAGGCTGTCCGTTTACGTT
Source organism: Brevibacillus agri (assembly GCF_004117055.1). Taxonomy (NCBI): domain Bacteria; kingdom Bacillati; phylum Bacillota; class Bacilli; order Caryophanales; family Paenibacillaceae; genus Brevibacillus; species Brevibacillus agri. The sequence continues at coordinate 1,986,655 of NZ_CP026363.1, forward strand.
CCGACTCCGCCAACAACGGTCAAGGTGACAGGCGTACAGCTCGATGCGAGCAGCCTGCAGTTGCAAGCAGGCGATACGCGCACAGTGACCGCTGTGATTCAGCCGGAAAATGCGAGCGGCAAACGGGTCAGATGGGCGAGCAGCCATTCCGCTGTGGCGGAGGTAGACAGTCAGGGGAACATCGTGGCACGGGCAGCAGGGACTGCGCGCATTACCGTCACTACTGTCGATGGCGGCTACACGGATACGGTAGAAGTAACGGTCAAGGAAGAGGCCGATTCTTCCTCCCTGCAAGCCTCGAAAAAAGCGTTCCGCCTGAAGCCACAAGAGCGGGCGCACGTCCAGATTTTCAAGGTCGAAGGGGACGAGAAGACAGAGATCACCACAGACAAAAAGGTAGAGTACCGCACGAAGCGCGGCCTCGTCACGGTAGCAGCGGGCCAGATTACGGCTGGCAGCGACGAAGGCGAGGACGTCATCACGGTAACGTACGAAGGGCAAGAGCTGCAAATCCCGGTTACGATCACAACCCGCACAAGCGATAAAGTCAGCCTGCTTTCCCGGACCGAGGGCGTGCTTGCGGTAGACGAGGAAAGGCAGTTGGAGCTGGTGGCGCTGTACGGCGACGACACGACAGAAGATGTGACGGATCAAGTAGAATGGACTTCCTCCAATCCGGATGTCGTGGAGGTTGACGAGGATGGCAGGATGGTTGCCAAGGCGACAGGTACAGCCGTCATTTCCGGGAGCATAGACAAACGGAAATTCAGGGTCCGCCTGCTGGTTGTCGAGGAAAAACATCCGAGACGCATCGAGGTCGCACCTGCCTACGTCCGCTTGAAGGAAGGGCAGGAAAAAGCGCTCGTCCTGACGGGCACGTATGAAAAAGGGTACCAGGACCTGATTGCAGAGGACGCCGAGTGGACGGTAGAGGATCCGGAGATCGCCGAGGTGATCGACGGGAACATCGTTGCCCGCAAGGCGGGTAAAACGATCGTCACCATCAACTACGAAGGCAAGACCGCCAGCGTGCGGGTGGAGGTCAGAAAGTAGCGCCGTGTTTTTTGAGAGAAGAAGGTGCCAGCTATACGGCTGGCACTTTCTGACTTGCGAAGGACAAGACCGGCAAGCAGAGACCGGAGACTGCTTTTCGGGCAAATACGCAGAAGCAAACAAGGAGGGAGCAACAACGATGGAACCATATGTGGGCGAAATCAGGATGTTTGCGGGAACTTATGCGCCGCGGGGCTGGGCGTTTTGCGAGGGGCAATTGCTTTCGATAGCGGAAAATGAACTGCTGTTCAGTGTGATTGGAACGACCTATGGCGGTGACGGGATGACCACGTTTGGCTTGCCCGATCTGCGCGGCCGAGTGCCTGTACACATGGGCACCAACCCGTCCACGCAAACTGCTTACCCGCTGGGAGCGATGGGCGGAACCGAGACGGTCGTCCTTCAGTCTGGCCAATTGCCGACGCACACCCATACGGTCAACGTATCGTCAACGGACGGGACTGATGTGGAACCAGCCGGGCATGTTTGGGCGAAGCGGATTTCGCAATTTTCGCAAAATCAGGCGGCGATCCAGATGAGCCCTCTCGCCGTGGAAAGCATCGGCGGCAACCAGCCGCACAATAACATGATGCCCTATACCGTTATCAGTTTCATCATTGCGACAATAGGCTATTATCCAGTCCAATCGTAGGCAACACATTTATCCAGGGGAGGTAGATTGCGATGTCAGAACCATTTCTCGGAGAAATTCGCGCCTTTGCTTTTCCGTTCCCGATGAGGGGCTGGGCGCTGTGTGATGGATCCATTTTGCAAATTGCCCAGCACCAGGCGCTGTATTCGATCCTCGGAGCGACTTATGGGGGGAACGGCGTCACGACCTTTGCCTTGCCTGACCTGCGGGGGCGAGTGCCTGTCCACACCGGAAACGGAATCACGCTCGGACAGGCTGGCGGCGAGGAAGCGCATGTGCTGAGCATTGGGGAAATGCCGCCGCACACGCACGTCGCCAAGCCGCTGTCGACCTCGGGATCAATCGGAAAGGCCGAAGCAAACGTATGGGCCATGACGAATGTACAAGCGTTTGCGGCCGCCCCGAATGCGACGATGCGCGGCGATGCCCTGGGCGCAGCCGGAGGGAGCCAGCCGCACAACAACATGCAGCCTTACCAGGTGCTCAATTACTGCATTGCTATACAAGGGATATACCCTTCCCGTAACTAACTGATCGAGGAGGAATGAAAAATGGACGGCTTTGTCGGGGAGATTCGGATTTTTACAGGCCAGTTCGCACCGAAAAACTGGGCTTTTTGCGACGGAAGTTTGCTTTCGATCGGGCAGTTTACGCCGCTGTTTGCCATTTTGGGGACGAGATTTGGCGGGGATGGCAAAATGACGTTTGCTTTGCCCAATTTGCAAGGGACGGCGCCGATGCACCACGGAACAGGCAATGGCTTGACGCCGAAAGCGTTCGGAGATCAGGGAGGCAGCAGCACGGTGACGCTAAATACCTCACAGATGCCTGGGCATACGCACGTTCCAAACGCTGCGGAGAGGCCGACGACAAACAACCCGGACGGGATGATCTGGTCGAACACGGAGGGCAGAGGCGGGCTTTTGGCTTACGGACCAGCCGATGCGTCGGCACAGACAACGCTTAGCCAGTTCGCCGTTTCGCCCGCAGGAGAAGGGATGCCGCACAACAACAGACAACCCTATTTAGGCGTAAACTATATCATTTGCGTGCTTGGCGAATTTCCGCCGCGTGGAGATTGAGAAAAGAATGTGCCGGATGCGAATTGGCTCTCGTATCTGGCACTTGCTTTGTCCAATTATCCTATTGTAATATGACAGAATATTACTGCGATACCTTTTTCACGGGGTGATTTGATGCAGAAGTCTGTCAATGGTCCATCCTCCATTCCCGTCTCTAGTCAATTGAAGGAACAGTTGAAAAACTTGATGGAGCAACGAATTTATCAGCCGCAGGACAAACTGCCGACGATCCGCGAGCTGTCCGGCTTTTTGCGGCTGAAGCAACAAACGGTCGAAGCCGCGTATGCAGCGCTGGAAGCGGAAGGCTACGTGACGCTGGACGATGCCGGAGCGGCGTTTGTCGCGGACAAGCTCCCGAAAAAGAGCGCCCAGGGAATCGCGGCAAAGCAGCGGGAAGAGACGATCTTGTCCCGCGTTCTGGAAAAGGCGAAGCAGCCGGCCTTCCAGATGGCACAGGGCCGGACGAAGCCAGCCATCCTGTTTGCCGAGTGTAATGTCGTACAGGTGCAGGAATACGCGGTCGAGCTGGAAAAGGCGACCGGCTACACCGTCAAGCCGTGCCTGATTAAAGACCTGGAGCAGTTTGCAAGCAGCATTCTCAACGGCTACTACGATCTCGTCGTCACGACGTTTTTACACATAGAAGAGGTGCAAAAATGGCTGGACAGCTTGGGGGACAGTGACGTTCCGAAGGTCATCGGCTGCTTGCTGGAATCGAATCTCCAGTCGATCCGGGAGTTGCAGCAGCTCCCTCCTGGCAGCCTCGTGGGAATCGGCGGCACGACATGGGAGGGCGCCTACAATTTCCGCCAATCCATCCTCAACGCGGGGATGACGCACCTGGAGCTGCAAATCGGCTCGATGGAATACCCGTCGTCCTTGGATGAGTTTTTGTCCGCGAAGCCGAGCCTGATTGTGTGCACCAGCATCGTCGGCGACTATTTGAAGCGGCAGTCGCGCTTTTTGCCGCTATTGATCGAGGACCGTTATCTGAACGCCCAGTCCGTGCAGTACATTCAGCAGTGCGTCGAAGGCAGGCGCTGAGCGCGGGAAGGCAAATCGGTGCCGTGAACAGCCGCTGGTTATGGTATGATGGAGGTAATGCTTTTCCATAACAGGAAAAAGAGGTGCAGTCATGTCAGGATTCGGAATATTTCGCGAAGTAGTCACGTCCGAGGAGCAACTGCGAGAAACGTTCGGAGTACCGAGCCCCCTGGTGCAAAACAAGTCGATCTCCCAGCTCGATGAGCATTGCCGGAATTATATCGCTCAATCGCCTTTTCTGATTATTTCTACCGCAGATGAAAAAGGAAACTGCGATGCCTCGCCGCGCGGAGATGCGCCGGGCTTCGTGCACATCATCGACGACCGCCATCTGGTCATCCCGGAGCGGCCGGGGAACAAGCGGATGGATTCCATCACCAACATCCTGGTCAATCCGCACATCGGCCTGATTTTTTTGATTCCGACGCTGGAAGAAACATTGCGGATCAACGGACGGGCATGTGTGATCCAGGACCAGGATATTTTGGAGAAAATGGCTGTAAAGGGCAAGGTTCCCGCGCTCGGAATCGGCGTGCAGGTGGAAGAGTGCTACGTGCATTGCGCCAAGGCGTTTATGCGCTCCGGGCTGTGGAAGCCGGACAAGTGGCCGGAGGCTGGCACGACGCCTAATATTGCCAAAATGCTGGCAGACCACGTGAAGCTCCCTGGCATCTCTGCAAAAGAGGTGGCAGAGGGCTTGCAAGACAGCTACACCAATCGTCTGTACTAGAGCAAGAGAAGCGAGCCTCCCTGATGTTTGAGGGGGATTGTTTTTTTTCCAAAAGATAGCAGTCGAGTTTTCCGATCGCTCAACCTGTGATATACTTTCTTAATGTAAGTACATAAACAGCGCGAGTCGGGAGGAGATCGGATGGCAACACAAATCACAGATCGTTCCGTTTTGAACAACGGAGTGGAAATGCCTTGGCTGGGTCTGGGCGTCTGGAAAGCAAAAGATGGCAATGAAACAGTGGCAGTCCGCTCGGCTATTGAGGCGGGCTACCGCAGTGTGGACACCGCTGCTGTCTATGGCAACGAGGAAGGCGTGGGCGAAGGAATCCGCCAGGCGGGAATCGACCGCGACCAGTTGTTCATCACGACAAAGGTGTGGAACGCCGACCAAGGCTACGAGTCGACGCTCAAAGCTTTCGACGCGAGCATGAAAAAGCTGGGGCTGGATACGCTCGACCTGTACCTGATCCACTGGCCGGTAAAAGACAAGTTTGTGGAGACGTGGAAAGCGCTGGAGAAGCTGTACCGCGATGGATACGTGCGCGCGATCGGCGTGAGCAATTTTCACATTCACCATCTGGAAGAACTGAAAAAGCACAGCGAGATCACGCCTGTCGTCAACCAGGTCGAGTACCATCCGCTGCTCACGCAAAAAGAGCTGCACGCGTATTGCAAAGAGCGCAGCATCCAGTTGGAGGCGTGGAGCCCGCTGATGCAGGGGAATCTCGATCATCCGCTGTTGGTGGAACTGGGACAAAAATACGGCAAGTCGCCTGCGCAAATCGTCATTCGCTGGGATTTGCAAAACGAGGTTGTCACCATTCCGAAATCCATTACGCCTGAGCGCATCGTGCAAAACGCACAAGTGTTTGACTTCGCGCTGAGTGCCGAAGACGTGGAAAAAATCAGTGCGCTGAACGAGAACAAGCGCTTTGGACCCGATCCGGACAACTTCGATTTTTAATAAACAAGGCCAATAAACAGGGGGCTGTCCCGCATGTCTGACGCAGACGACGGGATGCGCCCCTTTCCCATTGCAGGCGGACCAGCCCCGAAAAAGAAAGCAGGGTATCCCCGCGAGGCAGCCTTGCCTGCCAGCAGGGGGACACCCGCTTGTTCATCCGTGGCGGCGATAGGCCAGGATGGTGCGGTACATGCTTTTGTCGGCGAGCTTCTGGAACAAGGAAATGTCTGGCCGCAAGTTTGCTTCGATGATCCAGACGCGCCCGTTTGCGTCGATGCCCATATCGAAGCCGAAGACGCGCTGGCGGGTGTAGTAGCGGGCCAGCCGTTTCGCTGCGAGCAGTGCGACCTGCTGCAAACGGGAGACGATCGCCGAGGACGAGGCTCCGCGAATGTTCGAGCGCCAAATCGCGGTGGAGAGCGGGAGCACTTTGCCGCCGCTGCGCTTAATGTTGGTGATGATGTAGCCTTTGCCCGCCACTACCCAAGGCTGTCCGCTTTTTCGCCGCACCATGACTCTGACGTCAAACAGCGAGCTGTTGACGCGAGCGAGCGATATGCCCTGCTGCACGAGATAGCGCGTTTTGATTTTGCGGCCAAATGCTTGTACGCCGCTTTTTTGCCGTGCTTCGTCTTGCGCTTGGCCCCGCGCTGGACCCGATAGCGGCCGCCGCCGAGCCCGGTCACGAGGATGACTCCCGCGCCTCCGCTGCCTGAGGCTGGCTTGGCGATCACTTTGCGGTAACGGTCGAGAAACTTGTACAGAGCGCGCCTGGAAAACTTGCGCGTCTTTGGCAGCGCGCCGGGCAGAGCGGAGCTTGCCCGCAGCACGTAGTACTTGGTCAGTTTTGACTCGCTTTTATTGCCCAAAAAGGTCATTCCCCCAATCGTGATGTGAAACGCATGATTCTTTCCTAATGTATGTCCGGCTTGTTTCAGCGCTTGTGGGAATGTCCTTGCCGCAAAAAAATAGGTAGGATTTGGCTCGGCGGGGGAAGATTCGCTCTTTACTATGCTATTAATTTTTGTATACTGAAAAGTAGCATATTTGTTTCATCAGATGAAACGAACGGAACCAAGTAGGAAGCAGGTGTAAGAACAAATGGATGAACAAAAAGCAAACGTTCGTTCCGTCGAGCGTGCTTTGGATATCCTGCTCTGTTTTACGGACGCCACAGACCTTGGGCTAAGTGAGATATCGAGTCGGCTTTCCTTGCATAAAAGCACGGTGCATCGTTTGCTGGCGACGTTGGAAAACAAGGGCTTTCTCATCCGTGATGTCCAGACGGAAAAATATCGGTTAGGCTTTCGCATCTGGGAGCTTTCCGCCAACCTGACGCATAACGACGATCCCGCCACACTGCTTTTGCCCGAGATGGAGAGGCTGCGGGATTTGGTAGAGGAAACGATCAGCCTGTACGTGCGCGATGGAAACGAGCGAATACGCATTCAGGCTGTGCAGAGTCGGCAGCCGATTCGCAGGGTCGCGCCGATCGGGGCGCGCATGCCGCTGGCCGTCGGGGCGTCCAGCAAGGTGTTGGTCGCCTATGACGAGCCGCATGTGCTGGAACAAGTTCTGAACGATCCCGACTGGCCGGAATACGTCAATCGGGAGGCGTATGTCGAGCAGCTCGACCAGATCAAAAGACTTGGCTTTGCAACCAGCGTGGAGGAGCGCGAGCTGGGGACAGCGGCCGTAGCGGTGCCGATCTTCAACCGCAACGGACAACTGGTGGCGTCAATCGCTGCATCTGGCCCATCCAACCGGCTCACCCCGGAAAAAATGAGCGAGTACGCTCCCTACATCATGGAAGCAGCTTATCGCATGGGAAAAATGATGAAATAACCAAAAAGCCAACACGCTTGCTTGCGGGCGTGTTGGCTTTTTTTGCTATTTGCGCTGCCTGTACTCGCTTTGCAGCACGCGCCAAAACGGCTGGACGGCGTTGTCGGCGAGAAAGCGCTCCCCGCGCGCCCGGACGTACTGGCTCATGTCCTGGTAGTAGGCGGGATCGCGCAGCTTTTCGTAATGGAAGGCGATGTCGTGGGCATCCTGCACAAACAGCGGGTAATGTTCGCCCAGCAACGCGAGATTGCCGATCGTTTTGGTCGTCAGGACAGGGACGCCGAGCGCCATGCATTCGATGATCCGGGACAAGTACGAGTGAGACGGGTTCTGGTCCGGGGTATCGTCGTAGAGCAGCGCAATGCCGATGCCGCTTTGCACGATCATCTTTTTGGTCGTCCACATCGACTTTTGCCCGTGGTCGGCGACGCCAGACGTGCGCAGCAGAATCCGCGCCTTTTTTTGATAGCTGCCGACGATGGACGGATAGAGGACGCGCAGCTTCGCTTTCGGATATCTTTTGCGAATCAGGCGAATCGCTTTGGTGGCGACAGCAAGTCCATAGCGCGGTCGGATGACGCCTGCCCAGATCAGATGCAAAGGCTCGCCAGGCAGACGGGTGAGCGGCTCGCCGTCGTGGGGTTCGACGAACTGGGGCAGCACCTGGATTTTGCGCTGTAGCTCCTGCGCCGAGTATTTCGCTTTGCTGAGCTGGTAGCGGCGATATCTGTCGGCATTCGGCTCCGTCTGGAAAAAGACGACGCGGGAATGCTGGAAAATGTGATCCAGTCTGCCCATGATGTACGGGTCCCGCAAATTGTACTGGACGGCCAAATAGAGCAGCTTTTTGCCGAGCGCAGGCTTTTTTTCCACCAGGTGAAAAGCCTCGTTGCGGCCACGGATAAACAAAAAGTCGTATTTGTGCTTTTGGTCGCGGGCGATGATGTCATTCACGAGATCGTCCGACTTGTGAAACCGGACGTGTTCAAACGTAAAGCCGCCCGTTCCGTTGCGGAACTGAAAAGGCAAGACGCAATCGAGCACGTACCGCTTGCGCTCGCTCGCGCCAAGCTTCGTCACGATACGGTCGACGGAACGCAGCAAAATAAAAAATTGCAGGACGTTTCCCTTTGGCTTGAATTCGATGAGATTACAGGAAAAGCAAATTCTCACGGGATTCTCTCCTTCGCAGGGCTCTTTACCTATGGTATGGCTTTTGGGGCCATTGGCTACTGGAAGAGGAGAAAACGCCGTTGTACAATTCATTTACTTAAATAAAAAACTTTACTCGAGTTAATATGAATGCTATTGTATTTCTTGGATGTAACTGGAAAACGAAAGAGAGGGAACTATGACGGAAACGATTTCGCTGCGAGAAAAGAAAAAAGCAAAAACGAAGCTCGCCTTACTGGAGGCAGCACTGGCCCTGATCGACGAAGGAACATTTCGCAGCGTGCTCGTCGACGATATTTGCGAGCGGGCAGAAGTATCCAAGGTGACGTTTTTCAAGTTTTTTCCGCAAAAAGAGGAGATGCTCATCTATTTCATGAGCATCTGGCAGGCGCGCTGCTTCTGCGAGCTGTCAGCCAACGGGAAGCGGGGCTTTGCTGCTGTGCGCCACATCTTTTCCATGGTGGCGGAGGAAAGCGAGAAGTATCCGGGGATTATGCTCAGCCTGATTAGCTTTCTCGCCGAGCAAAAAATGCATCCGTGCGTCCCGACGCTGTCAGCGGCGGAGCTGGCCTTGCTGTTCCCCGATGTCAGCGACAGGGCGCCCTTCAGCGATGCGGACTTGCACCAGATTTTTGTGCGCTGTGTGCGGGAAGCGCGCGAAGACGGGGAACTCGCCGACGATGTCAGCGAGGAGGAGGCTGTCGTGCTGCTGTTCTCCATGTTTTACGGGGCGTATTTGACGGCGCACTTGTTCCGGTCGGACGATTTCATGGCTTGCTATGAGCTTCATCTCAAATCTTTGACAAGGTAGGAGAGCGCAATGGCGAAAATTGTGCCTGGACGGTACACGGCAAAAATGGAAGGGTCATACGTAGTGTTCATCATCGGCATGCGGATCAACCAACTGCTGGCGGTTCACAAATGGCTTCCGGTTGCGCGGGCGATGGGCGGAATGGTGGAGGAGCTGTATCAAAATCCCGAGCTTGGCTTTTTGGGCAGTCGCTCCAGCATGAGCCTGTGCACGATCACCCAGATTCAATATTGGCGTTCGTTTGAGCATTTGGAAAAATATGCGCGGCACGCCCCACTGCACCTGAAGGCGTGGAAAAAGTTCAATCAGGCAGTGGGCGCAGACGGCTCGGTCGGAATTTACCATGAGACGTACTTGGTAGAAGCGGGCCATTACGAATGTGTGTATGTCAATATGCCTGTTTTCGGCCTGGGAGAAGTGGGCGAGCTCGTTCCCGCCACAGGCAAACGCGAATCGGCCAGACAGCGGATCAACAAAGGCTAGAGCAGCATCCGCCTAGTCGGTTTCGTTGACCAGGCGCAGCAGCCATTCCTTGAGGTCGACGATGCGCAACGATTTCGGACGCGAATCGGTTCCGGTGACGAGCAGCGGGACGAGCGAGTCGGCTGCATGCAGCGAGCCGTGGGCAGCGCCGCCGATATGGGTCGGGGAGCTTTCCGTAATCAGCTCGTAGCCGGGCTGCACGGTGGCGATGACGTATCTTCCGGGGTGGGAGTTCATGGCTCCGTGCAGCCGGGCCAACGCATCGGGATACTTCCCGTACGTGAGCCGCTTTTTGCTCACGGTCATGTCCAATACGCTTGTGTCTCCGCTGATCGTCCACGTCTGCCCGTACTCGTCCTTGACGGGACCGCCCGGCTTGTACGTCATCTGCTTGCTGCTGCCTCCTGCCGTGACGACGATTGACTGTCCTTCTTTTCGCGCGATCACGTCCATCCGCGGTTCGCGCTGCAACTGTGCCGCGACGGCAGAGAGCGAAAGCTGCGGATCGAGCGCGTAGACGTACGCCATCCGCTCGTTGGCGGCGATCACGATCTGGTCGGTTGCTTGCGGCGGCCGGCTGATCGAGGAAATCCGGTACGAGGCGAGCAAGCTGCGCAAATCAATCGTCGCCGCTTGCCGATCATCCTGCACCGCGCTTTGGGCACTGTCTCCCATGACGATCCAGCGCACCTCCTCGACGGCCTTGTCCCACGAGCCAAAGGCGTCGAGCACGGTTTGCAGCGCCTTGTCGGCATTTTCAATCCCTTCCAGCGTCAGCGGGCCTTTGCGGTGGACCTCCATGTCATTTTCCGGCAAGTACGTGATCGTGAGCGGCGGCAGCCTGTCATGCGCGATCAAAAAAGCAGTTTCCTGGGCGGAAAACTCGTCGTTCATGCCGTATTTGCGCCAGATGCGCGTATGGCGCTTCTGGTTCGGATCGAGCTGGGCAAAGGCGGCGTAAGACAGCAGCTTCGGCCCGGTTACGTTCAGCTCTTCCGGCAGTTGCGCGGCAATCTCGATCAGATGCGGGATTTTTAAGGCATGTTCGGTCTTGCCCCGCCACACAATCGCATTGATGGAAGCCGAATCTTTGCCTTGGTCGGCCAGCACATCGTGGATCGTGTTTGTCTGCGGATTCAACTGACTCTGGTTCAACTGCCAAATCGCGTCCAGCAGCACCTGCGGCTGGTCAATCTTCATCGCTTCCTTTGGGCCGTAACCGTAGTAAACCATCCGCTTTTCTTGTTCGTTGTACCAGGACAGACCCGGCACGTGATGCTGATCGGCGTAGGTCCCGGTCAGCAACGTGCTGTCGATCGTCACGGACATCGTCGGAAACGAGCTGACGACATGGGGGAAGTAGTGCCCTTTTTCCCGCAAAAAGGCCAAGGCAGGAGCGCGCCCCTGGCGAATCGCCTCCTGCAGCGGCTTGTCCATCAACGAATCAATGAGGATGAGCACAACGGGTTTTGGCCCTTGCGTTTGTTCTTGTTCGGAAGACAGCGGAGCGGGGATCTTCTCCTGGATTTGCAATCTTTCGCCAGCCTTGCAGCCAATGAGTGGCAAGCTGAGCACAAGCAACCAAAGGATGGCGGATGTCCATCTCGACTTCATGCTTCCATTCCTTTCCATGAGTATCGTGGTTTTATTTTTTGCCGTCGCCGCTAAATTATTCCACATACAGCCGCATAAAAAATCTCCCCCTCGCGAGCCGGCAGACGCTGTGCATGAGGGGGAGATTTTTATGCGGTTATCCTTCCGGCAGCAAATGGCTCACCTCCACGACCTCGCCTTTCTCCAAAAACAGGCGCGGAATGCGGTTGCTCAAAGTAGCGACGACTTCATAGTTGATCGTCCCGAGCATTTCCGCCACTTCATCGACCGTAATCTCCGCGTTCCCCTGCTTGCCGTACAGCTTCGGAATATGGCGGCGAATCGCGCGGATGTTTCTTTTGACGGCATCGAGATTGACCTCGATCCACGTTTCGCGAAACGGTTTTTTCATTACGGGTACCTTTCCAAAACAAGATGGAAAGCCTTGTTTTCCCTTTGGAAAAGAATGTCATGCATACTTTTTTCTCATAAGTATTCGTCTTCCGGGCTACTTAGGCGTGGCCGATTCCAAAGCACCAATAAAAAAAGCAGGCCGCTTAGCCAACAGCCTGCACCTGCAACGCCAAGCGGCGCTCACCAGCCTGAGCGCTTTTTTCCTGTGGTCAAAAAATGGGCAACTGGTCCAGATTGTTTTCTTTGATGCCGTCCGGCTCGCTGCGCAAAATATCCCGTCCGTATTTGTGAAACACGTCTACGTGCGCAAGTTGTCCCGCTTTTGCTTCCTGCAAGGCGGTGACGTAGTCCAGCTCACGTCCGCTGCTTGTTTTGAATGCGATCAAGTCTCCGTCATCGTTTTTGCGCACGGCGACGATCCGCTCTTTGTCTGAATCAGGCGATAGGACTCTTTTCGCTCCTGCGCTTTCCTGCAACGCTTGCTGCTCGCCTGCCGCTTTGTAGTCGGCGTAAATTTGCTCAAAGCTTTTCTCGCTCATCACGGAATCCCTCCTTATGCATAAGGTGGCTCAAGGCGGGAGAGAACATGCATTCGTTTTAAACCAAGGCCCGACATTCGCCTCTTGACACTTGCTGGCAGGAGGATTATATTTTGACTGACACGAAAGTCAATGAAAAAGGAGGGAGCAGCTCGTGCCTCGCTCAAAGGAGCAGAATGAAGAAATTCGCGCCCAGCGCAAAGAAGCGATCATGCAGGGCGCTCTTGCTGTTTACGTGGAAAAAGGATACGCAGCCGCAGATATCAAGGATGTGGCGGAGCGTGCCGGCGTGGCCAGAGGATTGGTGTATTACTACTACAAAGACAAGCGCTCGTTGTTTCGCGATTTGTTTGTGCATATGTTCCAGCTCTCCAACAAGCACACCCGCCATCATTTTTCCCAGGAGGGGACGGCTACAGAGCTGTGCCGGCAATTCGCGCACGTCATGTTCCACAATTTGTTTGAAAGCTCCGTGCACGTCATGTTCTTTTTCCGCATGCGCCACGACCTGCGCGAGCTGTTCACAGGGGACGAGTTGAAGACGCTGTTGTGGCGCGACAACAATTTGCAGGTACTGGTGGAGACGTTGCGCCGCGGAATGGAGACAGGCGATATTCGCCGGATGGAGCCGGAGCTGCTCGCAGAACAATATTGGGGAGCCATGATGCACGCCATGGGTTTTTTGCAGCGGAAAAAGAGAAGCTTGCTCGCAGAAGGACACGACATGGAGCAGGTCAAGCAGTTGCTCTCGCCGGACATCGAAGCGGCGACGGAATCGTGCGTCGCGATGGTGCGGGCGTGAGGGCATCCGCCGCCGCAGCCTATCAAGCAAGAGGAGGATTTGTTTGCTGAAATTATTGCGTTTTTTGCGGCCATACCGTTATATGGTCGCCATGACGATGTTTTTTATGTTGCTGCAATCGCTGGCGAATTTATATTTGCCAAACCTGATGTCCCATATCGTCAACGAAGGGATCGTCAAGGAAGACACGGCCTATATCTGGAGAACCGGAGGCTGGATGCTGCTAGTATCCGCCGTCGCGGCCGCTTTGTCCGTCGCGGCGAGCTATTTGGCTTCCCGCTCTGCTTCCGGCTTTGGCATGCGGCTGCGCAGCAGCGTGTTTAGCCACGTCGAACGTTTTTCGTTGCAGGAGTTCGACAAGCACGGGACGGCCTCGCTCATTACCCGGACGACCAATGACATTACGCAAGTCCAGCAAGTGCTGAACATGATGCTGCGGATGCTGGTGATGGCACCAATGATGTGTTTTGGCGGAATCATCATGGCGCTGTCGAAGGACGCGGAGCTGTCTCTCGTCATCATCGTGGCGATTCCGATTTTGGCATTGGCGATTTTTTTGATCGGTTCAAAAGGGATTCCGTACTTCAAAGCAATGCAGGGCAAAATCGACAGGCTGAATCTCGTGCTGCGCGAGTCGTTGACCGGAATCCGCGTCGTGCGGGCGTTCAACCGGACGGAGCACGAGCGGGAGCGGTTCGACCGTGCCAATGAAGATTTGACGGCGACGGCGATCAAAGCCAACCAGATCATGGCGGGGATGATGCCTGTCATGATGCTGATGATGAACGTCACGTCGATTGCCATCATCTGGTTCGGCGGCTTGCGGATCAGCGCCGGGCACATGCAGGTAGGCGACCTGATGGCGTTTTTGCAGTATGCGATGCAAATTTTGTTTTCGCTGATGATGGCGTCGATGATGTTTAGCATGGTGCCGAGAGCTTCGGCTTCGGCGGTGCGCATTCACGAGGTGCTCGCGACAGAGCCGATCATTGTCGACAGGGAAAAGCCAGACCCATCTGGCGCGGGAAAAGGCGGGCAAGTCGCTTTCGAGCAGGTGACGTTCCGCTATCCTGGCGCAGAGAAGCCTGCACTGTCTGAGCTTTCTTTTACCGCCAGGCCCGGCCAGGTGACGGCGATCATCGGGGGAACAGGCGCAGGAAAAACAACGCTGGTCAGCCTGATCCCGCGCTTCTATGACGTCGAGAGCGGCAGCGTCCGCGTCGGTGGCGTCGATGTGCGCGAGTGGTCGCAAAGCGAGCTGCGCTCCCGCATTGGCTTTATCCCGCAAAAAGCGCTGCTGTTTACGGGGACGATCGCAGACAACATCCGCTACGGAAAAGAGGAGGCGACAGACGAGGAAGTCCGCCATGCCGTAAGCGTGGCGCAGGCAGCCGAGTTTATCGCGAGCATGCCGGACGGGCTGGATACCGTCCTCGCCCAAGGCGGGCAGAACCTGTCAGGCGGGCAAAAGCAGCGCCTCTCCATCGCCCGTGCGCTCGTCCGCAAGCCGGAGGTGTACATTTTTGACGACAGCTTTTCCGCCCTCGACTTCAAGACAGATGCGAAGCTGCGGGCTGCCTTGAAGCAGGAGACAGGGGATGCGACGGTCATCATCGTCGCGCAGCGGGTCAATACCGTGATGGACGCCGACCAGATTATCGTGTTGGAGGAAGGCAAAGTGGCGGGAATCGGTACACACCGCGAGTTGCTCGCCACCTGTAGCGTGTACCAGGAGATCGTCAAATCCCAGCTAACGGAGGAGGAAATCGCATGAGTGATGGACAACAACGTCCTCCCCAGGGACGACCGGGAGCCGGACCAGGGCCGGGAGGGCAGCGTCCGATGGGCTTTGGCGGGCCTGGATTGCTGACGATGCCGTACATGGTTTTGTCATCTACGCTAACCCCACGGAAAATACGCTACTCTGTGGTGGATGTCTTTTTGCAATAATGCCATGGAAAAGCGCCACGGGCTTGTTTGTTCTGTGGTGCTTTTCTTTTTCCGATAACGCCACGGGCACGTAGTCTGTGATGCTTTTTCTTTTCATGATAGCGCCACGGACATGTAGTTCTGTGGTGCTTTTTCTTTTCCCGACAGCACCACGGACATTCAATGTGCGCACAGGGGACGGCATGCAAAAAAGAGCAGACTGCCGAGACGCTCTCGGAGTCTGCCCTTTGTGGGTGGGTGCTGTTACGAACTTATTTTGTGTCGCGCAGTTTACGCGTTTACTGGTTGGCCTTCGTCCAGCAGTTGGCGAAGAACGGTTTGCAGAATACCACCGTTGCGGTAGTAGTCTACGTCTACCATGGAGTCGAGACGAACGATGACGTCGAACTCGAACTTGCTGCCGTCTTGGCGAGTTGCTTCTACTTTTACGCGTTGGCCTGGTTGAACATCATTGGAGAGACCCACAATGTTGAAGGACTCAGTTCCGTCGATACCCAGCGACTTCCAGCTTTGGCCGTCAGCGAATTGCAGAGGCAGCACGCCCATACCGACGAGGTTGGCACGGTGGATACGCTCGAAGCTTTCTGCGATAACCGCTTTGATGCCGAGCAGGAAAGTACCTTTTGCTGCCCAGTCGCGGGAAGAACCAGTACCGTACTCTTTACCAGCCAGGACAACGAGTGGAGTGCCGTCTGCTTGATACTTCATGGAAGCATCGTAAATGGACATGATTTCGCCGGTTGGCAAGTATTTGGTTACGCCGCCCTCTGTGCCAGGAGCCACTTGGTTGCGGATGCGGATGTTGGCAAATGTACCGCGCATCATAACGTCATGGCTACCACGGCGAGCACCGTAAGAGTTGAAGTCTTTGCGCTCTACGCCGTTTGCTTGCAGATACAGACCTGCAGGGCTTGTAGGCGAGATGTTACCCGCTGGGGAGATATGGTCGGTTGTGACGGAGTCACCGAACAGAGCGATTGCTTTCGCTGCTTTGATGTCTGCGATCGCTGCGATTTCACCAGCAAGGTCTTTAAAGAATGGCGGTTCTTGGATGTAGGTGGATTTTTCATCCCACTCGTACAGGTCGCCAGTTGGAACGTCGATTTTGTTCCAGGCTTCGTTTTGCGTGAACACTTGACCGTACTCGGCGCGGAACAGGTCTGGGTTCATGGCTTTGTTCATTGCTTCCGAGATTTCTTGCGGAGTTGGCCAGATGTCTTTCAGGTAGACAGGCTCTCCGTCTTTGCCCGTACCGATTGGCTCGGTAGTCAGGTCAATATCGACAGTACCAGCCAGTGCGTAGGCGATAACCAATGGAGGAGAAGCGAGGTAGTTCGCTTTTACCTGTGCATGGATACGGCCTTCGAAGTTGCGGTTACCGGACAGTACGGCTGCTACAGTCAGGTCTTCATCTGCGATTGCCTTGCTGGTTTCCTCTGGCAATGGACCGGAGTTACCGATGCAAGTGGTGCAACCGTAGCCGACTACGTTGAATCCGATCGCATTCAGGGAATCAATCAGACCAGCGTCAGTCAGGTATTGCGTAACGACGCGGGAACCTGGAGCCAGGGAGCTTTTCACGAATGGAGGCTTTTTCAAACCTTTTTCCACTGCTTTTTTCGCCAGGATACCTGCACCCAGCATTACGCTAGGATTTGATGTATTGGTACAGGAAGTAATCGCTGCGATGACGACAGAGCCTGTTTTCAGTGTAGCGGTTTCCCCGTTTGCATAAGTAACAGGTGCGCTTGCTGCGATTTTCTCTTCGGACAGGCCAAAGCCGCCTTTGTCGATCGGTGTGCGCAGGCTGTTGTTGAAGGATTCCTTCATGGCAGTCAGTTCTACGCGGTCTTGCGGACGTTTTGGACCAGCCAGGCTCGGTACGACTGTGGACAGATCCAGTTCCAATGTTTCGGAGAAGATTGGGTCTGGAGTGTCGTCGGTACGGAACAGACCTTGTGCTTTGGTGTAAGCTTCTACCAGAGCGATCAAGTCTTCGCTGCGGCCAGTTTGGCGCAGGTAGTTGAGTGTTTCAGCGTCTACCGGGAAGAAGCCCATGGTAGCACCGTACTCAGGAGCCATGTTCGCTACAGTAGCGCGGTCAGCCAGCGAGATGTTGGACAGGCCAGGGCCGTAGAACTCCACGAATTTCCCTACTACGCCTTTTTTGCGCAGCATTTGGGTAACAGTCAGCGCGAGGTCGGTTGCAGTTGCGCCGGCATTCAGCGTGCCAGTCAATTTGAAACCAACGACTTCTGGCGTTACGAAATACAGCGGTTGGCCGAGCATTCCTGCTTCTGCCTCGATACCGCCAACACCCCAGCCGAGAACGCCAAGACCGTTAATCATGGTAGTGTGGGAGTCAGTACCTACGAGAGAGTCAGGGAAAGCAACGAGTTCGCCGTCTACTTCGCGAGTAGCGATCACAGTTGCCAGGTACTCCAGGTTTACTTGGTGAACGATACCAGTTGCCGGAGGAACCGCACGGAAGTTGTCAAACGCTGTTTGCGCCCAGCGCAGGAAGCGGTAGCGCTCTTGGTTGCGTTCGAATTCGAGCTTCATGTTGTTTTCCAGAGCAGCAGGGTTGCCGAAGTCGTCAACCATTACGGAGTGGTCGATTACGAGGTCAACCGGTACGAGCGGGTTGATTCGCTTTGGATCTCCACCAGCGCGCTTCATGGCGATACGCATCGCTGCCAGGTCAACTACAGCCGGTACGCCGGTGAAGTCTTGCAGAACGATACGAGCTGGCATGAGCGGTACTTCTTGGTTTTCGTCGCGGCCTTTTGTCCAGGTCGCCAGTTGTTGTACGTGTTCTTTGGTGATCGCACGGCCATCGAACTGACGTACAGCAGCCTCGAGCAGAACTTTAATCGAGAACGGCAGCTTGGAAACGTCGCCGAGTCCTTGTTCTTCCAATCCTTGCAGGCGATAGTACGCGAAAGACTTGTCGCCTACTTGCAGGGAAGATTTCACATTGTAAGCATCTTGTTTAGCCAATTTATACAACCTCCCTATTGTAACTTGGGGTTTCGTCTGGTGAAACGTAGTTTCGTTTCTCTCATTACGAACTTATTATACTCGATTTGTTTCCCGGCTTCTACCCCAAATTCATCATTTATATACAAAAATCATGGGAGAAAAAACAGACGCGCTTGTTTCGCGTTGTATTTAATGAAGGAAAAATATCCAGACTTCATGTATTATCCCGTTTATATTTCGTTTACATTCATCCGTTATTGTTTCTCTTGCGGGCAAAAAGGGCGCAGGGGACGCCGACGTCAACCTCTGCGGCCGTTTGCAGAAAGGAGAGGCTGCCTGTGACACCTTTTACCTCCCATCCGCTCTTCAGGAGCAGCTTGGAATCACCCCTGGGAGATGCGCTTTGCCAAAGCACCGGAAAGCGAAGGAGGCAAGCGCAACGAAGGGAAGCGTCAGACGTAAACAATAAGAAATACGCACACATAAAAATGGGCAAGGAGTTAAGCAAATGAGAGAACAAACCAACGACAATCGTACCAAACTGGGAGACTGGCGCCCGTTTTTTCAATTAATCATGCAGACGAAGCCGTCCAAGCTGAAAATCGGTGTCGCGCTGTTCATGAGTGTGGCGACGACACTGGTCAGCCTGGTCATTCCGCTGTTTACCAAAGACCTGGTGGACAGCTTTACGCTCTCGTCCATCAGCCGAGGCCAAATCGTGCTGTTAATGGTCGCCTTCATCGCGCAGGCCATCGCCAGCGGGCTGTCCATCTATTTGCTCAACCACGTCGGCCAGAGCATCGTCGCGGCTCTGCGCGACCGACTGTGGAAAAAGCTGCTCGTCCTGCCCGTCTCCTATTACGACAACCACCGGACAGGGGAGACGATCAGCCGGATGACGAATGACACAGGAGTCGTCAAAGGACTTATCAGCGAGCACCTCGCCAGCTTTTTCACCGGAATCATCGCGATTATCGGCTCCGTGGCCACGCTTTTGTACCTGGACTGGCAAATGACGCTGACCATGCTGATCGCCGTTCCGCTGTCTGTGGCGATTCTCGTGCCGCTGGGCAGACAGATGTACAAAATTTCCAAAGGGCTGCAGGACGAGACGGCGAGCTTCACGACGATCATGAATCAAGTGTTGTCAGAGGTGCGGCTTGTCAAGGCGTCGAATGCCGAGCCACATGAGTACGAGGCAGGGAAAAAGGGAATTGCCAACCTGTTTCGCTTCGGCCTGAAGGAAGGCCAGGTACAGGCGATGATCGCGCCGTTGATTTCGTTTGTGCTGATGGTTTTGCTCGTCGTCATTATGGGCTACGGCGGAATGCGCGTCGCTTCGGGAGCGCTCTCCGCCGGCGAACTGGTCGCGTTTATTTTGTACCTGGTGCAAATCATCATGCCGATGGGGCAGTTCACGCAATTTTTCACCCAGTTGCAAAAGGCAATGGGCGCGACGGAGCGAATCATTGCTACACTAGAGGAGCCGGAAGAGGATCACCAGAGCGGACGGACCGTGGAAAATGCCGCCTTGCCGATTGTAGTGGAGAACGTGAGCTTTTCCTATGAAAACGGGGAAAACATTCTCGATAACGTCAGCTTCACGATTCCGGCCGGGAAGGTGAGTGCGATTGTCGGGCCGAGCGGCAGCGGCAAGACGACCTTGTTTTCCTTGGTCGAGCGCTTTTACAAGCCGGATAGCGGCGTAATCAGGTTGGGCAGCGATCCGATCGACGCGTTTTCCCTGGCGTCCTGGCGCAGCAAAATCGGCTACGTCTCGCAAGAAAGCCCGCTGATCGCCGGCACGATCCGGGAAAACATCTGCTACGGCATTTCCCGCGAGGTGACGGAAGCAGAGCTGAAACAGGCCGCCGCCATGGCCTACGCGGATCAGTTCATCGACGAACTGCCGGACGGCTACGAGACGCAAGTAGGCGAGCGGGGCGTCAAACTCTCCGGCGGACAGCGCCAGCGCATCGGCATCGCCCGCGCCCTGCTGCGCGATCCGCAAATTTTGATGCTCGACGAGGCGACGTCCAGCCTCGACAGCAAATCGGAAATCATCGTGCAAAAAGCGCTGCAAAATCTGATGAAGGGACGCACCACGCTCGTGATCGCGCATCGGCTGTCGACGGTGGTGGACGCGGACCAGATCATCTTTTTGGAAAAAGGAAAAATTACGGGCATGGGGACGCACGAGCAACTGTTTGATTCGCATGACATGTACCGGGAGCTGGCCAGCCAGCAATTGCTGATGAAAGAAAGGATGCTGACGACATGACCAGAATCATGGTAGTGGACGACGACCCGCACATTCGCGAACTGGTGCGCATCTTTTTGCGCAACGACGGGTTCGAGATCGTGGAGGCGGAAAACGGCGTCGAGGCGCTGGAAAAAATGGAGTCGCCCGGCGCGGACCTGGTCGTGCTCGACATCATGATGCCGCAGATGGACGGCTGGGAGCTGTGCCGGCAGTTGCGCGAGCACTACGACATTCCGCTGCTCATGCTGACGGCAAAAGGCGAGACGGCGCAAAAAATCAAAGGCTTCGAGCTGGGGACGGACGACTACCTCGTCAAGCCGTTTGAGCCGGCGGAGCTTTTGGTGCGGGTAAAAGCGTTGCTCAAACGATACAAGATCGCCGCGTCGCACAAGGTGCAGGCAGGGCTGTTGCAGCTCGACCGCAAAACGTTTGAAATCGTGCAGGACAGCCGCTCGTGGACGATTCCGTTAAAAGAATTCGAGCTGTTGTTCAAGCTCGCGAGCTATCCGGGGCAAACGATTCCGCGCGAGCAGTTGATCGAGCAAATCTGGGGCTACGACTTTGAAGGCAACGAGCGGACGGTAGACGTGCATATCAATCGGTTGCGGGAACGTTTTCCGGAAGGGGAGTACGGCTTTCGGATTCGCACCGTGCGCGGCCTTGGCTATCGGCTGGAGGCAGACAAATGAGCAGAGAGCCAAGTGAAAAGCCAAGGCACAAATCCGGGCGAACGATGCCTTTGCACAAACACATCGGGCTGAAGCTGCTTGCGACTGTTGGAATCTTTGCCTTGCTGATGCTCTGCGGGGCAGTAGCTTACTGGAGCACGGGCCTCTTTTACCGCTATACAGGGCTTGCCCCGAGCGACTTTGTGCAAGCGGTGGTCCACGCAGTCGTCAGCTTTTGCTTTTTTATCCTCGCAGGGTTCACGATTTCCCACTTCATCCGCCCCCGGCATGTCGAGCTGTTTCAACTGCTGATCGACGCCTTGAGACGAATTGCCAAAGGAGACTTCAACGTCAATCTCGACGTCAAAATGGAGCGCCAATGGGGGCAGTTGGTGGAGGGCATCAACCATATGGCCGAGCAATTGCAGGCGATGGAGCAGATGCGCCAGGAGTTCATTTCCAACGTTTCCCACGAAATCCAGTCGCCGCTGACCTCGATCAGCGGATTTGCCCGCGCGCTGCAAAACGAGAGCCTGAGCCTGGCGGAGCGTCGGCACTACCTGGAGATCATCGAAACGGAGAGCAAGCGTTTGTCCAAAATTAGCGACAACCTGCTCAAGCTCACGTCGCTGGAGGGCAAGCACCATCCGGTCGAGCGCAAGCGCTATCGGCTGGACCAGCAGTTGCGCAGCATCATTTTGGCCTGTGAGCCGCTCTGGCTGGAAAAGGAGATCGAGCTGGAGATTGAGCTGGAAAAGGCGGAAATCGTCGCGGACGAAGACATGATGAGCCAGGTGTGGAACAACCTGCTCAGCAACAGCATCAAGTTCACCGAGCCTGGCGGCAAAATCAGCGTCAAGCTGCAATCGCTTCCCGGAGGCGCACAGGTGCAAATTTCCGATACGGGCATCGGGATCGCCAAAGAAAATTTGGAACGGATTTTCGAACGCTTTTTCAAGGAAGACAAGTCGCGCAACCGCGCCAAGGGCGGCAGCGGTTTGGGGCTGTCGATCGTGAAAAAAATTCTCGATCTGCACCAGGCGACGATCTCCGTGCAAAGCGAGCAGGGGCGCGGGACGACGTTTACGGTGACGTGGCAGGGGGAGTAGGGTCCTGTCCTCAAAGTGAGCAGAGCGCATTTAAAAGGCTGGGGACCTTTCTTGGCAAGCGACCTGGGATGAGACTTGCACGGCCGGGTGAGCAAGCGGCCGATTTTGGCTAGGCACTTCCTGCAAGGCGAACCGGGAGGCGATTGGATCATGAGCGGGTAGAGGAATTCATATAGCACCCCGCCACCGATGCAAACAGCGATCACCCTCTGCCTCTATATAATGAAACAAGACCTTGAGGACCGACACCTCTCAAGGTCTTGTTCGCATAGGCAAGAAGTCAGTTTTCGCCGTTTTCCGTTTACGCCCCAATGTACTTCGCATGCAGCGAACGGGCCACGCTGATCTCATCCGTTCCCTGGACGAGCACGCGTCCGTCCGGGAAGGCGACGAGCGTGTACGAGTCGACGTGGAAGCGGAGCAAAAATTTGTTTTGCTCAATTTTCCCGAGCGGAGCAAGCCGCTTGGCGAGGGCGTCGAGGTCGAGGGAGGCAGAAGCTCCGGGCGAGATTTGCACCGTATCCCGTCCGCAGAGCGAAACCGCTTGTCCATCCTGCGTCTCCGGCTGCAAAAATGCATACTCGTGCTTGCCGCACGTCGGGCAGTCGCTGCGGCGAGCATTGGCCACCTTGATTTGCGTGTGGCGATTTTGCCAGATTTCAAAATGCTCCAGGTTCAAATTGAGCGCATCCGTGGCTCCGACCAGCAGCTTGAACGCTTCGGTCGCCTGGTAGGAGGCGACGATGTGGATGATCGGACCGATGACCCCGGCGGTATCGCAAGTCGGCATTTCCCCCGGATTCGGAGCTTCCGGGAACAGACAGCGTAAACACGGCGTAATGCCGGGGCGGATGGTCGTAAACGTGCCCGTCGCGCTCACCGCACCGCCGTACACCCAAGGAATCCCGTGCTTCACGCAAACGTCGTTGACCAGATAGCGCACTTGAAAATTGTCTGTCGCATCGAGCACGAGATCGACGTCACGCAAAAGCTCCTCGGCGTTGTAAGCAGACAGGTCGGCGACGATCGGCTCAATCGTGACTTCCGAGTTGATTTTCGTCAGCTTGGCATGGGCCGCCATCGCTTTTGGCAAATGCTCGGCGGCGTCTGACTCGTCGTAGAGCATTTGTCGCTGCAGGTTGCTCGGTTCGACGAAATCGCGGTCAATGAGGCGCACAAAGCCGACTCCGGCGCGGACCATATGATTGGACAGCACCGTTCCGAGCGCGCCCATCCCGACGATGGCGACGCGGCTTTGCAACAGTTTTTCCTGGCCGCTGCGCCCGATCGGGTGAAACAGGAGCTGGCGGGAATAACGTGTATCCAAAGCGGTTACTCCTCCTTTCCTTCCGACATCGCCAGCGGATTCCACGGGCCTTGCTGATGGCCCTTCCATTCGCTGCCGTCCTCCCACATTTCTTTTTTCCAGATAGGGACGATTTGCTTCAGTCTTTCGATGGCGTAGCGCCCGGCTTCAAAAGACTCGTTGCGGTGCGGCGTTGCCACCGCGACGACGACGGCGATTTCTTCCACGGCCAAATCGCCGATGCGGTGGTGCATGGCGACTTGTGCTCCGGGCCAGCGTTCCTCGATCTCGGCTGCGACCTGCTTCATTTTTTCCACAGCCATTGGCTCGTACGCTTCATAGGACAGGTAGACCGTGCGCTGACCGTGCGTAAATTCGCGTACCGTTCCGACAAACGTCAAGATGGCGCCCGCGTGCGGGTTGCTCACCAGCCGCACGAGCTGGTCGGCAGACAGCGGCTCGCGGGTAATGGCAAAGCGCGGCACTTCCTCTCCGCCGCTGACAGGCGGCAAGAGCGCGATTTCGTCATCCGGGCTGATGACGCGATCAAAAGCAGCGTACTCGTGATTCATGGAAACAAAACAGCTACCGAGCAACGGCGCAAGCGCCGGATACTGCTCTCCGACTGCTTGCAGCAGGTCGCGCACGGTTGCCTGTTCTGGCAAAGTCAGTTCGATTTCGCGGACGTTGGCCCGCTCGGCCAGTCCGGCAAACAACAAGATGGTGATCGTCAAAGCAATTCCTCACTTCCGATTGGGATGACAGTTGTCTATGGGTTGACGATATCACAATCCGGCACGGATGCCAATGCGCGAAGGGGCTTGGGGACTTAGAGAGCGAAGCCTTTTTGGCTTACGTACAGCTCGTCTTCCGCAAACACGCGCCGCAGCCGATCGTACACGAGTCGATAGGCGTCCGGCTCCGCCCATGCTTCCAGCCCCAACTCGGCAAAAAGCGAGGGAACCCCGTTTTTCTTCGTACGCTTGCCGCCGCTGCCGTCGCCCATGTAAAAATCGTCAATGCAAACCCGTCCGACCAGCGGCCGCAGCAGGTCGGGAAAAGCTTCGCTGCTCGGCAAGACGGGTGCGATCGTCGCCTGTGTCGGGACGCCAGCCGCAGCCAATTCCCGAAGCGCCCGCAGCCGTGCGGCAATCGGAGGCGCTTGCGGCGAGAAATGTTTGCGGATTTCCTCCAGGTCCGTTTCCACCGTCATGCTGACGCGTACTCGCTCGCCCAGGCGGAGCAGCAGGTCCAGATCGCGCGTGACGAGCGGGCTGCGGGTCTGGACGAGCAAAAAGTCGGGCGGATGCTCCACCATCACTTCGAGTAGCGAACGCGTTACCTGCTCCCGATATTCAACGGGCTGGTAAGGGTCAGTGCTCGACGACATGAAAATGGAGACGGGCCCCTTCGCTTTTGCCCGCTGTAGCTCTTTGGCGAGCAGCGCGGCGGCTCCCGTCTTGATATCGACCCACGTCCCCCATTCGTGCCCGCGAAACAGCGAGACGGGCATCTGCCGCACATAGCAGTAAGAGCAGGCGAAGGAGCAGCCCGTGTACGGATTGAGCGAGTGCGTGTAATCGGTCAAAAATCCGGTTCCTTTATTGAGCAGCGTTTTTGGTTGCTTGTAAAAGAAAGTGCTGTTCACTTTTGTCCCTTCTTATTTTGCATCGTGAAAAATGATCCCCAGACTGTACCGCGTTCCCTGGGTGATCGTGCTGACGCCGTGGCGCAGCGTCGTTTTATAATAGCCGCGCGCTCCGGCTACAGGGCGATAGGCAGTCGGAAAAATCAAGCCTGCCCCCTGTTCCAAGGTTATCACATGTCCTCTGCTTTGCGCTCGCGGCCGTTGTTCGATCAGCAAAAATTGTCCGCCGCAAAAGTCGCTTTCCTGTTGGCTCAGGACGAAGACGACCTGAAAAGGAAAAAACACGTCGCCGTACATGTCCTGGTGCAGACAGTTGTAGCTGCCGGCCTCGTATTTCAGGAGCAAAGGCGTCGGGCGGGCCTGCCCGTGCTCGTGGCAACGGGCGAGAAAGGCGGACAGCGACGGAGGGTAGGCAGGCTGCTGTCCGAGCAGTGTGTTCCAGCGATTCGCCGTTTTGGCCAGCTCGGGATAAAAGCCCTCGCGCAACTGCTCCACTATGGGCGGCAGGGGAGCTTGATAATAACGGTACTCTCCGCTGCCGAAGCGGTATCGCGCCATGTTGATCGTCGCTCGGAAAAAGCGGTCTTCGCGATAGGTGGCGATCAGCTCCTGGCATTCTTCCGGTTGCAAGACGGGAGGGAGGACGGCAAAGCCTTGCTCGTCCAGACTGTGTTGCAACTGCTCCCAGGGGAGTAGGGCGATGCGTTTTGTCAGCGGCTCAGCCATGCTGCATCCCCCTTGCAAGACTTCCTTTTTCGAGCGCGATCAGCGCTGTTTTCATGTCCAGGCCGCCGCGATAGCCGGTGAGGCTGCCGTCTTTGCTGACGACCCGATGGCAAGGGACGGTCAAAAGCAGCGGATTGGCTCCGATCGCGGCTCCTACGGCCCTGACGGCGGCAGGCTTTTTGATGTGAGCGGCAATCTCGGAGTAAGTCGTCGTCTGCCCGTATGGAATGCGGCACAAAGCGTCCCAGACAGATAGCTGAAACGGCGTGCCCTCCAGATCGAGCGCAAGCGAGAATTGCTGCCGCGCCCCTTGCAAATATTCGCTGATTTCCGCCACATAGGGGGCGAGCTGCTCGTGATCCTGGACCAAAACATGGCCGGGTCTGCGACGAGCGAACCAATTGCTCAGCTCTGCGAACGGGCCGTTTTGGGAGCCGACGAAGCATAGCCCTTTGGCTGTGGCCGCGAGATGCAGGCTCCACTCTTGCAAAATGACTTTTGACCAGTAAACATGTTGTTTTTCCTTCATTGTGACAAACGCCTCCAGACCTTATCGTTTCCAGCACGCTTGCTGGTTGTTGTACGCACAGTATAGCTTCACCGCGGCGTTTTTGTACGAATTTGCGAGTAGAACAGCAAGATAATGAAGGAGAAGACGCATGCTACAAGTAGCTGGAGCAGTTGGCAGCGATGTTTCCATTGCTTTTCGCAAGCCGCGGGAGTAAGGTAGGAGTAGACAGATGACCGGTTTCAGCCAGGCTTTTCGGCTGTTTAACGGGATCGCATAGATGGAGGACGGATAGTTGCATGAACGATCAACTGACGCATTTTAATGAACAAAACCGTGCGCGGATGGTAGATGTCTCGGAAAAAGACATCACAAAACGGGAGGCTGTGGCAGAGAGCAAAATCGTCATGAAGCCGGAAACGCTCGCCCGCATTCGCGAAGGACGGGTAGAGAAAGGGGATGTGCTGGCAGTCGCACAGGTAGCGGGCGTCATGGCAGCGAAAAAGACGTGGGAAATCATCCCGATGTGCCATCCGCTTCCTTTGACCGGGATCGACATTCGCTTCGCTTTTGAAAACGAGACGACGCTTGCCCTGGAAGCATGTGTGCGGACGACGGGAAAAACGGGCGTGGAAATGGAAGCTTTGACGGCTGTCAGTGTCGCAGCTCTTACGGTGTACGATATGTGCAAGGCGATGGACAAAGGCATGGTAATCGGTCCGACTTGCTTGGTGAGCAAAACAGGCGGGAAAAGCGGCGATTTTCGTCGGGGAGAGAACTAAACCATGAAACAGAAATGGCAATCCTATCCGAGCAGCATTCGTCTTCTGGCGATTGCTGCGATCATTTTTTCTACCGGAATGGCTTGTATTTGGCCGCTTGTCACCATCTATATCCACGATTATTTAGGGAAGCCGCTGACCGTAGCGGGCTTTTTGCTGTTATTGAACCAGGGGGCTTTTTTGATCGGCAGCATCGCAGGTGGCATGCTGTTCGACCGTTGGGGGAAAATGCGCACGATCGTTTTTGCCTCGATCGGCGTCATTCTGATTTCCGTCGGGCTTGGCGTCACGCATGACTTTACGCTGTACACGATCTTGTTGTTGCTGAACGGGCTGTTTTACGGCACGCTCTCTCCGGTGATGAATGCACTCGCTGTCGTGCTGTGGCCGGAAGGCGGGCGCAAAGGGATCAACATGATCTACGTCGCGCTCAACGCCGGGGTGGCGGCTGGCTCTGCCCTCGGCGGCTTGCTGGCGAGCATTTCGTTTGCCTGGACGTTTTTTGGCAACGCGATCTCGCAAGTCATCGTGCTCGTCATGTTCGTGCTCATTTTGCCTCGGCAGCTCAAGGCAGTTGCAGAGCGGGGCTATCGGGCGGAGCAAGCCAATACCGCAGGCACTCCCGCCGCTGCTGTCCAAAGCGCTGCCAAGCCGAAGCCAGTTGAGGCGCTTTCGCCGCTACAGCAACTGCCGACGAAAAAAGTGGCGTGGGGCGCCCTACTGCTCTTGTGCAGCGGGCTGTTAATCAGTTGGATTGTCTACGTCCAGTGGACGACGGTGTTGTCGACCTACATGCAATCGTTGGGCATTTCCTTGCGTCAGTACAGCTTGCTCTGGACGATCAACGGCGGCCTGATTTTGTTCGGCCAGCCGCTGATCGCCTGGGTCATTGGCCGCTTCGCCCGCACGCTGCGAGCGCAGATGCTGCTCGGCTCCTACGTGTTCGTGCTGTCGATGCTGATTTTGTCGCAGACGACCTCCTACGCCGGCTTTGTCGCCGGGATGTTCATCATGACGCTTGGAGAAATGCTCGTCTGGCCGGCCGTGCCTGCCGTGGCAGCAGAGTTTACGCCACAGGGGCGAGAAGGCTTCATCCAAGGGCTGATCTCCGGCACAGGCTCTGCGGGACGCATGCTCGGCCCATTGCTCGGAGCGGTCATTTTCCAGCATTTTCAGGCACAAGGACTTTTGTACATCATGGCGGGGCTGGCGCTAATGTCTGTCGCGTTTTTCGCCCTGCACAGCTCGTTTCAAGGTCGCACCCGAAAAGTGCCAGCCGCGACCGTAGAAAAGATGTAGCCAGGAAAAATTCGCGGGCCTCGCGAAGCGTCTTGACACGTTCGGAGCCCGCAATGTAGTATGAAGAAGATTAAAAACAGTATATTCCGTGTGATTTACTTATGAAGAGAGGCGGAGGGACTGGCCCTATGAAGCCCGGCAGCGGATCTGCGCGCTTGCGCGTTGCAGATGCTGTGCCAATTCCAGCAGGATAATTCCTGACAGATAAGGACGTGACCAAGCTGATCTCCCCCTTTTTCTGTACGGAAAGAGGGGGTTTTTGCTGTACATTGGCCTAAAAAGAAAGGAACTGAAGACAGATGCGCATCCAACCTTCCGACATGATTGATCGGCTCCCGACCCAGTTTTTTGCGACATTGGTGGCAAAAGTAAACAAAGTCATCGCTTGTGGGCATGACGTCATTAATCTGGGCCAAGGAAACCCGGACCTGCCTACGCCGCCGCACATTGTGGAAGAGCTGAAGGCACAGGCAGAAAATCCGCTGCATCACAAATACCCGCCATTTTCCGGCCGACTGGAGCTGAAGCAGGCAGTCGCGCACTGGTACAAGCAACAATTTGACGTGGACCTCGACCCGGAGGAAGAGGTGGCGATCCTGTTCGGAAGCAAAACCGGCCTCGTGGAAATTTGCCAGGTGCTGATGAACGCAGGCGATGTGGCACTCGTACCGGACCCTGGCTACCCGGATTACTGGTCCGGCGTAGCGGTCGTAAACGGCCGGATGTCGATGATGCCGCTGACGGCCGAAAATCAGTTTTTGCCTGACTACAGCAAAATCCCGCAAGCCGATTTGGACCGCGCCAAGCTGATGTTTTTGAACTATCCGAATAACCCGACAGCGGTGAACGCCCCGTTTGAATTTTACGAGGAAACCGTCCAGTTTGCGCGCAAGCACGAGATCGTCGTCTGCCACGACTTCGCGTACGGCGCGATCAGCTACGACGGCAAAAAGCCTGTCAGCTTCATGCAGGTGCCGGGGGCAAAAGAGGTGGGCGTGGAGTTTTACACGTTGTCCAAAACGTACAATATGGCCGGCTGGCGCGTAGGCGCGATGGTCGGCAACCGCGAGCTGGTAAGGCTCATCAATCTGATTCAGGACCATTACTTCGTCAGCCTGTTTGGAGCGGTCCAAATGGCCGCAGCCAAAGCGATGACAGACTCGCAGCAGTGCGTCCGCGATCTGGTAGCCGTCTACGAAGGCCGCCGCAATGCGCTGTTCTCCAATCTGCACCGCATCGGCTGGCAGGCCCCGCCATCGCAAGGCTCGTTTTTCGCCTGGCTCCCCGTCCCGGCTGGCTTTACTTCGGTGGAGTTCTCGGATTTGCTGCTGGAAAAAGCACATGTAGTCGTCGCACCAGGCGTCGGCTTCGGCCCAAGCGGCGAAGGCTACGTTCGCGCCGCCCTGCTGTCGGACGAACAACGCCTGGCCGAAGCGGTTCAGCGGATCGAACAGTTGGGGCTTTTTGCGAAAACGAAGTAAGTAGGAGAGCGGGTGACCACACTTCCTGGGGGTGGGGAGTGTGGTTTTGTTTTTGGGGGCTGCGTTGCGTGAGACTGCCGGGGGTGCGTTGGTCGGTTGCTCGCGTATCTCAGGATCATCCATGTTTCCCCATGTTGACCTGCGCTTGTCTGCGTTGCCCCCTTGCCCGCGCCGTCCACTGCCCACGCTTTATCACCTGCTTGTCAATCCATTACCAGTCGAACCCCCCTCCCGCACCATAAGACGTGCAGTAGTAATAAAAATCATTCTCATCGTTGACAGATAATGATTTTCATTATACGATGTTAATGATAATTGATCTCATCAGGAGCGGGAGGGTACTATGCGCTATCAGATTAACGGTTACACTGACATGTACACGGTGATCGCCAACGAGCGGAAGATCGGTGGAGCCATTGAAGCAGCTCAAGTTCGACTGCGCACAGGAGAGGTTTTCACCAATGTGGTTCTCACTCGTTTGGAAATGTCAGGTGCGCATTTTTGCTCGATCGGCTTCGTGACAGAAGAAGGCAAGCGGCTGATTGTGCATGTGGACGACATCAGCATGATCGCAGACGCGCGCCACGTCAATGTATGTGAGCTTGCCAATGAATGCATGCGGGCTGAAAAGTGCGCAGAGCGCCTGAAACGCCTGAAGCGTCTCTGTGAACTGAACGAAGGAAGCTGTACGCCTACCTTCCAGGAAGAAGCGCTGCTTTTGGCAGAAGACATCGGGCTGGAGGAAGCGCGTTCTTATGTGGATTTGTCCTTCCTGCCGCAAGTGGAAAAAAAGCGGGTTGTCCGCATCGCGTAGAGTGTTCCCATCGAATTACATATTCGCCCCTTTCCCTTTTACAGCGGAGAGGGGCTTTTTGCGTCTGGTAGGCGGCGGTGCTGCAAAAAACGGATGAAGCTGGTCACCGGATAAGGCAAGAGGTCATCCTGACGATAGACGAGGCAAATATGTCTGCGGTTGACGTAGCCAGGCAGCTCGCGAATGACCAGCTCGCCCGTTTCGCCTTCGCGCACGACGCTGCGATAGGGGAGGATGCTGACGCCCATATTGTGCTTCGTCGCTTCCTTGATCGTCTCGATCGCCCCAAGCTCCATGCGCACTTGCCAGCGCAACTGGTTTTCCTGGGCCCAGCGTTCGGCCAGCTCGCGGGAGGTGGAGCCGGCTTCGTGGATGAGGAACGGCTCGGATTGCAAATCGGCCAGTTCGATTGTCTTTTTTTTGCGCCAGCGGATTTTGCGGAGAGAGAACCAGACGCAGCTCGTCCGCCAGCAGCGGAATGACGTGCAAGCCTTCCTGGGGCTGCATGGACAGCGAAACAATAGCCAGATCAATTTCGAAGTCGCGCAGCAGCTCCATGAGCGGCCGCGCTTTTTTTGTATAACGAAAACCCCCAGTTCGACTGGGGGTTCAGGAAAGCTTATAGCTATGAGTAGCCATCCTTTGAACTCGGTGATAAGATGAGAGCCGGTCTGCCAACCGCTCACACGAATCACAGGAGGACAAAGGATGGACAAAAGCAGTCTAGCACATACCAAATGGAACTGCAAATACCATATTGTATTTGCGCCGAAATATCGCAGACAAGTGATATACGGAAAATTAAGAAGAGAAATTGGAAAGATATTGCGGGAGTTATGCGAACGAAAAGGGGTGGAGATTATCGAAGCAGAAGCCTGCGTGGATCATATTCATATGCTGGTGAGCATCCCACCGAAATTAAGCGTATCCGAGTTCATGGGCGACTTAAAAAGGAAAAGCTCCCTGATGATTTTTGATAAGTTTGCGAACATGAAATACCGATATGGGAACCGACAATTCTGGTGTAGAGGGTACTATGTGGATACAGTGGGGAGAAACAGAAAGGCAATTGAAGAGTACATTCGCAATCAGTTAGTGGAGGACAAAAATTACGAGCAATTAACGATGAAAGAGCTGGTCGACCCGTTTACGGGTGAGTCGGTCAAAAAGGGCAGATAAAAAGCCCCTTTTTAGGGGCAGCCCGAGGCAACACGCGGTTGGCAGACTTTCAGTGCGCCTTTAAGGCGCTTGCTTGTAACATGCCCTTATAGGGCTAATGGAAGCCACCGGCTAAGCCGGTGGTTATGACTACGGTCAAAATCGGCAGGACATGCGGGTACTCCGCCTGGAATGCGGCGAGATAAGGGGGGGAGAAAGTAGGTGGCAGGCGTGTAGCTCACTCCGATTTTCAGCGTGCCTCTGCCGCCGTGACGAAACTCCTCCATGATCTGCCCGGCTTCTGTCAGCAAGGTGGACACTCTTCTGGCATACGGCAACAAAGCATTCCCCGCTTCGGTCAGCCGAAAATGCCGCGGCTGCTTGTAGAACAGCTCCACACCGAGGGCGGTTTCCAGCTTTTTAAGGTGAAACCTGACGGTTGGCTGCTTGATCCCCAGCGCCTCGGCAGCTTCCGTCAACGACTTGCACTGGGCGGCTACAGCGAACACACGCAATTGCTGAATATTCACCGGATCGCTCCCTTCCGCCCTCAGTATAGATATTCTCTATGGATCTATCAATAAACATAGACTCTATTTAACACAAGCTTAGCATCCGGTTTACTTTCCCCTCACACAAATCGCGTACAGTTGTCGGTAGGAAATGAAATGGGAGGGAAATCGGAATGACCAGGAAAAATCGGCAACAAAAATGAACAGTAGCATCGCTGCTCGTCTCCACTACCTTGCTTTTTGCGGGATGCGGACAAGGCACTTCCCCATCGACGGCGACTTACGCAGCGGCTTCGACCTTGGTGGGCGGCGGTTTCGTTGTGCTGCTCATCGTCATCGTCGAGCTGTTGTTTCAGCCGAAAAAATGGAAAGCAGGGAGAGAACAAGCTTGAAGCCGATTTTGGAAGTGCGAGGCGTACAAAAATCGTTTGGCAGCTATGCCGCTTTGCGCGGAATCAACCTGTCCGTGCGCAGCGGAGAAATCATCAGCGTCCTGGGACCATCCGGCTGCGGGAAATCTACGCTCTTGCAAGTAATCGCCGGACTGACCCGGCCAGATGTCGGAGAGGTGCTGCTGAGAGGGGAACAGGTGGCGTCGCCCTCGCGGCTGGTCCCATCGGAAAAGCGCAATCTCAACATGGTGTTTCAGGATTACGCCCTGTGGCCGCACATGAGCGTCTACGCCAATATCGCGTACGGACTCCAGCGCAAAAAAATGAAAGCAGATTTGATTCAGGCCAAAATCGCCGAACTGGTCAAGCTGTTGCGCCTGGAAGGGCTGGAGCAACGCTTGCCGCCGCAGCTTTCAGGCGGTCAGCAGCAGCAGCGCTGCGCGGAAATCTGGAGCAATGGCTGAGGGCGCTGGAACGGTGACGGTCGGCGTCGTACGAGCAGCAGCGCTGCGCGGAAATCTGGAGCAATGGCTGCTCGATCAGCATGAAAAGGAAGAGCAAACGGCTGGCGAAAAATCATGGCTGAAGTTTGCCGCCGGATTGCCGCACTACATCGAGCACGGGCCGTACTTGTTCGTACACGCGGGTATCCGCCCGGGAATTGCGCTCGCTTCCCAGCAGCCTTACGATCTGCTCGCGATCAGGGAAGAGTTTTGGCACAGTGCGGCGCAGTTCGAGCGAGTGATTGTATTCGGGCACACGCCCACACATCGGATGGGAGCCGCACCGGGGGAAATCTGGATACGGCCAGACCGAATCGGCATTGATACCGGAGCGAAGCACGGACTTCGTTTGACGCTGGTGGATTTGACCTGTCGCAAGAGCTATTCTTGCTCGACCAAAGAAAAAGGGACGTACACGGATTTTCGCATGGCGGCATGGGGTAAAAATGAAGGTTGCGAAAACTAGGGAGCAGCGCTGATGCAAGCAGCAGCTTCGATCGAACAATCGCTCGACATAGTCAAAACCTATCTGCTCATAGCTAGCGGGGATTGGACTTTGCCTGGCGTCAGTGATAAAACAAGAATAAGCAAAATCAAGGGGGAACGGAACATGGAGTACTCATTTTCAAAATCAGTTGACGCATTATCCTCCTCGGCTGTCCGGGAAATCTTGAAGCTGACCCAAGGCAATCAAGTGCTCTCGCTCGCAGGTGGACTGCCAGCCGAGGATTCTTTTCCTATCGCAGCTATGCGCGAAGCTTTCAATCGGGCATTCGATCTGGGGGCCAAATCTTTGCAGTACGGTTTGACTGACGGATACATTCCGCTTCGCGAGTGGGTTGCCTCACGGATGAAGCAAAAACATATGAACGTAGGCCTGGACAATATGCTGCTGACCACCGGCTCCCAGCAGGCCGTCGACTTACTGTGTCGAGTCTATTTGGACGAAGGCGACGTCGTGCTGGTAGAAAATCCAACGTATCTGGCTGCGGTCCAATTGTTCCAATTTCGGGGGATTCGCACCATTCCGGTGCAAGGGGACGCAGAAGGGATGGATCTGGACGATCTCGCGCAAAAAATCGCCCAGTATCGCCCGAAAATGGTCTATGTCATTCCGACTTTTGCGAATCCGACCGGGAAAGTATGGAGCCTGGAACGTCGCCAAGGCTTGCTCGCCCAGTGCAAAGCGAACGACATTCTCATTCTGGAGGACGATCCGTATGGCGAAATCCAGTTTGACGGAGAAGCTCCGTACCGTTCCATTTTCTCGCTCGATGAGCACCCGACAGATTCCTGTGTCGTGTACACGAGCACGTTTTCCAAAATCGTCGCGCCTGGTCTGCGGACCGGCTGGGCTATCGGCGACAAGCGCGTCATCCAGATGATGGTCAAGGCGAAGCAAGCCGTCGACTTGCAATCCAGCACGATCGACCAGATCGCGCTCCATGAACTGCTCTCCCAATTCGATCTGGAAGGCCACATCGAAAAAATCCGCGCTTCCTACAAGGAGCGGATGGAGTGGATGAACGAGCTGCTGCTCGCCCAAAACTGGGAAGGCGTCCGCTGGGAGAAGCCAAGGGGAGGCATGTTCCTCTGGGTGAATTTGCCCGAGCATGTGGACGCGGAAAAACTGCTGGCCCGCTCTGTGCAAGAAGGCGTGGCATTCGTCCCGGGCAAGCCGTTTTACGCAGATGAGCCGCAACACAACACGATGCGCCTGAACTACACGCTGCTCAACCGGGAAGACACTCAACTGGCAATTTCCAGACTTGGCAAAGCATTTACAGCATACAGTCAAAGCCTGGTGACACAGTAGCAGCGTCTTTCGCCCGCGAAACCGTTTCGCGAACGACAAGAAAGCTCTGCCCAAAAAGACAATCATGCCAAAAAAACTGGCTGGTTGTCTTTTTTTGTTTCTGATGTTCCGCAAATGAAAGGGCCAGCCCCGCAGCTCCCAGCTTCGCCAAACGCAATGCCATGGCGAAGCCAAAGCTTCCGGGAACGGCTAGACAGCCAGCTCCCTCTCCCCCCGATCCAGCCACTCGTGCACCAGCTCGGTAAACAGCGCTGGCTGCTCGATTTGCAGGTTGTGTCCCGCGCAGTCGAGAACGGCAAAGGAGCTGCGCGGATAGTGAGGCAGCAAGCTCCAAGCGTCCTGGTAGCCGACGATGTGGTCTTGCTTGCCCACGACAAACAGGCTCGGATGGGAAAAAGGCTGCGTGTCGAGCGGGAAGGAGAAGCCGTACGACGTTTTCAGTCTTTCCAAAAAGGGGAAGTTCGCGATGTGGTATCCGCTCATAATCTCTGTTTTGTAACGCTCCCATGTTTCATTCGTCGCCACGACGGCCATGGACGCAAACTCGGTGCGCTCCGTCTCGGTCAGCTTGTCCCACAGCAGTTTGTCTTCCACGAGAAGCGCTTTTTCCGGCAAGGTGCGCAATTTCATTTGCGGAATGACGCTCGGGCAGATGAAAAGAGCGCCTTTTACTTGTTCTCTGCGCTTTTCGATCACGCCCCTGGCCAAAAAACCTCCGTAAGACTCTCCTGCAAGAAGAAAGGGCTTGCCGGACAACTCCCGATCTATCCAGTGCAGGACGGCCTCCAGCATGTCATCCGTGTTTTGCACGCTGTCGTAATTTTGCGTCTTTCCCATGCCTGGCAAGTCAATATACAGGCGGCGGAAGCCTTCGCGCTCCGCGAAAACAGGCTCCATGCAGCCTTGCATAATGCGGTGGTCGAGGGAAAAGCCGTGAAGCATCACAATCGGAAAGCCGGAACCGAGTTGTTCCTGATAAAACTGGACATCGTGAAGCGAATGACTCATAAAAACACCTCTTCCGAATAAGTTCAAGTCGAAGTATTTTGATAGGGAACATTTGTTCTTATTATAATCTCATTTCTGGAAAAAGCAAGAGGAAGATTTGCAATATTTTTCCTGAAAAGACTGTCCCAGCTCCCCCACAAAAAAGTGCCCATCGACGGTAAAGTCAAATGGACACGTTTTTTGCAGATGAAATGGCACTGTGAGCGATGAACTTCACAGGCGGCTGTCTGACTGAGCCACAAGCCGACTCAAGCCAAGCCAGGCCGTTTTTTATTCTTCGGTTTCTTCCAGCGTGCAAATCGCGCTAGGGCGCTTGATGCGCAGCACGACGCACTCGTAAACGCGGAACAGGCTGTTCATTTGCTCGTCTCCGAGGAAAGCGGAGTCGAAGTCTTCCGCAATCGCCAGGTCCAGGTTGTGACGGCCCGTTGCCACCAGCACGCCGGAGCGGCCTTTGATGGTTGGCGATTGGTACACGCCGTCTGTGACGAGGTTGCGCACATGCTCGATCTCCAGCACGTTGGTGCCTTTGTGCACACGGTGCAGCAAGGAGTACAGCTCTGGAGACACAACGAGGGCATAAGGGCCGCTGTGGCCCATTTTCAAGAGCTTGTTGCGCGCTTCCACGATATCCGCGAACGCGTTGCCGGACTCCATCCAGTCGCTTTTCAGGTGAGTGAGGCGGCCTTTTACATTCATCAGGCCCGGCAGATCGAATTCAGCCGCTCCGTTGAAAATCAGGTCGTCTTCCATCAGGGCGCAGCCGGCAGCCGCGTTTGCAGCAGCACTCATGTCGAGCGGCATGCCGAGTGTGCGCGCTTGCGCCACGTCGCGCCAGTAGAGCATGAAGTCTTTGTACAAAATCGGAATCGTCATGCTCACACGGCGGCTAGGCTGTGTCATTTCCAGCGATTCGCCGCGCAGGGAGAGACCGCCAAAGCGGGACTCGTCGTACACGTCGTTCGTAATCGTCTGGATGCCTTCTCCGAGCGGACCGTAGATAT
Organism: Brevibacillus agri; assembly: GCF_004117055.1. Taxonomy (NCBI): domain Bacteria; kingdom Bacillati; phylum Bacillota; class Bacilli; order Caryophanales; family Paenibacillaceae; genus Brevibacillus; species Brevibacillus agri. Next base: position 2,023,771 of record NZ_CP026363.1, read on the forward strand.
CAATGAAACGACGTCCCACGAGTTGACGGCGCGCCATGTCGATTACAGTGGCATCCAACTGGCTCCATTCATCTTTCGTCAAAGGAGAGTCAGGGTATTTGCGAAGCTTGTCCATAGCGTAACCTCCAGGTCATATAAGATGGTTGTTTCTTTACAGTCCTTTCAGACTTCCTACTGTAAGCCCCTTTTTGCCGGAAATGTTGCCGGAAACGGCATGGGCAGGAGCGGAATGCTTGATGACAGAAGCAACACCGTGAGCAGCGGAAGCCGAAGCTTTCAGGTGATCCACCTGATGGATGTCGTGTCCCTCGTCGTGGTCAGTCAGATCGGGATGGGACCCGTCCGAAAAACGCTCGCTCAACGCGGCCATGATTTCTTTCACCTGCAAGTAGTCGGCGTGGGTTTTTTCGCGCATGCCGTCCAGAGTCTGGCGAGTTTCGTCATCTTGAAACTCGTACAGGGAAAGCTCCAGGTGCTCGCGGAAGTTATGCAGGCCAAAACGCTCCAGGTTCACATCTGACAGCATTTGCGAAAGCTCGCGGTCGCTCAGCTCGGCAAGCGTTTCTTTTTCGGACACTTTTTCCAGGTAAGGAACCAGTTCCTGGAGTCGTCCCATGCGCTGTTCTTCTTCTTCCAAAATGTGATGGTAGTACAAGCGTGTATGCTCGTCCTGGGCAGCGTCGATAATCGGCTGGATGATTCCCATAAAACGATTGATGTACCCTCTGGTTCGATCAAAAATGGCGTGCAGTTGTGTAATTTCTTGCACCCTCCGCCACCTCCTCATTCACGATCTATTTGTTCATTATACAGTTGGAAAAATGAACCGGGCAATACATATGTAGATATTCGGCGTTTTCTGTTCATATCTGGCGTTTTTTACGGGCAATGGCGAGTGAGACCTGTGGAGCAGCAAGGAGCTGTTAACAGTAGTTTTATATTTTTACAAAAAAGTTATCATGGAGAGTATTGTCAAAGCTAAATGGGAATGATAATATTTATCAATAAGAGTGATATTCATTATCAATTAGAAAAACAGAGAAACAGAACATACATTTTACACTCACTCAATTTAAGGAGGAAAACAGTTATGTCATCCATTTTAGTTATCGGCGGAGATCGCCTCGGTAATATCGTCGACTTGTTGCACGGGCAAGGATTCAAGGACATCCATCACGTGACAGGTCGCAAAAGCTCCCAAACAGGCGTGAAAATCCCTGCAGGCATCCACATGATTCTGGTGCTGACTGACTTCGTGAACCACAACCTGGCGAAGACAGTGAAAAACCAGGCGAAGGACCGCGAGCTGCCGATCGTATTCTGCAAGCGTTCGTGTTCCGCGATTGCCAAAGCTTTCGATCTGACCGCGTAAATACATACCCGTTCAGGTGGACAGACTACTTCGTGAGTCTGATACCAACGGAGGAATGGCGTATGGAACAAAACCGTTTGAACGAACTGCCTATTGCGCAACTGACGGCCGTGCAGTTGCAACAATTGAAAGAGGCAGAGGAACAAATCAATTCCGAAGGTCAAAACGTATATTTGATCGCATTTGAAAAACAATCCCCGTCATCCTAGACGGGGTTTTTTCTTTTCCCATACTTTTTTGCTGGGCAGTTGCTTCTTTATTTAAAGACGTACTGCTCCAGTTGCGCTTTCAGGGCGTCAATGCCGATGGCAAAGCCCAAACATTGGCTGGATTGAATGATAAAGGCATTGAGCCCCACAACCTCGCCGTTCAGGTTGATGAGTGGCCCACCACTGTTGCCGGGGTTGATGGCGGCATCGGTCTGGAAAATTTCTTCGTACATTCGCTTGGCAACCTGAAGGCGGCGGTTTTTGGCGCTGATGATTCCAGCAGTTACAGAGTTTTCCAATCCAAGTGGAGAACCGCCTGTGTGCAAAGAGGCAGACTATTTAATGAAAGACAAGGTGCTGAAGGCAGATGGCGCGCTCTTGGCGCTGCCCCGCCGCGGTGGAAGATACGGTTGCCTCCACGCGCCGGATGAGAATGGAGACGAGCAGGCGGCGTTCTTCCTCGCTGGCATGGGACCAGATGAGGGGCCACTCGGTCAGCAGGCTGGGGTCGGGGAGAGGAGCAGCAGGGAGGAAGGCAGCTCGCGGAGGATTCGATTCGTCCGCTTCCGATTGCAATGCCGCCATTTTTTCGCGAAACGCTTCGAGGGAGAGCAGCCCTTCCTCGTAGGCTGCCTCCCAGCGCCGCCGTTTGCGCTCCCGCTTCCGCTCCAGCTCCTCTGCGCTCGCGCCAGCGACTGGGCGAAGCGATTCCCGTGCTTCCGCATAAGCGGCGAGCGCTTCTTTTGCATAGCGCATCAGCTCGGTGAGAATCGCCTGCTCCAGCCGATCTTCGCGGATGGCAGGGGCGTCGCAGCGACCAGCCTGCTTGTTTTTACATAAATAGTAGCGATGCACATACAGCCTCCCGCCGCTTTTGCTCTTCGCCGTTTTTCCGCGCATCGGCGCGTTGCAGCGCGAGCAGTAGAGCAGACCGGAAAAAGAAAACGACGAGCCGAGGACGCGCGGATGGAGCGAACCGCGTGCCGCCATTTTTTTTTGCACGCGGGCAAAGCACGCTTTGTCGATGATCGCAGGATGCGTCGCTTCCTCGATAATCCACTCCTCGGGCGCGTTTTGGCGCTGGAGCGAATCGGTGTAGTTCCAGCGCAAAGCCCCGTGGTACACCGGGTTTTTCAACAGGCGCAGGACGGCGCTTGCACTCCAGCGTGCGCCATTTTTTCCGCGCAGACCTTCGCGGTTCGCCCACTCGGCGATCTGGCGGGGAGACTCGCCTTTTTCGTAGCGGGCAAACATCTCGCGCACGCCAGCGGCCTCCGCGGGCTGGACAGTCAATTCCCCGGCCAGAAGCTCGTAACCAAAAGGCGGCGGGCCGCCTGGCCGTTTGCGTTCCCGCGCCATTTGCTCCATGCCGAGCTTGACCCGCTCCGCCAAATTTTCCCGCTCCCACTGCGCGAGCGCCGCCACCAGCGTAATAAACAGCCGGCCGATCGCCGTCGTCGTATCGTACACCTCCGTGCAGCTTTTGAAGCGCACGTCGTACTTTTCAAACTCCTGCAGCAGCCGATACAAATCCAGCACGGAGCGGGTGAGGCGATCGAGCCGATAGACGAGCACGACGTCGATGTTCCCTTCCCGGATATCGCGCAGGAGCCGCTTGAGCGCGGGGCGGTTTGTGTCCTTGGCGCTGATCCCTTCGTCGGCGTAGATCGCCGCAACCTCCCACCCTTGAGAGTGAACGTAAGCCAACAGCTTTTCCCGCTGGGCCGGGATCGAAAAGCCTTCCCGCGCCTGGTCTTCGGTGCTGACGCGCATGTAGACAGCCGTTCGCATCGGATTCCCTCCCGTCGACTGAGGTTGCTAGAGTCTACAGCAAAATGCCGGTTTGTATGCCTGGCCCGCAAAAGAAAACTCGGCGTTTCCAAGCACAAAAAAACCCCGCTCATCCTTTTTTGGACAAGTGGGGCGACGCTACATCCATTTTTGTCCCCATTCGTGAATGGATTCAATGACCGGACGCAGATCCCTTCCTTTTTCTGTCAATTCATACTCGATGCGAACAGGGATTTCCGGATATACCTTGCGCTCCAAAATTCCCAGCTCCTCCAGCTCTTTCAGCCGTTCCGAGAGCATTTTGTCGCTCATGTGCGGAACCATCTCGCGAATATCCTTGAAGCGAACAGCGCCGCGCAGCAACACGTGAATGATTAGACCTGTCCAGCGTTTGCCCAGGACATTAATGGCGCATTCGTACTTGGGACACATGTGTTCGCCAGCAAACTCTTGACTCATGTCGGCGTCACCTCTATATTGCATGGTTGTGTTATCGCTTATTGTACCAGATAAGCTTGAAAAAAGTAAGTAACGAAGTGTTTGGGGACCGCCCCTCTATGTTGTTGCCTATTGGGCCCGTATGTATGCGGACGAATTTGGCCGACCGCCTGCGGATGGGCCTGGAGGCGATCAAGCCCGATTCGCCAACGAAGCGTTTCGCATGCAGGCAAACGCACATAAACTGTGGCGAACGATTCGAGAAGAAGAGGGTGTTAAGATGCTTCCCAAACGGGTGATCGGGATTTTGACCTGGCGCCAGGGACAGCGCTTTGGCGAGCCGGACTATTTGCGCAAGCTCGTGCTGGCCGGGCAGAAGCTGGGGGCAGAAATCTACCTGTTTTCGCATCAGGACGTACACGGAAAAGAAAAAAAGATCAGAGGCTTTGTGCCGAAAGCAGGGGGCGGCTGGACCAGCCGATGGTTTCCCTGGCCGGAGGTGGTTATTGACCGTTATCGGCGGCGCGTGCCAGAGTACATCCGCATGCGCAACAGCGACCTGTTTTTCTTTGCGAACAGCCCGTTTTCCAAAAAGTGGCGCGTGACGCAACTGCTGGCCAAAGACGAACGGGTCAAACGCTGGATTCCCGAGACGCATTTGTACGAAAAAAAGAAAATGACAAGCATGCTGGCGCGTTACCCGCTGGTGTATGTCAAGCCGGGGAACGGTTCCGGCGGCAAAAGCATTTTGCGGGTAGCGGCTGTCGGCAAGGAATATGCCCTTTCCGGGCGCGACAAGCAGTATCAGGTGCATACGGCCAGGCTGGACAGCAAGGCGGCCGTGGAGAACTGGGTCGGCCGCTGGGTTGCGGAGCAGCGAATTGCCGATGGCAACTTTTTGGTGCAGCAAGGGCTTGATCTCGGGCTGATCCCCAATCATGTGGCGGATGTGCGGGTGTTAATCCAAAAAGACGCGGAAGGCGAATGGAGTGTGACAGGCAGCGGGGTTCGCATCGGGGAGCCAGGCAGCTCCACTTCCAATCTGCACGGCGGAGGACGGGCAGTTCCATTTGTGCCGCTGATCGAAAGCTGTTTCGGGAGAAGGCAGGCGCCGCACACCATCCGGGAATGCCACTTGCTTGCCCATGAGGTGGCGAGCACCTTGGAGGACTATTTCGGCCGGATGATGGAGTTTGGTCTGGACATCGGAGTGGATGTGAACGGGCAGGTGTGGCTGATCGAGGTCAATCCGAAGCCGGGACGCGAAGTTTTTCGCCAGATCGGGGAGCTGGACACGTATGCCAAAGCCATCGAGCGTCCGGTGCAGTTCGCGCTCTACCTTGCCCGCAGCAGGCAAAACCGGATGGCTCCGGAGAAGGTGCGCCGCGCCGGAGTCTGAGCGATAGCCTGGTTTTTGTCGCTATGGCAGCAAGCGGGGAACCGACACTGATGACCCATTCACCAACCTTGGTATGAGAAGAGTTGCCGAGCGGCAAAGGGTAAAGCTTGCAGTCCGCGTCAATTTTAATGACAGCATAATCTCTGACTCGATCAGCGATGATGCGCTTGGCTTCGAATACCTTGCCGTTGAACAGCTTGACAAAAATATTTTTCGATTTGCCGATGACATGCTGGCTGGTCAAGATATAACCTCTAGGATGGAAGATAAATCCGGAGCCGAAGCTGCGCTCGGTAGGCGTCGTCGATTTATCTTCGTGGTCGATGAGGCTGCGGATCAGGGTATCGACGTCTTTAGCAAGGGGGGCGTCTTCTGTCACGATGGAGACGACTCCCTCCTGAACTCGCTCTACAATCGGAACAAAAAAATTGAACGGGTGCAGACTGCTGCTGCTCACAGGGTACTTTACTCGCGTATATTGGGACCATCTTTTACTTTTCACAAATCTCTCCCCCTACAGCAGTAGTTAGGTATATATCATCTTATGGAGGGGCGAAAGGGAAGGGACGCCCAATTTGGTTCGGCCAGTGTGTTATATCATTATTTTTGATTGATATAATAAAGAAATAGCATTGGTATAATTATTAGAATCGAATTATAATACATGTAGTTAGAGAATATTTTGAACATAAAGGCTAAGCAGATGAATACCTGTACTTGTCTGAAAAGAGGTAATAATCTGCCTTGTCTGTAGAGAGAGAAAAAGAAAGATAATGGAGGATGCGAAGAGATGGATGTAAAAACGATCATACTTGGCTTTTTGAGCTACGGAGAGATGAGTGGGTACGATATCAAGCAGGCGTTTTCCAATAGCATTGGATTTTTCTACGACGCCAGCTTTGGAGCGATATACCCTGCGCTGCGCAAGCTGGAGGAAGAAGGACTGGTCACCAAGCAAGAAGTGATCCAGTCTGGAAAGCCCAATAAAATTTTGTACCAGATCACGGCACAAGGAAAAGAAGTGTTCCGTCAGGAAATCCAGACGCCGATTTTGCCTCCGGTGCTGCGCTCCGACATGCTGGTGAAAATTTTCTTCGGCAAGAGCCGCACGCCAGAGGAGCAAAGAGACATGCTGGAAAGCTGTCTGAATCTGCAACGGCAAATGCTTCAGCAAAGCCGGGCGTCTTTTAAAAAGCTGGAACTGCAATTTGACGAATATCAGCGCTTTTGCTGGGAATACACGATTCACCACCTGGAGTCGACGATTGCCTTTTTGGAGCAAAAGATGCCGACTCTCGTGAAGCAGCCAGCCTTGTCCGCTGCCTCCGGCTAAGCATAAGGCCGGCAGATGAGCTTTTCCAACCGATAACCGCATAAGCAAAAGAGGCTTCGCCAGAAACAGTCGGCGAAGCCTTTGTTTTTTGCGCTGCAGCAAGCTGGACACGCTTGGTCCTTCGCCTTTTGTGCAAGCAAAAGGCTTCGCCGGCCGAAAAAAGCATGGCGAAGCCAGGTCCAGACAGCTTACTTCAAGTTTTCCGGGTTGAGGCATTCGAGCTCAGGCACGACGAAGCGGCCGTCTTTGCGGATCAGGCGGTCGTCAAACCAGATTTCGCCGCCGCCCCACTCTGGGCGCTGGATCATCACCAGATCCCAGTGGATCGAGGACTTGTTGCCGTTGAAAGCGTCGTCGTAAGCTTGCCCTGGTGTAAAGTGGAAGCTGCCGTCGATTTTTTCATCGAACAAGATGTCTTTCATCGGGTTTTGGATGTAAGGGTTGACCCCGATCGCAAATTCGCCGACGTAGCGCGCGCCTTCATCGGTGTCGAACACTTCGTTGATTTTTTTCGTGTCGTTCGCGGTCGCTTCAATGATTTTTCCGTCCTTGAACGTCAGCTTGATGTTGTCGTATGTAAAGCCTTGGTACGGGGATGGCGTGTTGTAGGCGATCGTGCCGTTGACGGAGTCGCGCACAGGTGCCGTAAAGACTTCCCCGTCCGGAATGTTGGCTTCGCCCGCGCATTTGATCGCAGGGATGCCTTTGATCGAGAAGGTCAGGTCTGTGCCTGGTCCTACGATGCGCACCTTGTCGGTTTTTTCCATCAGCTCGACGAGGTTGTCCATCGCTTTGTCCATTTTGCCGTAGTCGAGCGTGCACACCTTGAAGTAAAAATCTTCGAAGGCAGCAGTGCTCATGTTGGCAAGCTGGGCCATGGAAGCGTTCGGGTAGCGGAGCACGACCCATCTCGTTTCCGGCACGCGCACGTCGAGCACAGGGCGCATCAGCAGCTTGGAGTACAGTTGCATTTTGTCGCCAGGCACGTCAGCCAGCTCGCTAATGTTGTCGCCGCCGCGAATGCCGATGTAGCAATCCATCTGCTTCATGAAGGAGACGTCTGCCTCGCGCATGATGCCAAGCTGGGTTTCGTTTACGCCGAGCAGCAGCTCGCGCTGGATGCTCTGGTCGATCAGTTGAACGTAAGGATTGCCTCCAGCTTCGTACACTTTGGCAATGACTGCTTTCGTCAAGTCCGTCACATTGCCGACGGCGTAGATTAAAACGTTTTCACCCTTTTGCACGCGGGTGGAGTAGTTGACCAGTACGTCTGCCAATTTTTCAATACGCGGATCTTTCATAGGAAGGGGATCCCTCGCTTTCCATATCATATCAGTATGTATTGTACACAAATCGCATAGAAAAAAGCTACCCATGCAAGGGTAGCGTGCGGAGGAAACGCGTTTACAGGATTCGGTTCTTCATGTATATGCAGCGTCCTGCGCCAATATGGCTATGTCAATCGCAGCCGCAGCCGATGATGACCAGCAGGATAAAAAGAATCAACACTAAGGTGAAATCATCGAGGTCTCCATTGAAAATGCTGCTCATAGGATGAACATCCTCCTTGTTGTGTGTTAAGCCTCTTGTGCTTACATCCATAACATATGGGTTTTTGCACAGTCCCGATACGGGCATTCGCCCATTTTTGGGAAGATTCTTTCAGTTTGGCCCACATCACTTTGCATGTTTATTATTCTGAAAAGCAGGAAAAGCTAGAGGATACGAAAAGACTTTGCAAAAAACGAAAGGATGTTATGGCGATGCAAAGATCATTATCGAGTCTTGCGCACGATCTTGTCCCAATTACCATCAATGTAGGCGAGGATTTCAAATCCATTGTGTGGAAAGCCCAGTACGATATGGATTTCAATACGGAATGCTTGTTTTGCTTTTCAGAGCGCATTACAGGATACCGGGTGGAAGACGAGGCAGGGCATTCCGGCAAGGTAGCTGTCTGCCCGCACTGTGAAAAGGTCAACGCGATTTACGCATAAGCACGGCAAAAGCCGGCAGCCAAAAACGATGCTCTCAAGCTGGAGGGCATCGTTTTTTCGTTTTTTCACGTGCGGGCGCTGGGCTTATATGCGGAGAAAAACGTTTGTTCCAGTGCCAAAAGGACCAGTCTGTGCCGTACTATATCTGCCACTGTATCCACCATGTACCACCTGGCGTTTAGCAGGATTGAAGAAGGCGGTCACGAATAGTATGAGAGGTATACATATGTAGATAGTTAGGGGTGAACTTTGTGCAAAAGAAATGCAGCCGCTGCGGGAATGACATGGAGATCGTCCTGCGCAATGTCGTGTATAAAAAACGGGTGAAAATCATGAATGTGCCCGTACACGTTTGCGTTGACGATTGCTGCGCTCATTCCCAGGTGGTAGATGTGATTAAGGATGATTTGAAATCACTCATGGAGGAACTGGGCCAACATCCGCAGCGCCAGGCGATCGAGTTTGAAGAGTTGTCAGAGTTATCCAACTTATTGGTACTTATTGCTAATGAGAAGGCAGACTCTTCGGTGCGAGAAGTGCTGGGCGAGAGGGTCAACGAGCTTCTGGATCTGTTTTTGTTGGCGCAGTCCCTAGGCGATCAAAAATGGATGCTGGAATTGCGTGAGCGATTGACAAAAATCATGGTATAAGAAAAAGGAGGCGCTGTTGCAGGCGGCTCCTTTTTGGTATGTCCGCGCGGCCGCTTTTTGCTCCCTGCACCGCAAACGTAGACTTCGCTATCCAGATTTCGCTATACTGAAAACCAATAGCGACTCAAAAGGAGAGATACATGGTGGCACAAAAACAGCTTCATTCGCTCGAGGAACTGGACCAGTTCGTGGCCCAAAAAGGCAAAAAGCTTTTGTTCAAGCATAGCACCATCTGCCCGATCAGCACGTCTGCTTACGAGGAGTTCCAGGCGTACTTGCTGGAGCATTCGCTGGAAGCGGCTGTCATCCTGGTGCGGGAAGATCGCCCGGTGTCCAACGCGGTCGCCGAGCGTTTTGCGATCAAGCACGAATCCCCGCAAATTTTCCTGCTGGAAGACGGCGAAGTGAAATGGCACACGTCGCACTGGAAAATTACCAAGGATGCGATCAGCCAGGCGGTAGGGGCTTAAAAGACATCATCACGCAAAAAAGAGCTGTCGGTTCAATTCCGCAGCTCTTTTTTTGTGCAGATAAATCTTCCTCACGGCTTGGTGAGTCAAGCTTTTCAGATGGCTACTCCCAATACAGCTCCAGCTTGTCTCCGCTTTTCAGCTCGGTCTGGAAGCTGGCTTGCTCGCCGTTCACCAGCATGACAAAACCGGAGATGCTTTCGCTTTCCGGCTTCTCCAGCGAGAAGTTGACAAAGCGGAAGACGTCGCTGAATACAGGCGGAGCGGCTGGCGTAGATTTTACGGTAATCACCGCGCCGTCCGGCACCAGCTCGTCTGCCGCGGCCGCTTTTCCGTCCACGGTGATCGACACTTGCGCCACTGGCAGCACTACGCGTTCGCCGTTAAAGTACACAGTCATCGTCTCCTGGACCCACTCTTCCAGCGGAATCACATCGCGAATGGCCGGCGGCGGAACTTCCTCCAGGCGATAGTGCAGCTCATCGCCTTGCCGCACAGAATCGCTGTAAGCGGCGGGCTTGCCGTTTAACAAGAGGACCGGATTGTGGGAAGGCAGCGTATAAGACTGGCCGTTCACGCTGAAATGCAGCCCGGTTTGCGCAGGCTGTTTTTCTGACGGGAACAGCCCGGCTGACTCCAGCACCTCGGACACGGTGCGGGGGAGGCGAATCTCGACTTCTGCGCGATCGCTCAACTGGTCGTCAAGCTCGGCAGGGGTGCCGTTTACCCGGATCACTGGCCCGAGCGAGAGCGGACGGTCGTTGCAGAGGATGTCCAATGTGTCCAACTGGTCGAGCAGGTCGCGCACCATGACGCTGGCGTCCGCGCCGTTAGTTCCGGCGACCACTGTAATGCTGTCCCCGTCGGCAATCGGCGAGTCGAGACTCGCCGCTTCGCCGTTTTTCAAGATGACCGGAGGCGTGCCGTGACCGCCGGGAATCATTTTCATCCTGCCGTTGACGGTGACGCTCATCGCCAGGCCCGGTCTGCCGTAGAGACGGCGAATGTCCAGCCCGGCGGCAATCAAGGAATCGCCCAAGGACATTTTCCGCAGGTCGAAAATACGCAGCGGCGTGTCGTTGACCGTGACGGTGACGTAGCGCAGAGGATGGCGGCGTGCGGCAACCGCGATTCCGACTGGCGTCACAAACTCCGGGCCGCTGAGCGCCGGATTGTCTCCCACGAACTGCTTGATGGCATCGCCGCCTCTGACCGCGACGCGCGCGGCAGGCATGTTCAAAAACTGGGCGACTTTTCCCGTCAAGCCAGGAGTGAGGCTGCCGCCGCCGATCAGCATGACAGCTTGCGGCGCTTTGCCGTTCAGCTCGATGATTTTCGTCGCGATCTTCTCTGCGAGCTGCGAGATGTCAGCCTCAATCGCGCTGGTTATTTCGGCTGCGCTCATCGTATGCTCCATGCCGAGAATGTCCGTGAAGGTGACGGACTCACGGGTGGAGAGCAGGCGCTTGACCTCTTCTGCCATCGGAAAATCGAGCAAAAAGGCATTCATCAGCGCGTCTGTGATCTCGTCTCCGGCTACCGGGACCATGCCGTAAGCCGTAATCGCGCCTTCCTCGGTCAAGGCGACGTCAGAGGTGCCCGCGCCGATGTCGACGAGGGCAATGTTGAGCCTGCGCATGGTCACAGGGATGAGCACGTTGATGGCGGCAATCGGCTCCAGCGTGAGCGCCTGCATCTCCAGATCGCACCGCTTCAGGGCGGCGATCAGCGAGTCGACGACGACCCGCGGGAGGAACGTCGCGATCACGTCTGCGCTGGCCGTATCGCCGCGCTGGTCGATCAGGCTGCCGATCAGCTCTTCGTCCAGATAGTAGTTGACGACGCTGTAGCCGACACAGTAATAGCGCGTGACATCTTGCTCGCGCAGCTCCTTCGCCAGATCAGCCTGTGCTTCCTGCACCGCGGCAAACTCCAGCGCCACGACATCCTCGCGCGTAATAAACGCGTGTCTGGACAACGGCATGTCCACGCGCACGCGCCGGGTGCGTAGCGAGCGGCCGGCTGCCGCCACGGCTACTTGGTGCAGCGGGCCGTGTTTTTCTTCCAGTTCTTCTTTTATTTGCTTGATGACCTTCGCGACAGCGACGACGTCGTGAATCTGACCGTCCAGCATGGAGCGCTCGTCGTGCTCGCGAATCGCGCAATCCAGCACGCGAAACTGGTCTTTTGTCGATTCCACAATCAGTCCGACGACGCTGCGCGTTCCGATATCTAAGGAAAAAATCAGCTCAGGGGAGCCTGGTTCTGTATAGGCTGACAAAGGCAAGTCACTCCCTCGTTTTCGTGTAAATCTGCAGGAATAGATGAAGAAAGCAGTTAGAACATATATCCATTTGATTCGACCCAAGCGACAAAGAATCCTGTCGAAACAAGGAATCTTCCCGTTTTTGGCGAAGAATTTGCAAAGGTAAAAAAACATAAATAATTTACTTTCGCGCTTTTTGGCGCTAAACTGCTGACAAGGGAGTATGAATCGATTATAATAACCCTAATTTATCGCCAACCACCTAGTTGACCCATATAAAAAGAGGAGAGTGGAGAGACACATGGCACACGACCAAATTGAAACCATGCGCAAGCAGATAGACGAAATCAATCTGCAAATCTTGGATTTAATCAACCAGCGGGCGACATTGGTGCAAGAGCTGGGCAAAGAAAAGGAAAAGCAGGGCAGCAGCCGCTTCGATCCTGAGCGCGAGCGCCAAATGCTCAACCTGATCGTGGAAAACAACAAAGGTCCGTTCAACGACAGCACAGTCCGCCACCTGTTCAAGCAAATTTTCCAAGTATCTTTGGAACTGCAAAACGAAGACAAGAAAAAAGTACTGCTGGTCAGCCGCAAGAAAAAAGCGGAAGACACCGTGATTACGGTAAAAGGCGTCGAGTTCGGCGGAAAGAGTCCGATCCTGATCGCTGGCCCTTGCTCCGTAGAAAGCTACGAGCAAGTGAGAGCTGTCGCGGAGAACCACGCGAAGCGCGGTCTGAGAACATTGCGCGGCGGCGCATACAAGCCTCGTACGTCTCCATACGACTTCCAAGGTCTTGGCGTAGAAGGTTTGAAAATCTTGAAGCGCATCGGGGACGAGTTCAACCTCGTAACCATCAGCGAAATCGTGACGCCTGCCGATCTGGAAATGGCTGCCGAGTACATCGACGTCATCCAAATCGGTGCGCGCAACATGCAAAACTTCGAATTGCTGAAAGCAGCGGGCCGCGTGAACAAGCCTATCCTGCTCAAGCGCGGCTTGGCGGCAACGATCGAGGAATTCATCTACGCAGCCGAGTACATCGTCTCCGAAGGCAATGCGCAAGTGATGTTGTGTGAGCGCGGTATCCGCACTTACGAAAAAGCGACGCGCAACACGCTCGACATCTCGGCTGTGCCGCTGCTCAAGCAGGAAACGCACTTGCCAGTATTCGTCGATGTGACACACTCCACTGGCCGCCGCGACCTGTTGCTGCCTTGCGCCAAAGCAGGATTTGCAATCGGCTCCGACGGCGTCATGGTCGAGGTTCACCCGGACCCTGACGTAGCGCTGTCCGATGCGAAGCAACAGCTCAACATTCCTCAATTCAACGAGTTCGTGGACGAATTGCTCGCTTCCGGCCTGTACAAAGGCGAAGTCGTAGCTGCAAGAGGATAACGAAACAGTTTGAAGTGAGTTTGCTGGCCCTTCCTGCGCGCGGGAAGGGCCTTTCTTATTTGACGAACCTTGGGCCGACCAAGTAAGCTAGGATTTAAGTGCTGATATCGGCAAAGGAGGCAATGCCAGATGAATGATCGTGACCACTGCTGCTCGTCTGATCGCGCCACCGTGCGGCCTGATAAAATCAAATCGAATCTCGTCTCCCGGCTCAACCGGGTCGAGGGGCAAATTCGCGGGATACGCGGGATGGTGGAAAAGGACGTCTACTGCGACGACATTCTCAACCAGATCGCGGCTGTGCAGTCCGCCTTGAATGCCGTGGGCAAAATGCTGCTGGAAGGACACATGAAAAGCTGTGTCATCGAGCGCATCCAGCAAGGCGATAGCGAAGTAATTGACGAGCTTTTGAAAACGATGAACAAACTAATGAAATAACGGCGGAAAAGGCCGCAAAAACGATTGCATCGATATACGGCTTGTCGTATCATAGGTGCATATATTTATGAAAATAACTATGAAAACCAATATATAGGGAAAGTGAGGGTGTGTGATGCCGGTTACAATCTACGACGTGGCAAGAGAAGCGGGGGTTTCGATGGCGACCGTCTCCCGTGTCGTCAACGGAAATCCGAACGTAAAGCCGTTGACCCGAAAAAAGGTACTGGCTGCAATTGAACGTCTGGGGTATCGACCCAATGCCGTTGCCCGCGGTCTCGCCAGCAAAAAAACAACAACCGTCGGTGTCATCATCCCGGATATCTCCAGTTTGTTTTTTTCCGAATTGGCGCGAGGGATTGAAGACATTGCTACCATGTACAAGTACAACATTATCCTCTGCAACTCTGACCAGCGGATGGAAAAGGAGCTGCAGCTCATCAATACGCTGCTCGAAAAGCAGGTGGACGGGCTGTTGTTCCTGGGAGCGGAGATCAAGGAGGACCATTTGCAGGCATTGACCAGCACGTCGGTGCCGACGGTTCTGGCTGCGACCCGCGATGCGGACAACGTGCTGCCGTCGGTGAGCATCGACCACTTCCAGGCTGCCTACGACGCGACAGAAGCGCTTGTTTCTCGCGGCCACAAGCGGATCGCGATGATCGCGGGTCCGCCTAACGACCCGCTCAACGGCCTGATGCGCTACGAAGGGTACAAAAAGGCGCTGAAGGACGGCGGCATCGAGCTGGACGAGGAACTGGTGGCGACAGGCAACTACTTCTACGAGTCAGGCTTGTCGACGACGAAGGCATTTCTTGCTCTGTCCGAGCCGCCAACGGCGATTTTCGCCGCCAACGACGAAATGGCGATTGGCGCAATCCACGCCATCCAGGACTCCGGCCTGAACGTGCCGGGCGATATTGAAGTCATCGGCCACGACAACATCCGCCTCGTGGAAATGGTGCGTCCGCGCCTGACTTCCGTGGTGCAGCCAATGTACGATATCGGGGCCGTGGCGATGCGCCTGTTGACGAAGTACATGAACAACGAAAACGTGGAAGAGCACGTGGTGCTGCTGCCGCACCGGATCGAGTATCGGGAGAGCACGAAGCCACAGCAGGCGTAATCGTTCTGCGGATGGACAGCATAGGAGGATGGATGATGCGGTACGGAATTATCGGCGCCATGGATGAAGAAATTGCGCTGTACCTGGAAGCGATGGAACAGACGGCTACGACCGTCAAAGCCGGAGTGACCTACTATACGGGCAAGATGGAAGGAAAAGAAGTCGTGCTGTGCAAATCGGGCGTCGGCAAGGTCAACGCTGCGGTCACGACGCAAATCTTGATCGACCAGTTCCAGGTGGAACGAGTCATTTTTACAGGGGTGGCCGGAGCGGTTCACCCGGAATTGAACATTGGTGATATCGTCGTCTCGACAGATTGCCTCCAGCACGATATCGACGTGACGCCGCTCGGCTTTGCCCCAGGGCAAATTCCTTTTACCGAGCAGTGGACGTGGCAAGCCGACCAAGAGCTGATGCAGCAGGCGATCGAAGCGGGCAAGGAGTTGGAAGCAGGCGTCCAGGTCGTGAGCGGCCGTATTTTGTCCGGCGACCAGTTCGTGGCGAGCCGGGAAAAAGTGCAATGGCTGTATGAGCAGTTCGGCGCTCACTGCACAGAGATGGAAGGGGCCGCGGTCGGACAAGTATGTGCGATGAACGGCGTGCCGTTTGTCGTGGTGCGCTCCATGTCCGACAAGGCAGACGGCTCTGCGCACGTCAATTTTGTCGAGTTTACGAAGCTCGCCTCGCAGCGCTCGTACGCGATTGTCCGCAACATGCTGATCGCCTCCACAGGCGCGGCGCAACCGGGAGTGATCGTCTACTCGACGAAAAACTGCGTCGATTGCGACATGGTCAAGCAATGGCTGACGGCAAAAGGCATTTCCTTCGAAGTGCGCGACGTCATGACCAGCCGCGCTTACCAGGAGGAAGTCGAGCGCTTTGGCTTCATGGGCGTTCCGGTGACAGTCGTCGGCGACAAAGCGGTCAAAGGCTTTGCACCGGCTGAGTTGGAAGCACTTGTGCAAAAATAGCGAAAAACGAAGAAGCGGGAAGAACGGCATCGCAAGGGGATGCGCGGTCTGCCCGCTTTTTTTTGTTCCCTCTTGCCTCTTGCCACGCACAGGAGAGCAAAAAAAGAGCAAGCAAACTCATTTGCCTGCTCCAGTCGGCGCGTACAGAATTGCCCGCTCCAGAGTAATCCGGTTTTTTTCGGTAATCTCCGCCCGGCGGGGAATCGCCGGAAACGGTTCGTCAAACAGGCGCAGCGGCAACTGCAAATCAGTCTGCGGCTGCCAGCGCTGAAGCCAGCCGGGCGGCAGGTCGCCGTCTTCCAGCGGCTGATCGCTCATTTCGCTCCAAAGCAGCGTCCACGCTCGCGGCACGACCCGCCAAATGTCGTAGCCCCCGCCGCCTACCGCGATCCAGCGGCCGTCGCAATACTCATGGGCGAGCCGATGGGCAAGCCGGGGAATCGACTGGTAAATTTTCATCGAGCAGGAGAGGTGCGTCAGCGGATCAAACGTATGCGCATCGCAGCCGTTTTGCGTCAAGATCACGTCCGGCTTGAAGCCGTGCGCCAGCTTGGCTACCAGCTCCTCGTATACCTCCAAAAACGAATCGTCTTCCGTGAAGGCGTCGAGCGGGACATTGACGGAAAATCCGTAACCGCTTCCATCCCCGCGTTCCGACAGATTGCCCGTTCCTGGAAACAGGTATTTTCCCGTCTCATGGATGGAAACGGTCAGGACATTAGGATCATCGTAAAACGCCCATTGGACGCCGTCGCCATGATGCGCATCCGTGTCGATGTACATGACGCGGGCATTCCAATGCTTGCGCAAATAGGCGATGGCGACGGAGCAGTCGTTGTAGATGCAAAAGCCGGAAGCGCGTCCGCGAAAAGCGTGGTGCAGCCCGCCCGCCGGATTGAAGGCGTGCGCTGCCTCTCCTTGCATGACAGCATCGACGGCATTCAGCGTCCCTCCGACAATGAGGGCAGCCGATTCGTGCATATTCCGAAAACAGGGGACGTCCTCGGTGCCAAGGCCGTAGCTCATCGCCTGCGGCAGCTCTGCTTCGCTGTGCCCCTGCTCGCGGACGAACTCGATGTAGCGCCTGTCGTGGACGAGGGCGAGCTCGTCGTCCGTTGCCATGCGCGGCGCCAGCAAGTCTGACTCTGTGAGCAGGCCGTAGCTGCTCATCAGATCGTGCATGAGCAGCAGACGGCGCTGATTAAACGGGTGGTCATCGTGAAAGTAATACTTCGTGTAGTCGGGGGAGTAGATCAGACGAGCGTTCCGGCTCACAGGAGTACCCCCCCGTCTGTCGGTCCGATGACGTCAAAGCCTCTTTGCAGCAGCAATTGGGTCACGACGCGCGGATCAATCGTCTGGACGCGGAAGACCAGGTTCTTTTTCCCGGGGTTTTTGCCTGGAAACACAATGACGCTGGTGACGTTGACCTGGGCTTCGCGAAACACCTGGCTGACCTCTGCCAGCATGCCGACGCGATCTTCTACTTCTACCTCGATATGGGAGCTGGGCTTGTTGACGCCGAACAGCTCAATCAGGCTGGAAAACATGTCGGATTCCGTCACAATCCCGACCAGGCGGCTTCCTTCCACGATCGGCAGCGAACCGATTTTATGCTCGTAAATTTGCAGGGCGGCGTCTTCGATGAAGTCAAGCGGGTGGGCGGTGATGACCTGTTTTTGCATGATGTCAGCCACAGGCTTGTGCAGGACGGTGTCGTCGTCATCATGGGTAAGCAGGCGGGAGGGAAGGGCATCGCGCAGATCGCGGTCTGAGACGATGCCGACCAGCATGTCATTTTCAATGACGGGCAAATGCCTGATGCGATTGGCTCTGAGCAGCAGTAGGGATTCTCCGATGGTAGTCGCAGGCTGAATGGAAACGACGTTTTTTCGCATGATATCTTCTACGCGCATGAATGAGGGCCTCCTTGCATCCTATGGAAAAGATGTCCAGACTAATAAAGAAAGCGATTCTGAAAGCGCATGGCATCAAAAGCGACGATTGTTTCAGCAGGAACTCGTTTTCCGATTTTGGCCATCAGACAGTTGGCGGGGTGCGAGCATATTTCCGGATCGTCTGTCGCCATCCAGGTCAGTCCGACGCTGCCCATTACTTTTTCCATGACCTTTCTGTACTGCCACACATCGAGTCCCGTTCCTTTCAAATCCCAATGCCAGTAATACTCGGTCGTAATAATGACGTAGTCTTCCATGGCGTCATCCATAAAGGCGACTTCAAGCAGTTTCTTGGCTACGCCGCCAGCCCGTACCTTGTGGCTGATTTCGATGGCGCCAAGCTCCAGCAGATCGGGCAGTTTGGCCATGGACCAGCGTTCCAGCGGATCGGGGTGGAGGAAGGTGACGTAACCGAGCACAAGGTCCCCTTCCCGGGCGATGATGATGCGGCCTTCCGGGAGATCCGCTATTTCAATCAGGGCCTCATGCTGTTGCTCGGGGATGCGAAATGCCTTGAGTCCTTCATCGAAGCGCAAGTCAGCCAAATATCTCCCCGTAATCGGTCCTTCGATAAGCAGTTCTTTTCCGTTCACGACCATGCTCGCAGAGTGATAGCGTTTGACGTGTTCCATCGGTTCCCCCCCTAATGCTTGTAGAAAAAGAGAGATGGCGATTGTAACCATCTCTGCTGATTCTTCCTTACCTTAGTCTATTCTGTGGTGGTTGCTGTTACGTTGTTCGAATGTGGCGATTCTCCGTAACTGTTGACGGCGGTGATGTAGTAGCTGCCGTTCGGCACAGATGCCGTGTGTGTATAGCTCGTGGCGGATACCGTGTCGAGCAGCAAATAGCCGCTTGCCGCATCGGGGCTGAAATACACGTTATAGGCGATGACCTGCTCCGCTTGGCTGTTGCCTTTCCAGGACAGCTTCACGCTGTTTCCGCTCGTCTTGATCGACAGCGATTTCGGAGCGGAAGGCGGCGCGGCAGACGGGCTGTTCGTATTCGAGCCCGCATTGGAGTTCGAATTGCCGTTTCCGCCGTCTCCCGACCCTGATGGGCCAGGAGTGGTTTGGCCGTTTCCGCTGTTGTCAGTCGGCGTCGTGCCCGGATTTGCGCCTGGAATCTCCCACGTCTGGGCGCCGACAGAAGCGATGGCAGACGGCGAAGATTCGTTTCCGGCGATGTCGACCGCTGTGACATAGTAGCCTACGTCGCTTTGGCTTGCGGTCGTATCGGTGAAAGTCAGCTCAGCCGGATCTTTGACCGTGGCGATTTTGACGAAGCCGTTTTGCGCATCGGCGCGGTAGATGCGGTATCCTACCAGGTCAGGCTCTTTTGCCGACTGCCAGGAAAGCGCGATCTGCTTGCCGGAGCCGCTTGCGACGACGCCGCCTGGAGCGGCTGGCGTTCCGCCGACCTCTGTGCGCGGGTCTTCCTTGTCCGGCAGACGTTGTTCCCAATCTGGCGGCTGGACGGCAACGCTTTTGTTTTTGGCCTGAATCTGCTCCTTGGAAGGGAGCGGATCAGGGGAGCGGTAGAAGATGCCTTCGGTTACGAAATCGTCCGGAGTGCCTTCCTTCGCCAGATAGCGCTCGCCGTTGTAGGTAATCAGGCGCGCTTTTTGGTGCGAGTCGTCCACCTTCGTCGGAACGAAGCGGCGGTTGAACAGATCGGTAATCAAATGTCCCGCCTGCTTGGACAGCTCGCTTGGCAGCAGCCCGGATTTGGAGTCGACTGTCGCTGTGACGATCCCCGACGGCTTCTGGAACGTAGCGTCAGGAGGAGACAGGTGTGGGTGCTTTTCGATAATTTCCTTCATGACCTTGCCCCAGACGACCATCGGCACGTATTTGTCTGCGTCCGGCATCGGGTACGGTTCGTCAAAGCCGACCCAGACACCCATGGACAGCTCCGGCGTGTAGCCGACGAACCACAAATCGTTGCTGTTGTTCGTAGTCCCGGTTTTACCTGCCACGTCGACCTTGCGCGGAACGAATTTGCGGATGTGCGTACCTGTTCCGGCATTGACGACGGAACGCATCATGTCCGTAATCAAATAAGCGGTTTGTTCGCTGTACACTTGCACGGGTTGGGCTTCGTGACGGTAGATCACTTTGCCCTGGCTGTCCTCGATCCGGTCGATGAGGTAGGCGTCCACGAACGAGCCGTGGTTGGCAAACGTGGCGTAGGCATTGGTCATTTCCTCTGCCGTCGTTCCGTATGTAAGTCCGCCGATTACGCCTGTCGCAGCGTAGTTGTCTGCGTCGACCAGCGTGGTGATGCCCATTTTCTTGACGTACTCCAGCGCGGTAGGGATTCCGACCTTCAAATACGTCTTGATCGCCGGGATGTTCCAGGACATCCGCAGCGCTTCCCGCGCGCTCATGATCCCTTGCCATTTGTTGTTCCAGTTTTTCGGCAGGTGAGAGCCGTTCTGGCCGTCGGCGAGCAGCACAGGTGCGTCGTCGATTGGCGAGGCTGGCTGCAAAAGTCCCAGCTCAAAGGCCGGAGCGTACGCCGCCAGCGGCTTCATGGCCGAACCAGGCTGGCGAGGAACCGTTGCGTGGTTCGTCTGCTCGACCGAGAAGTCGCGTCCGCCAATCATCCCCAGGATCGCTCCCGTTTTGTTGTGGATCAGCATGGCGCCGACTTCTTCCAGCGCGTTCTCGATTTTTTCCGTCTTGCCGTTCGAGCGGCGGATCGTGTAGGTGCGGTTTTTCCCGAAGTTTTTCGGGTCGGCCGCGACGGCCTGCATGATGCTGTAGACGTTTTTGTCAATCGTCGTGTGCACTTTGTAGCCTTTGCGCAAAATGTCGCGGCGCTTGTCCTCGACCAGTTGGCGGTATTCGTTGCGCCCGATAGTCGACTTGTCGCGCCCTTTTTCCGCGAGATCGGCATCGACGAGCTGACGGGCGGCCCGCTCCTCGATCTCCATCATCAAAAACGGAACTTCGCGATACGCCTGCTGGGTAGGCTTGGCCAACTGCGCCTTCAGATCGGCTTTGAGCGCGTCGTCGTATTGCGCCTGCGTGATGTAGCCGTTTTCCAGCATGCGGTCGAGCACCATTTTCTGGCGTTCCTTGCCGCGCTGGTAGCTCTCGGCGCGGAATGGCGAGTAGGCGCCAGGGTTTTGAATCATGCCCGCGAGATAAGAGCCTTCGCTCAGGTTCAATTCCTTTACATCCTTGCCAAAAATCCCTTTGGCGGCCGCCTGAACGCCGTAAACGTTCGAGCCGTTGGCGTTTTTTCCGAAGTAGATTTCGTTCATATAGGCTTCCAAAATCTGGTCCTTGGAAAACATGCGCTCGATCCGGATGGCGCTGAAAATTCCCCGCGCTTTGCGGGTGTGGCTCACTTCAGCGGAGAGGATCGTATTTTTTACAAGCTGCTGCGTAATCGTACTACCGCCTGTCACGACAGGTTGGTTGGTAAATTCCTGAATCGCCCCGCGTAGCGTGGACTGGAAGGAAACGCCTGAATGGTGGTAGTAGTTTTTGTCTTCTGTTGCAATAATGGCGTTAATTAAATAAGGAGAAACGTCTGCTTTTTTCACCAAGCGCCGGTCGCCTTCCTCAGCCCGCAGTTGGCCGATGAGAGAGCCGTCGTTGTAGTAGGCGAATCCAGTCAGATAATTGGTGAAAATTTTGTCCTCCAGTTCCTCCTTGCTGCGCACTGGCTCGTCCTTCACGAGTGCGGCAACATAACCTGTCACGATTCCTCCGGCGACAGCAGCTCCCATGAGTCCAAGCAGAAACACCATCTGAACGATGACCCATATCAGTCTGCCACGGCTACGGCGTCGCTTTTTTTTCGACGGTTCAGAGGAAGATGTGTGGTTATTCGACATAGTCTACGACCCCCTAGCATACCTCCTGATTATACCATACGAGGAACCTTGAGGGTACAAGCGATGAAAGGGACAATCGAGAAGTTCCGCGCCGCGTCACAATGTGTCAAAAACTGTTGAAGCGTAGGGGCTACACGAGCAGCAAAACCGAGCTGAGCACCAGCAGCAGGGCCATCGCGACGTGAAAGGCGCGCTTGTGCCTGGACAAAACATTTTGAAAAAGGGAGCCAAACAAGCTCCAGCAAAACGAGCTGGCAAAGCCTGCGGCGCCGAGCAGCAGGGAGAAGCCGAGCAGGCTGGTCGCCGTGGAAAAGTAGGGCAGGATGAACGTGCCGACGACGCTCAGCCCGTACAGCACCCCTTTCGGATTGACGAACTGTAGCAGGACGCCTGTCGCAAACATGTTTTTGGCGTCCGCTTCGCTGTTTTCCTCCCCGCGGATGCTGGTGAGCATTTTGAACGCCAAATACCACATGTACAAGACGCCGAAAAAGGTCAAATAAGGCGTAACCGTAGGGATGTAGCTCGTGAGCAGCAGGTGAAAAAAGCTGCACAGCAAGATGAGGGCCAAAAATCCGCTGCTCACGCCGAGGCAAAAGCGGACAGTCTTTTTCAGGCCGTACTTGTTGGCGAACACCATTGCCATGATGTTGTTGGGACCAGGCGTGAAGTGGGACACAAATACAAAAAGCAAAAAGGACAAGACAGGCATCGTGAATCTCCCTCCTCTATCGTGTGCTATAATGACCGTATAGGTCGTTATGTTGTATGCGTTTTATTTTACAATACGGTCGTTATATTGTACACGGGAGGTTTTGGCGCCATGGAAGACATTCAGCGCGTGCTGGCCAAAAATGTAAGAGAGATACGGGAAAAGCAGAAGCTAAGTCTGGAAAAGGTGGCGGAGCTGAGCGGCGTGAGCAAGACGATGATCGGCCAGATCGAAAGGGGCGAATCGAGTCCGACGATCACGACGCTGTGGAAAATTGCCAACGGCTTGAAAATCTCCTTTACCTCGCTCATCCAAAAGCCGCAGCCGGACACGACGGTAGTGCGCAAGGCAGAGGTGCAGGCTTTGACGGACGAGCAGGCCGGGGCATACCGGATTTATCCCGCTTTTCCTTTTGAGGCGGACAAGCGCTTTGAGCTGTACACGGTCGAGATCGAGGAGGGTGGATTGTTAAGCTCCGGGGCGCACAGAGAGGGGACGGAAGAATTTTTGACTGTTTTTTCCGGGGAGTTGACGGTTGCGATCCAGGAAGAAACACATACGTTGCACGCTGGCGATTCGATCCGCTTCAAGGCCGACAGACCGCACAGCTATCGCAATCAGGGGAAGGGGCTGGCCCAGGTCAGCATGCTGATTTACTACCCGGTGTCATGAGGCGACCCGGGAGAGGGGAGCTAGAGTAGGCAAAATGTCCGAAAAGGAAAAGCTGCCCGCTTTCAGCGGCAAAGGAATCCGGACAAATAAAAAAGAGCAGGCCGACGGGCGGCACTGCTCTTTTTGTTTTCAGACGATTAACGGCTGTAGAACTCAACGATCAGAACTTCGTTGATTTCGGAAGGCATTTCTTCACGGTCTGGCAGACGAGTGTAAGTACCTTCAGCAGCAGCATCGTTGAAAGAGATGTAGTTTGGCAGGAAGTTACGGCTTTCCAGAGAGTCCTTAATCAGTTGCAGACCACGGGACTTTTCACGGATGGAAATCACATCGCCCGGTTGTACGCGGTAGGATGGGATGTTCACTTTTTTGCCGTTTACCAGGAAGTGACCATGGTTTACCAACTGACGAGCAGCAGGGCGAGTTGGAGCAAAGCCCATGCGGTACACCAGGTTGTCCAGGCGGGATTCCAGCAATTTCATGAAGTTTTCACCGACTACGCCAGCCATTTTGCTAGCTTGGTCGAAAGTGCGGCGGAATTGTTTTTCGTTAAGGCCGAACATGTGGCGCAGTTTTTGCTTTTCTTGCAGTTGGATTCCGTACTCGGACAGTTTACGACGGTTGTTGTGACCGTGTTGGCCCGGAGGGAAGTTGCGCTTGATGTCTTTTCCTGTACCGTCGAGGGAGATGCCCAGACGACGAGCCAGTTTGTGGCGAGGTCCTGTGTAACGTGACATGTATTCAGTCTCCTTTAAATTGGATTCGTAGGTGTTTACTTCCGGCAGGTTAGTTCCTACTTTATCTACACGAACTTCGGACGGTAGCGTTTCCGCATCGTGCTCCTCACAGATATTCAGCCGCAGTCTGTAAAGGGAGGGAACTAAGAGGGTACATCCTTCCGTTTTTACCTACAATCAATGCTACCCTGTACACATACAATCAATCATACTAGGCGAGGTATGGATAAGTCAAGAGAAAAGAAACGCGCCATTCATGGAAGAAATGGCGCTGTTCCTCGTTGCTCCCGTTTAATCCCGGATGAAGACCGACTCCGTATCTGCGTTGCCGCGTTTTTCCAGGAAGCGGGTAAACGTAACGGCTGCATCCGCCCGCGACACCGCGCCCTGCGGCTGGAACTTCGTCTTGTCGGTCGGCACGATGCCCAGTGTCGTAGCGATAATAATCGAAGCGCGATGCTTGGCGTTGCCGATGTCGGTGAGCGGCGACTGGAACATGCCAGGGTAGTCCGCCAGCTTGTTGTAGCCGAGCGCGCGCACGATCATGTCGGCCAGTTCTTCGCGGGTGATCGGCTCATCCGGGTTCAGCTTGGAAGCGTTTTTGTCCAAAAGGCCGCGGTCCACGGCGCCTTCGACGGCAGAGAAGAAGCGCGAGCCGTTTGCCACGTCGCTGTAGGTCGCCTTGCGCTCCAGGGAGTACATCGGGTAGTGGCGTCCCTGGTTCAGACTAATCATCAGCATTTCGATCATTTCGCCGCGTGTGATCGGCTTTTGCGGCAAGATTTTGCCATCCTCCAGCGAGAGCGCATCGTATTCGTACATCAAAAGCAGTTCCTTCTCGGCCGGATGGCCCTTGAGGTCGAGCGGTGCCTGGCGGTGCAGGTTGAGCACTTTTCCGGATGCAGTAGAGCGCCACTCGCCTGTAGCCGCATCGAGGTAGTAAGGCTGCTCAAACGGCGTGGACGTTACGCGGTAAACGAGCTTCGCCGTCCTTTTCGGAATGTAGGATGGCTGCTCCTGTACCTTTTTGTTGTCTTCCTCGCTGAGCGGCTCCAGGGCGTACACCGCTTCTGCCTCCGACTCCTTCCACCACGCCTGGACGGCTTCGTCGCCAGACAGATGTTTAGGTACTTTGGCAGGGTACGTTTCGCTGCCAAAGTCAGCGCTGTAGGACAAAAGTTCGCCTGTCTGCGCGTCGTAATTGAGGTAGGCCGAGCCGCTGGCAGCCGCGATTCCGTCGATGTACCGTTCCAGCGTGATCCGGTAACGGCTGGATTTTAACAGTTCTACGCCTTCCTCGTCGCGTTCGACCAGGTACAACTGGTGGGCCGAGGTCGGCGTCCATTTGCGGATCGTTTCCATTGCCGCTGCTTGCAGCTTTTTCGGGTCGACCGTCTTGGCGGGCTTTTCTTCCTCTTTGCGCAGCGGCCGGTCTTTGCTGTACGAGTAAACGTCGCCGGTGACAGCGTCAAAGGCGACAAAGACGTAGCCATCCTTTTCCTTGCCTTTTTCCGTGTATTCGAGATTCCAGACGGAACGGTTGCCCTGGTAGTCTCGCTCGCTGTAGTTGGCGGAGCGCAGCTCGTAATTGCCAAGGTCAAACGTCTTGGCCGCCCAGGCGATGGCTTCCTCCTGGCTGAGCGCTCCTCCCGAGCGGCGCGGGGAAAGCGGCTTGCTGCTGACCGCGACAGGCTCGTTGCTTTCGCTGCGGGGCGAGAGCGATTGGTTCAACGCTTTTCCGCTCTGGGCGTCGAGGTAGAACGTAAACGGATTGGTATAGCCGAGCGTGACGGTGTTTTTCTCAGCGCCGGTTCGCTTCCACGGAAGCAGGTACGAAAGCTTCGGGTCTGCCTGCTCCTGGAACAGCTTCTCCGCTTCCTCCAACGAAATTTGCTTGTCTGGCTTCTCGAACTTCACGTCGTTCCACGACAAGGAAAAATCGCTGACGACGCCTGCGCCATTGACGGTGATGTCCGCCCCGTTGTCCGGGAATAGCACGTCGTCTACGACCCGGACGAAGCGGAACGTGTAGGAGACGTCGGCAGAAAGCGGCGTTTTCGGCTCGGGCAGCTCGCGCAGGTAGAGACGGGTTTCTGCGGCTTTGCCCGGGTTGTGCTTTTGCAAAAACTGCTCTGCCGCTGTGCGGGCGTCGGCATAGGACACCCGTTTGGCGTAAGGCAGGTTGTTCCGGCTTTGGTCGTAGTGGGAATAGGAGGTCAGCTCCCCGGTGTTGGCGTTGATGCTGACGCTGTAGGACAGGAGTACTTTTTCGTTGTTCGGGTCCTTTTTGTTCCAGCCGAACGACCATTCCGGGAACGAGCGCCAGCCGTCAGCCGAACGGAACGACACGTTTGTCAGCGTAAGCCCGCTGGTGGGTACAAGCTTGGCTGCAAGGGTCAGCGCCGCTTCTTTCGACAGCTTTACCTTGCTCGTGGCAGCCAAGGTCGCCTTGTCCATTTGCGTGCTGTTGACCATTTTGCTCGTGGCAGCTTCCGGCGACTGGGCGTGTGCTTGTGCAAGCGGAAGCAGCAGGCTTGCTGTCAATACGAATGAGCTGGATCGGATCATCCAAGGCTTCATGAAAGATTCCCCCCGAGGTGTAGTAGCATTTGCTTACAACCTCTGACGAGGGGAAAAGCGAAATCGTTTCATTTCACCCTGAGAAAAAATAGAGAGCGATTTTGCGAACAGGCAAGAAAGATAGGAATTTTGTACCAAATGTTAACGGATCAAACTAGAATTGTGAACAACCATCTTATATAATTAAGTAGTACTTATCCATCTCAACTTGAAAAAGACAGCCTTGACTGTTTGATTGACCGCAAGCGGTCATCTCTATTCTTCGAATAAATCTCCGCTCGGCGTCAGACCTGCAGGCTGCGAAGGGCGGTTTTCACAGAAAAGGAGCTATTGCGTTTTGGAAACCATCATGTACCTCGTTCGCCACGGAGAGACACAGTGGAATCAGATTCGGCGCATTCAGGGACACAGCGATATCGCTTTGAACGAGATCGGCATGCGACAGGCAGAGCTGGTAGCCGGACGCTTCCGGCGCGAGAAGATTCACGCTGTTTATTCCAGTGATTTAAGTCGCGCGCGTGAGACCGCTGCGAAAATTGCGGAAAATTTCTCCATTTCCGTAGGCACGCATCCTACCTTGCGCGAGCGTTGCTACGGGCAGTGGGAGGGGCTTACCTACGAGGAGATTCGCGCGCGCTTTGAAAATCAGGACGAGGCTTCCTGCGGCATCGAGACATTCGAGGACATGCAGCGGCGTGCGGTGGCCGCTCTGACCGAACTGGCAGCGAAGCATCAGAATGAGGCAATTGTGGTGGTATCGCACGGCGGTCTCATCAACAGCTTTTTGCACTACGTAACAGCAGGGGAGCAGGGAACTGGCATTACGCGCATCGACAACACGGGAATTTCCGTTTTCCGCTATGCCGATCGCAGGTGGGAAGTGCTCCAGGTAAATGATACTGACCATTTGGAAGCTTGAGAAAATGCTGAGAGAGGGAGTTTCTCGTGTCAAGTAAAATGTTGGGGAAGTTAGAGACGGTCTTTTCCTACACGGCCCATTTTATCATACAATCTTGGCCGGAAAAGCGCCCAGGCATCCTTTTCTTGACAGATTCCGGGGGCCGTGTAATCAACTTCATGGACATGCATGATAGTCAATCTGGAAACTCTCTGTCTATGGCGGCGCGCCAGTATGTCCAGACCGGGGAAGTCTGCGATTATGTTTTGGAAGCGCTCGGCACGAAGGAGATTGTCGTCAAGGCCAAAAACGAAAGCGAGCTCGTCTGCGGAGCGTTTCCGCTGAAGGAGCATGACGGCAGTGTCCGCGCCGTCATTGGCATGCTCATCCCGCAAAAAGAGATTGATTTCGATTTGCGGGGCTACATGCGGGGATTAGAGCCGCTCATCCGCATGGGCTACGATGCGTACATCCAGCACGCAACCAGCCAGATCGTCACCGATTTGACCTTGCACGACACCGCGCGGGATTTGCTGACCAGCCTGACGAGACAAATCAGCAGCATTATTTCAAAAGGTTATTGCTCGGCGGTGAAGCTCTCCGAGGAGGGAGTGCTGATCCCCCAGGATTGCGTCACGACGCAAGAAGCGGAGCAAGGTCAGGCTCATATCGCCCAATTGGTCATGCGCATGGGGAATAAGCCAGTCACGCCGATGGCGCTGGACAACCACCGGGTCATCGTCGTTCCGGTAAGCCTGAACGCGGTTCCGCTGTACGCCCTGTTTTTGCACCTGCCGCCCGAGGAGCAGGACTGCTTCTACGATATCCGGGACGTCGCTTTCCTGCAGGAGATTGCGGAAAAGGCGAGCTGTGCGCTCTGGCGCGCGATCATGTCTGACGATTTGCGCCGCGAAGCGAGCAAAAAAGATTTGCTCTACCAGCTCATGTCAAAGATTCAGGCATCGATTGACGTCAATGACGTTCTCCACGAGATCGTCACCAGCATCCCGAGCCTGTATCCGTATTTCTCGGTCGAGCTGTTCCTGACGGTGGAGCCGAATGCTACTACGCCTGTCAAGCAGT
Source organism: Brevibacillus agri (assembly GCF_004117055.1). Classification (NCBI taxonomy): domain Bacteria; kingdom Bacillati; phylum Bacillota; class Bacilli; order Caryophanales; family Paenibacillaceae; genus Brevibacillus; species Brevibacillus agri. The sequence goes on from NZ_CP026363.1 coordinate 2,052,120, forward strand.
TGTCGTTCCAGGAGGTGGAGCCGTCCACCAGCACGAAAGCGTACCTGGAAGGCCGCTTGATCGCGGAAGAAGTAGGGGAAGGCGAGCAGCGGGCGACCGTGATTGCCGCGCCGCTGTTGGGCAAGCAAGGCATCTACGGCGTTTTGCAGGTGACTTCGGAGCAGCCGATTTCGTTGAGCCAACACGAGAAGGACTACATTTCCATCTTGGCCGACACAGCAGGCACCGCTTTTGAAAATGCGCAACTGTACCAGCAATCGCGCAATCTGATCCGCGAGTTGCGCCTCATCAACGAAATGGCTAGACAGCTTAACAAAAGTCTTGATTTGAAGGAAATTCTCGATTTTGTGACGGAAATGATGCAGGCGACATTCGATGCGGAGTTTTGCGCCATTTTGCGAAAGCAGCCGGGAGAAGACAAGTTCGATATACTCTCGTCGTCGCTTTCCGACTTTAACGGCACCGTCGTCAATGCGCTCGAAAAGCCGTTCCAGCAGATCATGCAAAGCAAGCAGACGCTGCTTCTGGCTCAGCCTGGCGCGGGTCCGCTGCCGTTTTCACTCTATTCCTGCTGCTCGCTCATGGGGGTACCGCTTGTTGTCGAGGGCGAAATTAGCGGAGTGCTTCTAGTCGCAGATTCCCGCTATCATTTTTTTAGTTTTGACGACTACAAGCTGCTCGAAATTTTCGGCCAGCACGCAAGCCTCGCCATGACGAATGCCGTTTTGCACAACGAAATGGAGCGAATGGTCATTACGGACAACTTGACCGGACTGTTCACGAGACGCTACTTGAACGAACAGGTCAGGGCCTCGCTTGCCAAGGACAGCTACGGCTCGCTGATTTTGATCGACATCGACTTCTTCAAGACGGTAAACGATACATTCGGCCACCAGGTAGGAGACGAAGTGCTGATTCAGGTGGCCAACCTCATCCGCCGCAGTATCAGAGACAGCGATATTGCGGCGCGCTGGGGCGGGGAGGAGCTCGCCGTCTACCTGCCGAGCGTAGACAAGGCAACGGCTCGCGCTGTCGCCGAGCGAATCAGGGAGTGCGTGGAGCAGGAGACGTCCCCGCGGGTGACGATCTCGTGCGGTCTTGCGAAATGGAACAGGGAGATGGACGTCAATCTGAGCGTCGAAGCCTTGTTCCACCAGGCGGACATCGCGTTGTACGAAGCAAAAAATTCTGGCAGAAACCAGGTTGTACTCGCCTAGAGCCAAACCAATGGCTCTTTTCTCTTTTCGGTATGCCTTTTTGCAGCGTGATTTGTTTCTGTATAAGATATATCGGTAAAAGAGGGAACAAACTTGAAGGCAGATGGAGGAGTTGACCCATGGACACACGCGAACTGCGCACCAAGGCGACACAAATCACACCGGATATATACAGTCTGGAAATCCCCACCCCGTTCAGTGTCGGAGCGGTCAACGTCTATTTGGTAAAAGGCGACAAGCTGACGCTGGTGGATGTGGGGCCGAAGACAGACGAGGCCTGGCAGGCGCTGACGGAAGGATTGCAGTCTGCCGGAGTCCGCGTGGAGGAGATCGAGCAGATCGTGCTGACGCACCACCACGTTGACCATTGTGGTCAACTGGAAAAGGTGCGGCAGCTCTCCGGCGCCGTGACGCTGGCCCATCCGCAAGCAGCGCCGTACGTGGAGCTGGATGAGGACTTCATGCATTTTCACGACCAGTTTTTTCTGGAGCTGTACCAAAAAAGCGGCGTGCCGAGCGACATGCTGGTCATCATCGCCAAGTTTCACAAGCTGATGAAGACCTTCTCCGAGCCAAGCCGCATTGACGTGTTGCTCAAGCACAAGCAGCGGGTGCCGAACTTGGAGGAATGGCAGGTGCTCTACACGCCGGGGCACAGCCAAAGCCACTTGTCCCTGTACCGGGAGCGGGATCGAACGATGATCGGCGGCGACCACATCATCGGACATATTTCGTCCAATGCCTTTATCGAACCACCGCGGGATCGTTCGGGCGCACGGCCGCTCACGCTCGTCCAATACCGGACGGCGCTGCAGATGTGTGCAGACATGGAGGTGGAGCGGGTGCTGGCCGGCCATGGCGAGATCGTCACCGACCATCGGGAGCTGATTTTGGCCCGGCTGCAAAAAAACTGGAGCCGCACAGACACGCTGCGCAGCCTGCTTGCCGACGGCGAAAAAACCGCCTACGAGCTGACCACGCTGCTGTTCCCTACGCTGTACGAAAAAGAGCTGCCGTTGACGCTTTCCGAGACGATCGGGCACATTGATCTGCTGACGATTTTGCACCAGGTCGAAGTCAAGGAGAAAGACGGCGTTTTGTACTACCACCTGTAGCCAGACGAATCCCTGTCATTGGCTGTCCAAGCAGAATAAGCCTATTCCTCCCCGGAAACGATAAAAGGGACAATTACCCTGAACCACCTGGAAGTGGCCAAAGGGTAACCGAGGGAGGAAGCCTATGCGCAAGTATTGGACGATATGCCTTTTGTCTGTAGCCTGCACGGCTTTGGCCGGCTGCAATCAGATGGGCGTCAAGCAAAACCCCAGCTCCACCTTTGAACAGGTGCGCGACCAGTTTGCGGCCCAAAGCTCGTATGCGTTTTACGGCAGGACCAAGCTGTTGACAGCAAACAGCGCCAATGCCAACATGGTGAACTTTTCCGGGCGAAAAGACGGCGAAGCGGAGTATATGAATGTGAAAATTTCCGTCCCGGAGGAAAAGCGGGTGGAGACTTTGTCCCTTTTGCGCGAGGGCAGCGAGCTGTACGCCAAGCAAGGGCAAGGGGAAAAATGGAAGCCCGTACCGGGAGAAGGCGTTGCGCTGCGGCAGGAGATGGACAACTGGAGTCCTGGTTTTTGTTTCCAGCAAATGGATGAGATGAAAAAAGGCATCCGTCAACTGCCGGACGAAAACCCCGAGGACGATCTGGAAGCGATCGGCGTCACGCTGGATTCAGCCAAGCTGAAGGCGTGGCTGGCCGCGCAACTGCAGGAGCAGAGTGCCACCGGCTCGCGGATTCAGTCCGCCGCAGGGCCGTTTCCCGGGCACAAGCCGAAGCTGAAGCTGGCGATGCAGCTTTCTGATGGGGACTGGGCAGGTGCGAGCGTGCGGCAGGGAGGCACCTCGATTCAGGCGAAACCGTCCCAGGACGTGAAGGCGTTGGTCGATCAGATGGACGTCGAAGCGGAGTACACGATTTACTACAACAAAACGACGATGCTTCCGACCAACATGACGATGTCGATTCGCTCCGCATACGACTTGAACGACCAGCGGGTAAAAGAGCATTCCCAGGTGGAGACCTACCTGCAAAACTACGGGCGGGCAAAGCCGGTTCCGGCCCCGGCAGAGGGCGGCAAATAAGCAAGCAAAGAAAAAGACGCTTACCTTCCATGTCAGCGGACAGGGAGCGTCTTTTTTCCGTGAGGCGGACGGTTTGCGAAGCGGCGCGGACGATGGCAAAAGCGGCGGGAAGGCGGCTGCTGTGACGGATGGGCCGGAGGTGCGTGCCCGCCTGCTTTGGCTCGCAAGATTTTCAGGCAGGATGAGGTAACGCTTTGCGGACTTTGTCCGTCTTTACTCATTGTGAAGATGTGCACAACGGGCCGCTTTCCTTTGCGCTTTTTTGCGAGGGAGTCTTAATTCCTAGAAGGAATACTGGAAAACTTTGTCGAACTAACAACAGGTCTATCTTTTTGCGTCGAATAATCGGTACAATGGGAAAGATGCCTGATGAAACCAAGCGTCTGCGGCGACCGCATCAGGCATTTTGCAGACGAGACTTCTGCGATTTTCGCGGTCGCTTCTCTTTTGGGCAATCGTCGCTTCCGGTCCTGGTGAAGCCGGAGCGTAAAGGGGATGGGAACCAGCGATGGATCAGACGAAAATGCGCATTTTGTCCGCAGCCGCGAAGCTGTTTGACACGTACGGCTACAAAGGGACTTCCGTTAGACAAATCGCTGCTGAAGCAAAAGTGAACTCCGCGCTGATTTCTTATCACTTCCAGGGCAAGCAGGGAGTGTTGGAGACCTTGATCGCCTCTTATTTTGAGACGCTGTTTCGGCTGCTGGAAGAACAGGAAGCCGAGCAGGAGCATGTCTCTGCCATTCACCGACTTGAACAGGTGATCCAGTTGTATTTGCGCTTCCAGATGGAGCATGCGCCGATTACCCGGCTGGTTCACCGGGAGTTGAGCGTCGAGTCGATGCTTGCCCGTGAAGTGATGACGCTGTACATGAGCCGATGGAAGCACGGCCTTTCGCGCGTATTGGAGGGCGGCGTGGCATCGGGTGATTTTTTGCCTGTCTCTGTTGATCGTATAGTGCTGGCCGTAAGCAGCCAGATGATATATCCGTTTTTACAACCGCAAATGGTTCGCCAGGTTTACGACCTGGAGCTGTTTTCCGAGGAGTTCGCCAGATGGCTGCACGATTCCATCATGCGCTTTTTGCGCGGGATTTTGCTGCCCGGATAGGATGTGCCCTCTCCTGTGACTTTATTTTGCACAAGTGCAGCGAAGGCTCCGCCAATGGCTTTGGCGCAGCCAAGTTTTCTAAAGGGGATGTTTGACAAGTGAAACGAAGACTATTCCTGCTCTGTCTGGCAGGCATGTTGCTATACACGAATCCGGCGTACGCTACGCCTTTTCCGGACAAAACCGATGAGGTCGTGCAGGACGCCGACAACTATTTGAAAAAAGACGAAAAGGCGAAGTTTGAAAAATCGATGCAAAACTTGCCTGGCAGCTACAAGGTTGTCGTGGTGGAAAGCACGGCTCCGGAAGCAGAATCCCCTGACATGTACGCGCAGAAGCTGTTTGACAATTACAATTTGGCTGATGACGCGATGATGGTCGTGCTCGACTACAACACGGAGCAGATCGGGATGTACGCAGGGCCTGCGTTGCAGAACAAAGGCGTGACGATGGAGTTGTTGCACGACAAAATCGCGTCGTACTACGATCCTTTTCGCAACCAGAAGCAGTATTTGACCGGCATTCAGACTGTGATCGGGGAAGTGAACCGGGAGCTGAGCAGCCTTTCCGACAAGCAGGCTGCAACGACTGCGGGCGCGGCTGATGCGGCAGCGCAGGAGCAGCCGGAAGAAAAAGACGCGCTCGGCGGCATTCCGTGGTGGATATACGCGCTCGGAGCTGTGTTCGCGGTGCTGTCCGTCATGCTGATCTACGCCATGATTCGCCGCCGCGGGATCTTCAAGCAAGTCGATGATGTAGAGGATTGGAAGGACGAGCTGGTCGAAAAAATCAACGTCATCGAGGTGGAAAAGCCGTTGCGCCGCTCCAGCGGAATGACAGAGGTGCGCTACCACCACCTGGCTGACAAAAAAGAAAACTTGCTGCGCATCCGCATTCCAGACGTGGAGATGATGATTCTGGATGCGGAGGAAGCGTGCGACCGTTTCCGGTTTTCCCTGGCTTTGGGCATGCTCGATGAAGCGCGGCAGACGCTGACGCAGATCGAGGATGAGCTGAACGACCTGAAGGAAGACACGACAAAGGTAGCGATTGCCAAACAGGAAAACAAGGTCGTCATCCCGGAGATCGGCAAGCAGGTGGAGCAGATGGAGCGCCGCCTGTCCGATTTGCGGCTGGAATACGGACTGGCTTTTCACGAACTGAAAGCGTCGCTGGACGAAGTAGAGACGATGCGCAACCTCGTGAAAACGTCGCGGGCGGCGGGCGACGATATTGGCGCCTACGATACGACGCTCAAGGCCCAGCAGATTCTGGAGCGGGTCGGCCAAGCGATGGAGCAGATTCCGGCGCTGGTGCAGCGCGTGAAAAAGGAAATGCCGGAAGAGTTCAAGCAACTGGAGGACGGAATCAGCCAGGCGACGCGCGACGGTTTCGACTTGAAGCAGGATTCGCTGGACAAGGCGCTGCTGCAGGCCAAACAGTTGCTTTCCTCCGCAAAAACCGCGCTGGAAGAGGGCAATCTGGAGATGGTCATGACTCATTCCAAGGCGTTTGACGTGCTGCTTGACACGACGTACCAGAGCATTGAAGAAGGCGTGCTCGCTCAGCACGAGGCAGCAGCCGCTGCGGCGCCAGCCCTGGAAAAGCCGCCTGTGCTTGCAGAGGAGCCGCTCGCAGATGAGGCAGAGCCGGAAAGAACGAACAGTGCATTGGCAGAAAAAGAACGGGAAGTCAGCGAAGCGGAGGTCGCAGCGATCATCGAGCAGGCTGCGGAGGCGTGGAACCTGGCTGGCAAGGAGACAGCGCAGCCACTTGTCATCGACAGAGAGCCGCAAGCGTTCGGGCGCGAGGCGCAAGGATTGTCTGCGCCCAAGCAGGAGGAAGCGGTGGATCTGTCCGCACACGCAGAGGCTGAGGCAGGGACGAGCGACCAGTTGAGCGAGGCAGAACGGGCTGTGCTGTTGCAGGCAGTCAAGCGGCCTGCGAAGCCGGAGAAAACCTCGGTGCCCCATGCGCCCGCCCAGCAGGCAAGCCGTGAGCACGAAGAGGAAACCGAATACGAGCTGGTCATTCCGAAGAGTCAGGCGGAGCCGGAGTTGGAGGAGCCTCATCTGGAGGAAGAGCCGGATTATTTGCTGATCGAAACCGAGGACGATGCCCTCGACGAGCTGGAGCGCATCTCCAGCACGCTCGTTCGCGTGCGCCAGCAGATCAAGCGAAGCTATTTGCCGGGCATTCCGGATCAGCTCAAATATATGTTTGAAGAAGTCGTCCAGACTTTGGGGCGGATCAAGATGGTGATGGAGCAATACCGCTACGATCTGGAGGAAGTGGCGATTTTGATTCAGGATGCGCGCGAACTGGTCGTAGAAACCGAGCGGATGGCCGAGCAGACGATTTCCTCCTGCCAGTTGGCGGAGGGAGCCATCCAGTACACCAACCGCTACCGCCGGCAAAACCGGCACGTCAATGAGCTGTTGACCAAAGCGGAGCAGGCGTTCAGGCAGTTGGCCTTCACGGAAGCTTACCAGTTGGCGGAGGAGGCGCGTCTCGTCGTGGAAGGTGCGCCAGCCGAGGCGGATAACCGCTGGCTTTTGCGCAGAAAGAAAAAGGGGTGAGCATCCATGCAACTCCTTCCCGTTTTTCTGATCGCGGCGGGCGTTCTCGTCATGCTCCAGCCGCGCACCAAAAGATGGCAGGCGCGAATGAACGCGTATTTCCGGGGCAATGAACAGCGGGTCAAGCAGCGGGCCAACACGTTTTTTTTGCTCGGCCTGGCCTTTATGCTGGCTGGCTTCGCTTATTTGTTCCGGTTGGCCGGATAGGGATAAGAGCACAAGCAAAAACACCTGTCGCACGAGCAACGAGGACGCGATTCTCGCGGGCGGCAGGTGTTTTTTTGCGCAACAAAAAAAGAAGCACCGCTCACGAGGCGATGCTCCATATAGGGAAGATAAAGGGAGTAAAGGTCTGATAACCAGCACCTTACAACTAGGGGGGAGTAAGGTGCTGATTACTCTTTCGCAAAAAAGAGTACCTGCCTCCTAGTTTCCCCGATTCGTGTTTTCCTAAACGTTATTCGCAAAAAAATTCCAAAGCTTCTTCGGCGCTGTGCGTGCCCGCCGCATGTCCCGAGGAAAAGGCGATAGTAATGTTGTAGCCTCCGGTATGGGCGTGCACGTCCATGACTTCGCCGGCAAAATACAGGCCGTCCATCAGCTTCGAGCGCATCGTGCGCGGGTCGATTTCCTTGACGCTGACGCCGCCGCCTGTAATAAAAGCTTCCTCCAGGGACAGCGTTCCCGTGATCGTCAGCGGAAATGCTTTGATGATGCCCGCAAGACTTGCCCACTCCTGCTTTTTCATATGGCTCAACGTCGTGTCCTCGGCAATCTGGGCGAGCGACAGGATGAGCGGAATCATTCGCTCCGGCAAGTAGCCTTTGAGCACGTTTTTGACCGCTTTTTTTGGCTGTTCCTCCAGTAGTTTCCAGCTTTCTGCGCTGACTTCCTCCTGGCTTTTGGCAGGCATCAGATCAAGCGTGAGCGCCAGCGGGACGGCGCCGTATTTGCGCTGGCTGATGGAGACGTAGTGCCCCATTCGCAGCGAGGCTGGCCCGGACAGGCCGAAATGGGTGAAAATCATATCGCCTTCCTGGGTGTTGATCTTTTTCCCGTTCGGCGCGTACAAGGTCATTGTAATGTCGCGCAGGGACAGTCCTTGCAGCGTTTTGTCGCGGATGAAGGAGTCGTTTGCGGTGAGCGGCACTTCTGTCGGATACAGGTCCGTGATCGTATGGCCTGCCGCCTTGGCCCAGGCGTAGCCGTCTCCCGTCGAGCCTGTCTGCGGCACCGAGCAGCCGCCGACGGCGATAATGACGCAGCAGGCTGTCAGCTTTTCGCCGGATTGCAGCAAAATGCCTGCGGCTCGGCCGTTTTCGTAGACAACTTCCTTCACGGGAGCGTTCAGCCGGATGTCGACATGCTGCTGCTTCAACCGGTCGATCAACGCTTGGGCGACCGTCACTGCTTTATCGGTGACGGGAAACATCCGCCCGCGGTCCTCTTCCTTCAGGGCGACGCCCAGTTCCTCAAAAAACTGAATGATGTCGCGGTTGCCGAATTGCGCAAGCGCACTATACATAAAACGGCCGTTGCCGGGCATTTGCTTGATAAGCTCGTCCTGCTCCTTGGCGTTGGTCACGTTGCAGCGGCCGCCGCCGGAAATGATGAGCTTGCGTCCCAGCTTGCCGCCTTTTTCCACCAAGCAGACGCGCGCTCCCCGGCTCGACGCCGCCACAGCGGCCATCAGCCCGGACGGCCCGCCGCCGATAATGATAACGTCATAGTCGTACTGTGATCGATTCATGTATTCTCGTCCTTTTATGTTGTAGGGTAGGGCATCCTTCATTTTACCACAAGAGGCTATGTTAGCGCTCAGATAGAGGGGGAGGGTGGGAACACAAGCGTGTATGTCGCGCTAAAAAAGGGGGCAGGTGGGGAGCACAGGCCGCATGTCGCGCCAAAAAAGGTGGGAACGTTGGAAGCACAAGCCAGCATACCGCGCCAAAAAAGGTGGAGGGTTTGGAGCACAGGCCGCATGTCGCGCCAAAAAGGTGGGAACGTTGGAAGCACAAGCCAGCATACCGCGCCAAAAAGGGCAGGACGCTTTTCACCGCGCCTGCCACGCGCCAAAAAGACAGGGTGCTTTTACCCAAAAAGAGCGAGACTGTTTGAACCCCACCCCAACGCCAACTCACCCAAGTACCGCAGACAGCGGCTTTTTCTCCAGCACGTATCTGACAACCGCTTCATCGCGGACGATGTCTGTGACGATGTAGCCTTTGGCGAAGTAGCTGGTGAACAGCTCGCCGGTTTGCTCGCGCCAGGCCGAGGCGATGTTCATGTCCGCCTGCTTCACCTGCTGGAAAAAGGCCGGGACTGGAAGCAGCAAGACAGGCTCTTCATGCGCGGTGTCGAAAGCGACTGGAGCCGGAAGGCCGTCGACTATTTCATAGCGCAAAATGTCAGGGGCAGCGTCGTAGGCACGGCGCGGTGCGCCTTCTGCCTGGCGGGCTTCCACGCGTCCGCTGTCGATGAACCACTCGACGAGAAAACGATCAGTCGGCAGGCCGCGGTTGAAGTCGTCGTCGAGGTCGCCGTAGCAGTTGGGCAAATACGTGCGGACGATTCCGCCAAGCTTGACGATATTCAGGACGCCGTTCACCGTTTCCAGGGGGTCGTACGTCCAGGTGATTTTGGAATGGCCCAGCGCTTTGGCTTCTTCCTTTTGCAGCCACTTCATCTTCACTCCGAGTCCTTGCTTGCGATACGCGGGCAAAAAGCCGAGCATGTGGGAACAGAGATGCGTCTCGCCGTTGGTATAGCCGGGAAAGCTGTACAAAAAGCCGATCATCTCGTCCCCGTCAAACGCCCCGAGGAACAGTCCGCCAAATTTGTGCATCGTCAGCGTCATGTGGTACGGAATGGCCGACGAAGGGTCCCATATTTTTCCTTCCATCGTTTCTAGTTGCTCGATTTCGCTCGCCTCGGTCAGTTTTCGCAAGGTGATTGCCATTTGCTTTTTCCTCCTATCCAGGTTTTCGTTTTTACTTCATTCGAACAAAGGGAGGCACATTCCTGCTTGGGAACGGTTGCATCCCCCGGCAGCCTTGCGGATAATAGGAGAGACAGACAAACATCTGCTAGGGATGACAGGAGGCTTGACCACGATGGAAAACGACTTTCAATGGGAGCTGTGGAATCGGCTGACACAAGCGCCGGGAGCGCCAGGCTTCGAAGGTTCGGTCCGCGCTATCATGCGGGAATACATAGGTGCCTATACAAACGAATTTGTCTACGACAACCTTGGCAGCATGCTCGGGGTAATGCGCGGCGATGAAAACGGTCCGAAAATCATGGTGGCCGGACATATGGATGAAGTCGGCTTCATGGTGACGCGCATTTCCGACCAAGGCTTTATTTCGTTTCAGACGCTCGGAGGCTGGTGGGGACAAGTTTTGCTTGCCCAGCGCGTCCAGATCATCACGGAAAAAGGCGCGATCGAGGGCGTCATCAGCTCGATTCCGCCGCATGTGCTGAGTGAAGACCAGCGGAATCGCCCGATGGACATTCGCAACATGTTTATCGACATCGGCGTCGACTCGCGCGCGGAAGCCGAGCAGGCAGGCGTGCGTCCGGGACAGCAGATCGTTCCGGTATGCCCGCTGCAGGTCATGGCCAATCCGAACCGCCTCATGGCAAAAGCGTGGGACAACCGCTACGGCTGCAGCCTGGCAGTCGAACTGGCAAAAGAGCTGCACGAGCGCCCGGGCCATCCGAACGTCGTCTACGTCGGGGCTACGGTCCAGGAAGAGCTGTCTGGCATGCGCGGGGCGAAAACAGCCGCGGCTGCGATCGAGCCTGATTTGTTCCTCGCTTTGGACGCCAGCCCGGCCACGGACATTCCCGGCGTGAGAGACGAAGGCGGCAAACTGGGCGGCGGCCTTTTGATGCGCATATACGATCCGCTGTACATGATGCCGCTGGGACTGCGCGAACTGCTTATTTCGACCTGCGAGCAGGAGAACATCCCGTACCAGTACTACGTGGCCAAAGGATCTACGGACGCCAATGTCGTGCAAAACCACGGAAAAGGCGTGCCGTCGGCTGTCATCGGCATCCCTTCCCGCTACATTCACAGCCATGCGTCCATCATTGACCGCAACGATTACGAAGCGGCCAAGCGGCTGTTGTTCTCCATCGTGCGCAAGCTGGATCGGGCGACCTTTGCGTCGATTTTGCCGAGATAATGAGGGGAGGTGGCGCTTTTGAACGCGATTGTTTTGTACACGAAGCGCCAGGGCCAGGCGACGTCTTACGAATTTAACGTCTTCGACAACCAGTTCGCCACGGAAAATCTGGCTGTCCGCAAAGTGCTGATGTCCATGCTGGAGTCTGTACGCGAGCGGCTGACCGATGTGGAAGTGGAGTACAACGACAGCATGCTGGCGGAAAAATTGGGGGCGAGACGCGCTGCGGAGACGCTGCGTTTTCTCGGGGCGACGAAAGACAACAGCAAGGAAAACCGCAGCAACGGCATCGTCGTCAGCCGCTCGTTTCAGGCGCCGCTCACCCCTGAGCGCTATGCGTTTTTTTACGGGCTCACAGACATTGCCACGCTCTCGCACTACCGCTTGAAGGAGGGCAGCGAGGACCGGATTGTGTTTTACTTCACGCGCTATTTGCAGTTGATAGCTCCTGACGAGAGCGCAAGCCAGGCCTTTTTGCAAAAGCTCGACGAGTTTTCGCTACCGTACAGGCTCGTGTCGATCAACTGAACAGGCCAAAACAGGCGAGCAAGAAAAAAAGCCATTTCCACCGATCCAGGGGAAATGGCTTTTTCGTCTGCGCATCGGCTTGCGGCGATGCAGCACAGGCAATCCGTCAAGTAGCAGGGCGATCCGGCCCTTCCAGCTTTTTGTCCCCGTAGCCGGGGGCGTCGTTTTGCACGGATTTCGGCTGGGGGCTGCGGTCTGCCTCCCGCATTTTCCCCGCTTGATCCTGGTTGTTTTGCTTGCTCATTTACGTGGCACCTTCCTTTCTTCCCGATTTCGGTTCGGGAGCCTGCTCCGGGTTTTTGTGGCGCGGCATCGCATAAATCGCGAATAAGCCGAGCAGCGCCGCGAGCAAAAGCGTGATGATCCCGTAGCCGATCCATGGGCTTCGGCTGCCGACTCCCCCGAGCTTTTCCACCATCGTGCCGCCGATGCTCGTCCCGAGAGCCGTGCCGACGCCGGATACGAAGTTGGAGAAGCCGAAGTACGCTCCGAGCCATTCTTCCTTGGCAAAATGAGTGACGAGCGAATCCTGGACAGGCATGAACAGCATTTCGCCGACAATAAATACGACGGCTGCGGCGCTGAGCGTGACGAATTGATTGGCCCAGCCCATCAAGGTCAGGCCCGCGCCGAGCAAGGTCGTTCCGGCGGCAAGCGCCACATACGGGTTGATTCGCGAAAGGACAAAGCGCGAGACGAAGCCTTGCAGCAGGACGACAGCGAGCGAGTTGATCGTCCAGACGAGGCCGATGAGCGTCGCGGAATGCAGGACGTGCTCGCCGCGCAAAGGCAAGATCATCGTAAATTGCGCATACAACGCCCAAATCAGCAAAGTAATCGCGGAAAACAACAGGAAGCTGCGGTGCTTCAAAATATGCCGGTATTCCGAGATCGGCGTGTGGCGGCAGGCAGGCCCGACACAGCGATCATCTGGCAAGGAAAAAAACGTCAGCACGGCGAGCAGGCCAAATACCGCGGCTGCGATCATAAACGGTTGCTGGCCGACGGACGTCATCCAGGTAATGACCAGACCCGCTACGATAATGCCGCTGTGGGCGAGAATCCCCCGCCACGAAAAAGCGGCTGTACGCTGTGCTTCCGCCACCTCATCGGCAATCATCGCCTTGATCGTGGGGGCCAACAGGCCAAGCCCCAGACCGTTCACGGAGGAAAACAGCAGAAAAAGCCCGTACGACGCGCTGTAGTGATAGCCGAGCATGGCCCCTCCTTGAAGCAGTGCGCCAAGCGTGATGATCGCGCGGCGGCCCCAGCGATCCGACATCGGCCCGCCGATCAGGCTGCCAATCTGGTACGCAATGCTGCCCGCGCCCAAAATGAAGCCGACCTGGGCGAGATGCAACTGCCGCACCTTCTGCAAAAAGATCGGAAAGACCGGAATGACCAGATACGAGGCCAGGTGCATGAAAAAAACGAGCAATAGCAGGATCAAATAAGGCTTGTTACGCCAGAGAGCTCCACTCGAGGCTGTCATAATCGCCTCCTTTTGTTGGTATCGTCTCTTCTAGTATGAGTGAAAGAGGTTTGTCTCTATGCAACAAAATTGGGCGAGCGTACAAATGTGCGCGACAGGCAGGCATATGTCCAATCCAAACTTTTCCCCGATACATATACCTATAGAGAAAGGTACCATGGGCGGTATGCCAGGTGCGACGGTTCGAGCCAGCGTGAAGGGGGGATCTGTCATGAAAGGTTTCGGCTTTTTCAACCAGGATGGCTTTGAAACGGTGATCTGGATTATCGTTATCATCTTTCTCCTCTCCATATTCTTTGACGAAGGGATAGATTGAGATGAGCGCATATCGGCCGGTTCGCCGCTTGAACAATCACTATCGCTCGAATCAGGGCTTCAAAGCCTGGATCAAGGCCAACGAGCAATGGTTTAAGGAAAATCCGGAAGTGTTCAAACAGGTGCTGAGCAACCCGAATATGGTCAACCTGTTTATGGATCTCATGGTGATGAACTCGCCGCGCATTCAGAGGCGTCTGCGCAGGTGGGGCAAGAACAAGCCGTGAGCGCATGTGGCATGCTGCCGACAAAAGCATGCCATCTTTTTTTCCTGTCCAAGCAGCCGATCCTTTCGCGCGGGCCTGGCAGCGGCTTTTCAATCATAAAAGCCAGACAAGCTGCGTAGGGATAAGCATAGGCAGCGCAGTCGAGAGGGTGGGAAAACAGCATGGCACAAGTCATTTTGACCTTTTTTGTGGCCTATGGCATCGTCGTGGGCGGATCTTTGTGCGGCGGCTTGGGCGCCTTTTTGACGGAAAAGCCTCCGCTTTTTTCGATGGTCCAGCTTGCGGACCAGTTGAAAATCTGGGGCTTGGTCGGTGCTCTGGGCGGCACCTTTGACTCGTTTTTGCAGATTGAGAAAATATTGATGGGCAACTTTTCGCCTGTGTTCAAACAGCTCGTCATGATCGTCGTCGCGTTTTTGGGCGCGCACATCGGGACGATTTGCGTGCAGTGGCTCGTGCAGGTGCGCTCATGATGATCGTCCTGTGGAAACGCTATCTCGCTCTCCTGCTCATCGGCTGCCTGTTGGGCGGAACGGCGGTTTTGTTTGTGTACGGACGCGAGATGGAGCAGATGATGCTTGTCCGCAAAAGCCTGGAGCTGCAAAATAAAAAGCTGTACGAGGAAAATCAGGAGCTGAAGCAAAACCAGCGGGTCTATCGCAAAAAGCAGGATCAGGTCATCGAGGAAGTCCGCGCCTTTGTCTTGACGGCGGACCAGAAGCAGCCGCTGCACGGGACGATCGTCGTGCAGGTGGTCGATTTGATCGAAAAAGACTTCGCCTCGCTCAAAGGCAAAAAAGCAGAGCAGGTCGCGGAGGTTCACCAGGTGCTGCACGAGATGCTGCGCCGCCGGGAGTATGTCTTGTCCGACCAGACGATGGTGGAGGTGCGGATCAAGACCGTGTTTATCGCGCGGACGCTGCAAGTGTTTGTGACGGCAGAGGTCATATCCGACGATGTCTGGCAAAAGATAGCGCGAAACTTTCTTTTTCTTCCCCCGTATATTTCTACATAGAAACCTGAAGGCAGATCTGTCGCAAGATCTGGGGTGAACGCAAAGGAGAGGCGAGTACATGTCCATGTTCAAAAAGTTGCTGGCCAGTGTCGGAATCGGAGCGGCCAAAGTCGATGCCCGTTTGGAGCAGGAGTCCCTCGTTCCTGGAGACCTCGTAAAAGGCGAAGTGCACATCTCCGGTGGAGACGTAGCGCAGGAAATCGACGAAATCTACATGTACGTTATCACACACTACGAACGCGAAGTGAATGACAACAAGGTGAAGGAAGAGTGCACGCTGGTCAAGTACCGTCTGACTGAGCGCGTCTATTTGCAGCCGAAGGAGGACAAGGTACTGCCTTTTGCGTTCCAGCTTCCTTATGAGACACCGCTGACTATGGGACGTCAACCCGTTTATTTGCGGACGGGATTGGATATTAAAAACGCGATTGATCCGGGCGACTCCGACTTTATCGAAGTGCGTCCGCATCCTTTGATGGCAAAAGTACTGGAGGCGGTCCAGTCGATTGGCTTCCAGTTGTACAAGGTCGACTGCGAGTACAACCGCCACCTGGGCCGCACGTATCCGTTTGTGCAGGAATTTGAGTTCCGTCCGACAGGGGCATACCGTAGCCGTCTGGAGGAGCTGGAAGTCGTCTTTTACTTGCGCGAAGGCGAGCTGGAAGTGCTGCTGGAGCTCGACAAGCGCGCGCGTGGCTTCCTGGGCGCCTGGGAAGAAGCGTTTAACCTCGACGAACGCTATGTCCGCTTCCGGCTTTACGAGGCCGATCTGCAAAAGCCGACTCGCGTGATTGCCGATGCCATCGAGCAGAAGATCAAGCAACAACTGCGTTAAACAAGGGAAAGCAAAAAAGAAGGCTGTCTGGGATGCGAACCAGACAGCCATTTTTTCGTGGATTGACAAGGCGGACGATTAGTCGTCTACGCCAACGATGGTCAACAGGACGAACAAGACGAGAATCAGTGCAAATCCGTTAAAGCCTCCGTTAAACAGCCCCATTTGAAATCCTCCCATAATTCGTGACGTGATGTTTGTTCCCTCTATAACATAGTCGAAGGCCAGGGCAAACGTGTGCAGGCATACACCTATTTTTGGGGCAAAAGCCGGTTCCATGAGGTGTCTTTCTAATTTTTTGATTTGGATGTATAGGGCTGGATTTTTCTGACAATACTGTGAGCATGAAGAAATCCAAGGAGGATATTATTATGAATTTGTTGGAAAAAACCAGGAAAATTAATGTGATGCTGCAAAAAACAATGGGAGGCAGCGGCGTAGGCTTCCAGGATCTCGCCAAGTTGCTGTCAGAGGTCATCTCGGCAAATGTGTACATCATTACGGCGGACGGCACGATTCTCGGCAGCGGCTTGAACCAGGAAATTTCGCTGAATGAAGAAGGCCAGTCTTCCACTCAACTGCGAAGCGGCATACATCAAAAACTGCTGGAAGTGACACAGACGCTCGCAAACGAGTCGATCGAAAGTCCGTACAGCTTCGTGCCAAAAGAACTGGCAGGGCTGTTCCCGCAAATGATGACGACCATCGTGCCGATCAATGCAGGCGGCAGCCGCCTGGGTACACTCGTGCTGCTGCGGGCGTATGGCGAGTTTGAAACCGAGGATTTGATTTTGGGCGAAATCGGCGCGACCGTCATCGGGATGAAGATCGTTCGCCAGCGCACAGAGCAGATTGAAAATGAAGTGCGCGACAAAACGTTCGCCAAAATTGCCCTGTCTTCGCTGTCCTACAGCGAACAGATCGCCATTGAAAAAATTATGGAGCAGCTCGACGCGCGCGAAGGCTTGCTCGTCGCCAGTCAACTGGCAGACCAGGCGGGTCTGACTCGTTCCGTCATCGTCAACGCGCTGCGCAAGCTGGCCAGCGCAGGCGTGCTGGAGTCCCGCTCGCTCGGCATGAAAGGTACATATATCAAAGTGCTCAACGACAAGTTCCCATCCGAACTGGCGAAGTGGAAAACATCGTAATTCGCAGCGCTTAGACAGAAGGCTCTCCCGGAAAACGGGAGGGCCTTTGTTTGCGTGCGCGGGCAGAGGCGCGAACAGGCGGGAACACGTTTTGCCAAAAGGAAGGGGCAAGTCCTTTGCCGCTCAACGAGTACATTCCAACTGGAAAAAAGTTCATGAATTAATCATTGATTCGTGATTTTTTTGCCGATATAATTTGCCAAAAGGAATAACTTCAAAAAAATCAAAATTTAAAGTCTAAACTTCAAAATGCAAAGCGATTGAGGAGGAGATCGGATTGAAAGTGGCAATCGGCGGCGTCGTGCACGAAACGAACACGTTTTCCAACGTTCCTTCCACGTTAGACCTGTTCCAGAGCTGGGAGTGGGATCATCAGCAAGTCATCCTGGATCGCAACCGCAAAGTGAGAAACTTTTTAGGGGGAATGATCGACCGGGCGGAGGAACTGGGCATTGAGCTTTTGCCGACCTTTTCCACGTTTGCCTATCCGGCAGGCACGATCACGCGCGACACGTACGAGCGGATGAAGGCCGAACTGCTGGAAGGGCTGCGTCTGGCACAGGGCGCCGACGCCATCTGTCTTGCCCTGCACGGGGCTGGCGTCGCCGAAGGAATTGACGATATGGAAGGCGACCTGCTTGCGGCCGTGCGCGGCGTAGTCGGCTACGAGATTCCGCTGGTCGGCACGCTCGACCTGCATGCGAACATGACGCCGCAGATGGTGGAAGAAGCAGACGCGCTGCTCGGCGTCCATCTGTACCCGCACGTCGACTGCTATGAGCGTGGACAGGAGGCGATTGATGTCGCGCGCAAAATGGTCGCCGGCGAGTGGAAGCCGACGATGCATTTGACCAGATTGCCCTTGTTGATCCCGACCTCTGCTACCCACCACTTTCCGGCAAGCGAAATCAACGAAGCGTGCTGGGCTTGGGAGAAGGAAGAAAACGTCATCGACTGCGCGTTTTTTCACGGCTTTCCGTACACGGACATTCCCGAGCTGGGAGTGGCGGTTTTGGCGGTCACGAACAACGACAGCGAGCTGGCGCGAAAAGTGAGCGAGGATGTGGCGCGGCTCGTGTGGGAACGGCGGGACGACTTCGAGCTTATCATGCCGACGCCTGCCGAGGGAATCGCGCAAGCGCTGGCGACAGAAGGCAGGCCGATCGTCATCAACGAGACATCGGACAACCCGGGCGGCGGAACCCCCGGCGACGGAACTCATCTGCTGCGGGCCATGCTCGAAGCGCAGTTGACCGATGCCTGCTTCGGCTACATGTACGATCCCGAGGTGGTGCAGCAAGCGTTCGCGGCGGGAGTCGGAGCCACGCTCGAGCTGAGCCTGGGCGGGAAAACAGACGACCTGCACGGCGAGCCGCTTGAAGTCACGGCGTATGTCAAAGCGCTGACCGACGGCAAGTTCGTGGCGACGACGCCGATGGGGCGGGGCACCCGGGCCGACTACGGCAAGTCGGTTCGCCTGCAAATCGGGGGCGTGGACGTGATCGTCTGCTCCGTCAAGTCGCAGGTGCTCGATGAGCAAATTTTTCAACTGCACGGGATTGATGTCACGCGCTACAAGATCGTTGCGCTCAAATCGAGCACGCACTTCCGCGCCGCCTTCGAGCCGATCAGCGCCAAAGTCATCACGGTCGATTCGCCTGGCCTGACGACATTGAACTTCCGCTTTTTCGAGTACAAACGGGCGAACCGGCCGCTTTACCCGCTCGATCCGATTACCGATCCGAACCTACCACAACTGACAAGGAAGTAGAAAACGATGGAACACGTACAGGAGCGCATTCGCAAGCACTATCCGGAATTGACCAACCAGCAGAAGCTGGCCGCCAAATACATTCTCGCCGAACCACAAATCGTAGCCCAAAAGCCCGCCAAAGTGGTCGGAGCGCTGAGTGGGACGAGCGAAACGACAGTCATTCGCCTCTCCTACGCGCTCGGTTACTCCGGGTACAGCGAATTGCAAAATGAAATTCGCAGCTCCTTGCTCGAACGAGTGCAAAAAGAAGACGCCATCAGCAGCCTGCGGGCGGCGGCGGAAAATTTGCGCGGACAGGACGATCTGCTCTCCTTCAACCTGGAACAAGATGTCGCCTACATCCGGCAAACGCTGGGCGGGCTGCAAAAGGAGCAGCTTCAGCATGCGATCACGCGCATTATGTCCGCCAAGCACATTCTCGTCGTCGGCTTCCGCAGCTCTTACGCTCCGGCTCACTGGCTCGCTTTTGCGCTCAATGTCGTAAAAGGAAACGCGCACCTGTACAACGGCCCTGTCGATGATGCGAACTATTTGCTGACCCAGATCAATGCAGACTGGCTGGTGATTGCGCTCTCTTTTCCCCGCTACGTCAACGAAACGATTTTGTTCACCAAGGCGGCGAAGGAGCGGGGCGCTGTCGTGCTCGGGATTACCGACGACGAGCTGTCCCCGGTCGGTCCGATTGCCGATCAAGTCTTGAAGGTGTACGCCCCTGCGCCAACCGCCCTGAAAGGGATGACCGCGATTTTTTCCATGCTGAACATTCTCGTCAGCGGCGTGGTCCAGGCCGACGGCGAGCAGGTGCAGGAGCGGCTGCGCCATTACGAGAACACGAGTCGCCAAATTTATCCCTTCGTGGGAGAAACCGATATGTGACGGTGAGAGAAAAAAGGGGATGAAGGCATGAAAAAAAGCTGGTGGAAAAACGGGCCGCTTGGCGTCTTGCTGGCAACAGCAATGATCGCAGGCTGCTCCGCGCAGACGGCAACCCAGACGACTCAGCCGGATAGCGACGGGACGAGCAAGAGCAATAACACGCTCGTCATCTCCTCGCTGATTGAACCGGATACGCTCGATCTGCACAAGACAAGCTGGTTGGGCAATGAGAACGGCCTTTTGTACGAACCGCTTCTGACCCGCGATACAACAGGGAAAATCGTCCCGCGCCTCGCGGAAAAGTACGAAATCTCGCAGGACGGCAAGACGTGGACGTTTACTTTGCGCAAAAATACGCGCTTTCACTCCGGCGAGCCTGTGACAGCGGCGGCTGTGAAGGAATCGTTCGACCGGATGCTGGAAATCTCCCCGGTCAAAGGAATTGCGGGACCGATCGAAAAAGTGGAGGCAGCGGACGAGCAGACGCTGAAAATTCATTTCTCCAAGCCGTTCGCCCCGTTTATCAACGTCGTCATTAGCGGGCTGGTGTCTCCGATCGACGCCAAGACGGCAAAAGAGCTTGGCGACGGCTTTGGCGACAAACCATCGGGCACAGGAGCGATCCAGTTCGAAAAGCGCGAACGCGGCGCCTCGCTTTTGTACAAGAAAAATCCGGATTTCAACTGGGGGCCGGAGTACGCGACAAACAAAGGGCCGTTGCACGTAGACAACGTATTGTTCCGCTTTTTGAAAGACGACGATACCCGCCTGATGGAATTTAAAAAAGGGACGATCCACGTGCTGCACGACGTTCCAGCAAACGCTGTCGCCGAGCTGCAAGCACTGCCTGACGTCGAGATTCAGAAAATGATGGACATCGGCATCAAGTACATCGCGTTCAACAACCAGCATCCGCTGTTTGGCGACGTGCGCCTGCGCAAAGCCGTAGCGCTCTCCGTCGACCGCGACCCGCTCGTTGCCGTGGCGTTGAACGGCTTCGGCAAGCCGATTTACGGCCCGTTGGCACCGACGATTTTCGGCTACAGCGAGGCGATTGAGAACAAGGCCAAGCAAATGTACACCCGCGATCTCGGACAGTCCAAGCAACTGCTTGCCGACGCCGGATGGACGGACAGCAACAACGACGGCATCGTCGACAAGGATGGCAAGCCGTTGTCTGTGGAGCTGCTCGTGTCGCAGGAGCCAGCGTTTTCGCGCGCCGCGCAAATTCTCCAGAGCCAGTTGCGGGAAGCGGGCATCGACCTGAAAATTACCGTGCAGGAAATGACGACGATCAAAGACCGCATCAGCAAAAAGTCGTACGACATGGCTTTGATGTACTACGGCTGGTTCGATGCCGACATCCTCTACCTCATCTTTGAAAAGAGCAATGCCACAAGCCGCATGCACTTCACGAAGCCGGAGCTGGACGAGTTGCTCAACAAAGGCCGGGAAGCGGCAAGCGAAGAGGAGCGAATCCGCATTTACGAACAAGCGCAGGAAATTTTGCTGAACGAGTCGCCATGGGTGCCGCTCTGGGTGAACGAGCTGGTGACGGCGACACGGGGCATTAAAGGCTTTTCGCTTAATCCGTACACGCAATATTTCATTTTGAATGATGTCACGCTCGACAAATAGGCAAAAAGCAGGGGTGAAGACATGCGCCGCTATGTCGCAAAAAGGCTGCTTTCTCTATTGGGCACGCTGCTTGGCGTCTCTGTCCTGATTTTTCTCATGGTCCATCTGATCCCCGGCGACCCCGCAACGCAAATATTGGGACAGTTTGCCACGCCGGAAGCGATCAGCCAGATGCGCGCTTCGCTCGGGCTGGATCAGCCGCTTTGGCAGCAGTACGCGAGCTTTTTGGGGAGACTGTTGACGGGCGATCTCGGAACCTCGCTCTTTACCGGGGAGAGCGTGTGGGAGCAAATTGTCGCGCGCTTCCCGATCACGATGCAGCTCGCTGTGCTCAGTGTCGTCATTGCCGCGATCTTCGGCATTTTGCTCGGGACGATTGCCGCCGTCAAACAAAACACGTTTGTCGACAGGTTGGTCGTCCTGACCTCCTTGGTCGGCATTTCCGCGCCGGGCTTTTGGATCGCGCTGTTTTTGATCTGGATTTTCGCTTACAAGCTCGCCTTGTTCCCGATCTCCGGCTACGAGGGCATTCATTCCTTGCTCTTGCCCGCGATCACGCTGGGGATGGCCGAAGCGGGCATGATCGCCCGGATGACGCGCGCCAGCATGCTCGAAGTCATCAAGCAAGACTACATGCGGACGGCGGAGGCAAAAGGAGCGTCTCTCGTTTCTCTCGTGTTCAGCCACGGCTTGCCCAACGCGATCATCCCGGTTGTGACGATGATCGGCCTGCAATTCGGCTCGCTCATGGCTGGAGCGGTAGTGGTCGAAACGGTGTTTTCTTTGCAAGGCATCGGCAGTCTGGCCATCGAGGCGATCAGCAAGCGGGACATGCCGACGGTGCAGGGGATGGTGTTTTTCATGGCGCTGATTTTTGCCCTGACCAACTTGATTGTGGACCTCATCTACAGCCGGATTGATCCGCGCATCCACTTCGACTAAGGAAAGGAGCAGGATAACCGTGAACAACAGCCATCACACATCCTCTTACTGGTCGGTGATCGGAAAACGATTGCGGCGCAACAAAACCGCCATGGCCGGAGCGATCATCCTGCTCATTTTTACGCTGGCCTCTTTGTTTGCGCCGGTCATTGCGCCGCACTCCGTCGAGCAGATGAACTTTGAGCAACGCCTGGCTGCGCCCAGCCTTACGCATTTGTTGGGGACGGATGATTTTGGCCGCGACATTTTTTCCCGGCTCTTGCACGGCGGGCGGATCTCGCTTTTGATGGGGCTGATTGCGGTCGTGCTCTCTACGGCAATTGGCGTCACGCTCGGCATTATCGCCGGTTACTACCGCAAGCTCGACCTGTTCATCATGCAAGGGATGGACATTCTCATGTCGCTTCCCGCCCTGCTGTTGGCGATCGCGGTAATTGCCGTGCTCGGGCCGGGGTTAACCAATGCGATGATTGCCGTCGTGATTGCGGTCATTCCGTCGTACGTGCGGGTCGTGCGCTCTGCCGTCCTGTCCATCCGGGAAAAGGAGTACATCGAGGCCGTCCGCGCCCTGGGGATTCGCGACTGGCAAATTCTTTTGAAGCACATTTTGCCGAACATCCTGTCGCCGATCATCGTGCTGTCGACGATTCAGTTTGGCGTCAGCATTTTGGCCGCTGCCGCCCTGAGCTTTCTCGGGCTCGGTGCCCAACCGCCGATGCCGGAATGGGGGGCGATGGTTTTTGTCGGCAAGTCGTTTTTGAGTCAGGCCTGGTGGATGTCCATTTTCCCTGGCATGGCGATCATGCTGGTGGTCCTTGGCTTCAACTTGCTTGGCGATGGCTTGCGTGACGCCCTGGACCCGAAAACGAGGTAAGGGAGGATGGAAAATGAAAGACGCGTTGCTTGCGGTCAATGACCTGCGGGTGAAGTTCAGGACGGAAAATGGCGTGCTGCCCGCGTTGCAAGGCATTTCTTTTCAGCTCAAAAAAGGCGAGACGGTCGCCTTGGTAGGAGAGTCCGGTTGCGGCAAAAGCGTGACCTCGCTTGCGATCATGGGGTTGTTGTCCCGTTCCTCCACGCAGATGGAGGGCAGCATCCGCTTTCAAGGCAGGGAGCTTGGCAAGCTGGGGCCAAAGGAGATGCGCGAGATACGCGGCAAAGAGATCGCGATGATTTTTCAGGAGCCGATGACCTCCTTAAATCCGGTGCACACCATCGGCAAGCAACTAGAGGAGGTTTACCGCCTGCATACCGATTTGTCCAAAAAAGAACGGCGGGAACAGGCCATTGCCATGCTGAAAAAGGTCGGGGTTCCGCGCGCCGAGGAAATCATGCGCGAATATCCGCACCAGTTGTCGGGAGGGATGAAGCAGCGGGTCATGATCGCGATGGCGATGGCCTGCAACCCGCATTTGCTGATCGCCGACGAGCCGACGACGGCGCTGGACGTGACGATTCAGGCGCAAATACTGGAGCTGATGAACGATTTGAAGGAAAAGGCCAACACCTCGCTCTTGCTGATTACGCACGACCTTGGAGTCGTCGCGGAAATGGCGAATCGGGTGCTGGTCATGTACTACGGGGAGATCGTGGAGGAGGCAGATGTCGCCAGCCTGTTTACGCAGCCGTTGCACCCGTACACGGCCGGGCTGCTGCGCTGCATCCCCGACCTGGATGAGGAAGAGAAAAAACGACTGGACCCGATCGAAGGCAGCGTCCCGTTGCTCGGCGAAGTGACAGAGGGCTGTGCCTTTCGCTTTCGCTGTCCGCTGGCGATGGAACGCTGCTACCTGGAAAAGCCGCCGCTCTCCGGCCAAGGCACACAAGCCGTACGCTGCTGGCTGTACGCGAAAGAGGAGATGGCGGTATGAGCGAGATTTTGTTATCCGTAAACGATCTGAAGACGTATTTTCCCGTGAAGAAAGGACTGCTCGGCAAGAGTGGCGAAGTCATCAAGGCAGTCGATGGAGTTTCCTTTCAGCTTAAAAAAGGGGAGACGCTGGGGCTTGTCGGAGAAAGCGGCTGCGGCAAATCGACCACGGGGCGAAGCATCATGCGCCTGATCGAGCCGACAGGCGGGACGATTCACTTTGAAGGCCAAGAAATAACGGCGATGCCGGAGCGTCGTTTTCGCTCTTTTCGCAAAAAAATGCAAATTGTCTTTCAGGACCCGTACGCCTCGCTCAATCCACGGATGACGGTGCAGGGAGCTTTGGAGGAAGCGCTGAGCGTGAGAGAGCCGAAGCTGTCGTCCGCCAATCGGCGGGAGCAGGTGCAGGAGCTGTTGCAACTGGTCGGGCTGAATCCGCAGTTCGCGGCCCGGTATCCCCACGAGTTCAGCGGCGGTCAGCGACAGCGGATCGGGATTGCGCGCGCTTTGGCGGTTCAGCCAGCGCTGGTTGTGGCAGACGAGCCGGTTTCTGCCCTGGATGTCTCCATTCAGGCGCAGATTGTCAACCTGCTGCAAGATTTGCAGGAGCAACTCGGACTGAGCTACCTGTTTATTTCCCACGATCTAGGCGTCGTTCGCCATATTAGCGACAGAATCGCCGTCATGTACCTCGGGCGCATCGTGGAAATCGCGGACAAAAAAGATTTGTTTACGGGGCCGCTGCATCCATATACACAGGCGCTGATGTCTGCCGTGCCAAAAGCCAATCCTTTTCGCCGAAAGGAAAGGATCGTGCTTGGCGGCGACGTTCCCAGTCCTTCGCGGGTGCCAGCAGGCTGCTCCTTTCATACGCGCTGTCCGCACAGCACGGAGATTTGCCGCACGGTTCGTCCCGTTCCCAGCCAGATCCAGCCCCGCCATTTTGTCGCATGCCATCTATATGAAACAGAAGGGATGAAGATCATTGAAAATCGAGCGCATTGAGCTGCAGCAACTGCACATACCACTTCGCTTCCGTTTTGAAACAAGCTTTGGCTACACGGTGGTCAAGGAGCTGATTCTGGTTAGCGTCTACGGAGAAGGGGAAGTCGGCTACGCCGAGAGCGTGGCGATGCCGGACCCTTATTATAATGAAGAAACGACCGAAACTGTTTGGCACATGATGGAGCGTTTTCTCATTCCGAAGCTGTTTGCCAGTCCAATCGAGACGCCGGAGGACGTGGATCGGCTGTTTGCTCCCGTCCGCCGCAACAACATGGCGAAGGCGGCGTTGGAAGGGGCCATTTGGGATTTGTACAGCAAGCAAAAAGGGGTGTCGCTTGCCAGGGCGCTTGGGGGAAACAAATCGGTAATCGACGTCGGCATCAGCATCGGGATTGAACCGACAGTCGATCAGGTGCTGGCAAAAGTGGAGCGTCACCTCGCGGAAGGCTACAAAAAAATCAAGGTGAAGATCAAACCGGGGTTTGACGTGGAGCTGATTCGCGCAATCCGCAAGCAGTTTGGCGACGATGTGCCGCTGATGGCCGACGCGAACTCCGCCTACACGATGGAGCATATCGACGTGATGAAAGAGCTGGATCAATACGGGCTGATGATGATCGAACAGCCGTTGGCCCATGACGACATCATCGACCATGCGAAGCTGCAGCGCGAGCTTTCCACGCCGATTTGCCTCGACGAGAGCATTCACAGCGTGGAGGACGCCAGAAAAGCGATCGAGCTGGGCAGTTGCGGCATCATCAATATCAAAGTCGGCCGCGTCGGCGGTTTGACTGAGTCCAAGCGGATTCACGATTTTTGCCAGGCGCATGACATTCCGGTCTGGTGCGGGGGCATGATCGAATCAGGGGTCGGCCGCGCGCACAATATCGCCATTACCAGCCTGCCAAACTTCACGATTCCGGGCGATACAGCGGCCTCCAGCCGTTATTGGGAGGAAGACATCGTGGAGGGCGGTGTCGAGCTGATCGCTCCAGGGCAGTTGGCCGTGCCGGATGGTCCGGGAATCGGCTACGCGCTGAATGCGCGGGCGATTGGCAACTACGTGCTCCGCTCGGCGAATTTCCGGCCGTAACAGCCGCGCTTCACGATTTTTCTAAAAGAAAGGGAAAAAGGGGAGAAGAACGATGGCGGTGTGGGTTGAATCGTTTGAAGAGTATGCGCAAAACCTGCTTTCCAAGGCGAAAATCACAGGGGCGGCAGTCGGACTGGCGGAACAGGGACAGCTCGAATATTTCCACGGCTTCGGGCTTGCCGACGATACGGCGGACGCGCAGGAGCTGACCGCAGATACGGTGTTCGGCATTGGCTCGGTGACCAAATCGTTTACGTGCGTGGCGATCATGCAGCTCCAGGAAGCAGGCAAGCTGAATGTCCACGACCCGGTGCGCACCTATATTCCCGAGTTGCGCACGCCGAATGAAGCTTTTACCCGCGAGATGACCATCCATCATCTGATGACCCACACCGCAGGTTTCCCTCCGTTGGATACACTCGTCGGCGCGATGAAAAACAGCATGGCGGAAGAAGCAGCCGACCGCAGCTTCAGCTCCGGCTTGCAATGGGATGTAGAAAAAGCCGAAGCTATCGAGACAAAAGAAGAGATGCTCGCTTATTTGGCAAAGCTCGACTACGAACTGCTCGGCGCGCCGGGCGAGCAGTTCAGCTACTCAAACGACAGCTACGCCTTGCTCGGGGTCATTATCGAGCGGGTGAGCGGCAGCACGTACGAGCAGTTTGTCCACGAGAACATCCTGGCGCCTGCTGGCATGACGCACAGCGCCTTTTTGATCGAGGAGCTGCCAGCCGATGCGCAGGTCGCGACGCTGTTCACCCGCAAAAGCCCGGAAGACGGCGGAGACGTGTATCGCTCGCCTTCGTGGTGGGACGCTCCGGCGATGCGCTCGGCAGGCTTTTTGAAGTCGACGATACGCGATTTGCTGCGCTATACGGAGCTGTTCCGCACAGGGGGACTGGTGGGCGACAAGCGGCTGCTTTCCGAGGCCAGTGTCAAGGCGATGACGACGCCCCACGCCCCGCTCAGCCCCTTCCAAGGCTACGGCTACGGGCTGATGATCGGCACGGATTGCCACGGAGGGACGCTCGTCGAGCACGGCGGAGCGATCAAAGGGGTCAGCGCGCAAATTTTCGCCATTCCCGAACGCAACCTGACCGGGGCGATTCTCATGAATGTCGATGGTGCCCCCGTGACCGATCTGATGCACGGCTTGTTGAATGCAAACAATGGAAAGCTTGCGGCGACCCCTCCGTTCCCGTATGCGGACTACGAGCTGCCGCCTGAGCGATTTGCGGCTTACGCCGGAGAATACCGTTCCTCGGAAGGCGCCAATGTCACCGTTGCCATCGAAGAAAACGCGCTCGTGCTGAAGGCGATGGGCGCTACAGTCCCGCTGCGTCCTGTAGGGGAAGACGGCTTCGTCTGGAAGCGGGGAGAGACAGATTCGTACATCCACTTCTACCGCGACGAGGCAGGGGCGATCAGCCGGATGGGCTTCGGCTTCCGGCAGTTGCCGAAGATACTGGTAGGAACAGAGCAAAAAGTATAATGGAAGAAACGCGCACCTGCAAGCATGGCACTCGCTTGTGAGGGGCGCGTTTTTTGGCGGCGTCCATGGCTTGGCGCGGCCAAGTTTTCTGAATCGGGGACGCAACCGCATGCGTTATGGAGCTGCCGATGTGGAAGACACGGAGCTGTTGAGAGTCGTCTCGCCAGCCGCAGAGCGCCGCCAGTCCGGATGCTGCTCGATGTTGCGGAAGGTGCGGAACAAGAGCAGGCTCAGCCCGGAGCAGGTGAAAATGATGCCGCCTGCGAGCAAGAGGACGCCGGATGTGGCCGCCTTCGTAGCCAAAAGAAACGAGCAAAGCGCGTAGCTGACAGGGCCAAAGCCGATCGACATCAGCGCGAGCAGCGACATGACCCGGCCGAGCATCGTCGAAGGAACGATGGTCTGGATGTACGTAATCAGCGGAATGTTCGTCATGCTGAGCATCATTCCGATGAGAAACATGCCGATCAGGCCAAACAGCAACTGCTGCATGAAAAAGAGCGAGCTCATCCCGATGCCCATGACGCCGAGAAACAGCGGGAGCAGCATGAATTTTCCCCGGAAACCTTTGCACAGCCCGGTCAAAATTCCCCCGGCAATCGTGCCGACTCCAAGCGCGGTGCTAAGGGAGCTGTAGGCGCTTCCGTCCCAGCCCAGGTCTTTGACGTGGAGCGGAATGGCCATGTTGATCGGCCCGGAAAACATCATGTTGATGACGAGCGAGGTCGTCAAAATCATCGTCAAGATCGGGATGCTGTACGTAAAGCGGATGCCGCTCCAAATGTCCTGGAAGTAAGAGCTTTTGCCGGAAGCCGGAGCGTCCTGCTGCGGGGCAGGCGATGCGGTTTGCGCTGGAGCCAGGCGCAAAGCGGACAAAAAGATCGCCCCAACGAAAAAGGCCACCGCCAAAATGAGAAACATGAGCGGGTAATCGCCCGTGCGAATCAGCACAGCGGAGACGACAGGCCCGCCGACCATGCTGATCTGCTGGGAAATTTCCATCAGGCTGTTGGCGAAAGCGAGCTGCTCACGCGACACCAGCGAGGGCAAAATCGAACTGCGCGCCGGCCAGAAAAAAGCGTCGACCGTCCCGAACAAGGCGGCGATCCCGTAGATGAACACGTACAGCCACGTACCGGGCTCGTTTTGCAAAGCAAGGCTGAAGCCGAGCAAAATGAGACTGCGCGCGAGAATAGAGCCGAGCATGATCCATTTCCGATTCCAGCGGTCGGCGGCGACACCTCCGGCGAGCATGAACAGCAGGCGGGGAATCGACATGCAGATGAGGGCGGTTCCGAGCATCGCTTCCGACCCGGTCCGGTCGACGATAAACCACGACAGCAGCAAAAAGAACGCGCCGTCGGCCACGGCGGACAGAATCGTGCCGCTCCAGAGCGATAGAAACGAGCGATTTTTCCACAAGGCGCTAGTTGTTGTCGAGGTCGCCATTGCCATCGCTGGTCGCCTCCTTTTTCTTTTTGACGACAATTTTGTTGGTCACATGTTTGTGATCGCTAGGCAGATGTTCGTAATTTTCCGGCAAAGATTCATCGTCGGCCACGTAATAGCGTTCGTTGGTCATGAAGCCGACGGATACGAGGTAGAAGTTTTCTTCGCTGTCTTCTACTTCTCCGGCAGCGATCCGCGCGAGATGGCGTTCTTCCATTTCCCCCAGCTCGTTGATGAGGGCGTGGTATTTTTTCAGCCAGGCGTGGAGTTCCTCCCGCGGAGCTTTTACCTCGGCATTGAAGGCAACCGCCGGGGCGCGCTTGCTTTCGTCCACGAATTGCATGAACGATTCGTCAGGGGCGTTGTACAGGCGGGTAATGCTCGTGCGCAGATGGTTGACCATCGCTTCCTGCAGCAGCATGCTGTTTTCGCGAAGCGACGGGAGCAGCTCCTCGCTCACTTTGAAGTCGTAGGCGACCGCGCGGAAAAATTTTTGCACAATCCCGTTTTTTTCTTCTGTGCGGACGACTTTGATAAAGCCGTGGTTCTCCAACTCCTTGAGATGGTAATGGACTTTGGAGGCAGAGAGGGAGAGCAGGGTAGCGAGCTGCTTTCCCGTGTACGCTTCCTTGACGAGCAACGTGATGATGGCCATTCGCAACGAGTCGCTAATCGCCTTCAGTTGATCCAATGTTTCGATGACCAGAAACCGTTTCATATCGTGTCAGCTCCATTTCGGGAAAAGTGAACGTGTTGTTATTTTGAAACGTTCGGTTTTATTTGAACGTATGATAGCTTACAACGGAGGGCGCTGACAAGAACAATTTGCCAATATTTTCAGGCAAGTGCTACAATGTGAGAAAGTTGACTGGGTAAGCTTTTGAAAGTCTCGACTTACCTTAACGGGGAAAGGATGCGCGATCATGACCTTGCTTCAACACCCGGTCTTTCGCCGTCTGTATGCGGCTCATATTGTTCATATCATCGGGAACGAGTTTACCTTTATTGCCGTCTTCGGCCTGCTTGACATTCCGCTCGGGCTTGGAGGCGTGCTGGCGGGTTTGGCAGCGGGCAGGCTGGCGGAGCGCCTGAGCGAACGGGGAATTGCACGGTTCCAGGGATGGGCGCTGATTGCCATGGGGCTGTCGATTGTAGCGGTATTTCATATCAAGCCGCTGCTCGGTCTTGCGGTAGCGATTCTGTTTTGTTCCTTCGCGTCGTTTGGTTCTTCGATTTTGTCCGTAACCAAGCTGCAAAAACTGGCGGCCCCGGCCTATTTGGCGCGAGTCTTTTCGATCCGGGAGATGGCGACGATGGGGAGCTTTTCCGCAAGCTGTCTCGTGCTCGGCTTTGCCGCAGAGCAAGCGGGCAGCGCGTCTGTCTCGGTCTGGCTCGGCATGTTCGGCGTAGCAGCAGGCGGTGTCTGGCTGTGGAGCCGCAGGCAGTTGCAGAAGCTGGGACAGGAAGAATAGTCGTCTCGTAAAATGCCCGTACCTTTGCTGCGATGGCAAAGGTCTTTTTGTGTTACTTCCGTTCACTTTTTTGTTTAATAAATATAATTGTTGAAAAAGTATAAAATTATCTATACAATGATGGAAAAAGACGAAAAAAGGAAGATGCAGGGATGAAAGAGCTATGGAGGCAGCATGCGTTTCGCTGGTATTGGCTCGGCATGTTCTTGTCGGGATTGGGCGATCAGTTTGGCTGGATGGGACTTACCTGGTTTGTCATGAAAAAAACGGGCTCGCCCGCCGCGATGGGGGGCGTCGTGCTCGCGTACATGTTGCCTGCTGTGTTTGCGGGACTGGTGGCGGGAGTGCTCTTGGACCGGTTCGATCGCCGAAAGCTGATTATGGTGGACAATGTAGCGCGCGGCCTGATTTATATCGCGCTGGTAGCTTTGCTTCTGGTCGACCATGTTCCGCTTTTTGTGATTTACGTGTTGATTGTCATTGCGGGTACGCTCTCTCCGCTCAGTACGGCAGGCGCCCAGACGCTTTTGCCGAGGCTTTTGGCCGACAAAAGACATCTGGTCAAGGCGAACGGCGTCATGGAAAGCCAGTGGCAGATCATTTACATGTTCGGTCCGGCGCTGGCCGGGGTATTGATCGGGCTGATTGGCGAAGCGTACGTGCTGTTGATTGATGCGGCCAGCTTCTTTGTCTGCGCACTCTGTTTTTCCCGCTTGCCAAAAGAAATGACGAAAAGCGCCAATCCGGAATCGGCGGCGCAACCCGCGCAGATCGGCTTGTTTTTGCGCTCGCTTTTCGCGGACATGAAGACGGGATACCGCTATTTGTTCGGGAAAAAGCAAATGGTGGCGCTCGTGCTGTTCACCTTTTTGTTCAATATGTCTTACGGGCCGATTGAGGTCGCGCTGCCGCTGTATGCCAACCAGAATTTGGCGGGCGGCTCGGTGGCGCTGGGGATGCTCTGGTCGTCGCTTGCGATCGGGGCGCTGCTCGGGTCTTTGTTTTTCTCGACGATTTCCTGGCGGATACCGTTGGGCGTGACGTTGGCGGGCATTATCGTTTTGTGGGGAATTACAACCATGCCGCTCGCGTTCTTTTCGCGGCTGGAGGTGGCGATGATCGCGATGGCTTTGGCGGGCTTCAGCTATTCGCCGTATAACATCATGTACCGAAGCTACCTGCAAAGACAAGTACCGGATGCTTTGCTGGGCAGGGTTATGACGAGCATCCGGACGATTACAGGCACAGGCATGCCGGCTGGCGCGGCAGTCTCGGGGGTGCTGATCCCTACACTTGGCGTGCAGGGACTGTTCGGAGCCGGGGCCGCTGTCTGTATCGCCTGCGGGCTTTTGGCCTTCGGAGTATTGAGGGACCTGGAGAGTCCGTCACTTGCGGTTGAGGAGCGGGGCGACTAGCTGTTTGATGCGCTGCGGCAAAAGCGCATAGAGCACCGACAGCATTTTCAGGCGATAGGGCATTGCCACTTCGGAGCGGTTGGCTTGTACGGCTTTGTAAATGTGGCGGGCCGTTTCGTCTGCGGAGAGCAAATAACGGGCGACCTTGCTGCGATACGCCCCGGTCCTGTCTGCCTTTTCCAAAAAAGGAGTGTCGATCGGCCCGGGCATGGCGCAGGTGACGCGAACGCCGCTTCCGGCAAGCTCGTGCTGCAAGCCTTCGCTGAAGCGGATCACCGCCGCTTTGCTCGCGGCGTAGACGGATGCCTTGGCGGTCGCGACTTGTCCGGCGAGCGAGGCGACGTTCACGATGTGTCCCGAGCCACAGTCGAGCATCAGCGGCAAAAAGGCGCGCGTGGTGTACATCACGCCGGCAATGTTTGTGCGCAACGTTTCCTCCAGCTCGTCAATGTCCATGCCGATGAGTGGCTCGAACACGGCAATGCCCGCATTGTTGTACAGGATGTCGCACCTGCCGAAGCGGACGTGCACCCAGGCGGCAAAGCGGCGGACGTCCTCGTTGTTTCCGACATTGACAGTATAGGAAAAAAAGCGGTTGGAATCAGGGACCGGAGTGGTCAGGGACTCGTGGTTGACGGGCTTGCGCGTTGCGGCGATGACGAGGTCGCCTTTTTCCAGATGCAGTCGCGTCAATGCCTGCCCGAGACCGCCGGAAGCCCCGGTAATGACGACCACACGGGGAGAGCTCATGGGACCATCCTCTTTTCTGTAGCTGTTATGTTTCACAAGTATAACCTCTAGACGAATGGTGAAGGATAGCGTCTAGGAGGTGAAAGCATATGCCAGAAGTAAGATGCAGCGTAGCAAACTGTGAGTACTGGGCGCAAGGCAATCTTTGCAGCGCCGACGAAATCATGGTGGAAATCGACGCACATGCCAACGCAAACACGAAGGAAGAGTTTGCTGGCGAGTACGGGCAAAACACAGGCCATAAGGATCATGCGACGAAGTCGTCCGAGACCTGTTGTCTGACGTTCAAGCCGAAAAAGTCTGAGAAGAAGTAAAGGAAAGCCTTCGAATGAGGCTAACCGACCCGAAGCGTGACTGCGCGCGGACATTTGCCGCAGACACTTGCAGAGCTTCTTCGTGCGTCTTGGCGCTCAAAAAGACGTATCCCGCCATGGAGATACGTCTTTTTGCGTGGGCGCAATCAGGGCAGAGGTTACACGCGGGCTTGTCCAAACGCAAGCTCTTTGACCTTCCTGTCGACTTCTTCCCAGGAGGTCACGCGGTGCACCAGCTCGGGGAGCCGGGCTTGATTGTACGGCGTATCGAATAAAAAGACGGGAATCTGCAAAGCTTCGGACAACTGCAAGGCATTTTCCAGCCGATCCTCCAAAAACAGGTCCACGCCCCATCTTTGTGCGGCCGCCAGCTTGTCGTGGGAGCCGACCAAATCGACTTCATGGTAAGGGATTTGGTAACGGGCAAACCAGTTCAGCGTCACGTCGTGATGACGCGCTTCCCTGGCGCTGATGTAGATCAGCTTGTGCGCAGGATACCACTTGCGCAACACCTGATCGGCAATCCCGTGCACAGGTGCCTCGTCGTACAGTCGCTCGCCGTTCTGGTCGAGCCACTCTTCAAATTCCGCGTCTGTAATCTGATATACGTTGGCCAAATTGTACTCGTAACAGTCTTCATATCGTAAATCTCTTCCAAAGCTCTCGTTCATCAATGGCACAATGCTGCTGGGTGACGTCACCGTACCGTCAATATCAATGCCAATGGTTAGGATTTTCTCTGGTTTCATCCTCTCGCCTCCAGTTTAAATTGTACACCGCGGGCAGACAATAAGGCTACTTCCTTCACTAACAAATCCTTTACCAAAAAAGGGGCTGAGCATGGTATGTTGGATCGACGTGAACGCATGAATGCGAAGCGGAAGGAAGATACCGGCTTTTCCGAGACAGTAGATCAGCACGACAGGGAGTTTGCGGTGGAGACCTGGACCCAGGCTGCCTTCGACGAACACGAAGGACGCTCCAGGCGAAGGATTCACTACGACCCACACTCTTTGACAGAGCGCTATTCAGGCGAGCTGGACGACCGAGTGGACAACGACAGGGTGGAAAACGATTTTTCGGAGCGCCTGGATGGAGTCGTTCTGACACGGGAGGACCGCGCGCCGGTCGCTTCTGTACGAGACGACGATATCGAGGCCGCAGCGGAAATCGCCGAACCGATCCCTGCGCGCCGTTCTGTGCGTGAGGTCAACGATGACGAGGACAGTCGGGAAAGCGGAGCCAGCGGGATCGGCATGACAGGACTGGGGCTATCGATCCTGTCCCTGTTCCTCATGCCGTACCTCGTGGCCCCAATCGGGATGGTGCTTGGCTATTTGGCGTATCGCCGGGACTCGCGAACGCTGGGAGCTTGGGCGATGATCGTGGGGGCGATCTCCATTTTGGGAGCGCTCGTCATTTACCCGTACTACACGGCCCGCTAAGCCGCATCAGACCGCAAAAAACCTCTCTGGGCACAAAACGGCCCGGGGAGGTTTTTGCATTTGCTCGCTCAGTTCGTGTACAGACGGGACAAAAACGGAGTTGTCGCCGCAATGACTGCCTCACAGAAAACGTCCGCCCGGTTGACGCGGCCGCCAGTCAAAAGGGCATACGCCCCGCCGCGGTGATTGCTCCCGGTAGTCTGGCCCCATTCGTCGATGATGACATTCAGTTCAATTCCTTCTGCCAAAATGCGTTCGGCTGCCTGCTTAGGGATCGGAAAAGCCAGTCCTTTTCCCAAATACAGCTCGCTTCCGTTCCAGGCCGCGCAGACAGAAATCAAATACCATTGCTGGGTAAATTCCTGATCGTACATCAGGCCGCCCTCCAGCCCAAGCCCGATGTGCGCCTCGCAAGCGGAGGCCAAGGCCGCTTTTGCCCGGTTGATGGCTCCGGCAATCGTCTCTTTCTCGCTCATCGGCTGGGCAGACACACCGGAAGGGACGGACAGGCAGATCGGGTCTGCTCCCGTCGCCTTTTGTACCGCCAGACGCTTTGCTTCGTTTTGAGTGCCCAGCGCATAGCGTAATGGTGCGTTCTTCATCTGGATCGTTGTCACCTCTTCTGTCGGGATTGCTCAATCGCTACTGGTAAGTATACCACTTCCCCAAATATGGAGGTGTTGTGTTAAGATAAGTCCATATAGAGAGCGAGTCAGAAATTACAGAGAAAACGGGGAGTGGCAGATGAAATTTACCAAATTGCATGGCTTGGGCAACGACTATGTGTACGTCAACTGTTTTGAAGAAACGTTGGCGGGGGTGGATCTTCCCGAACTGGCAAGACGGGTCAGCGACCGCAACTTCGGCATCGGCGGGGATGGGCTGATTCTGATTCTGCCGTCGGAGCGGGCTGATTTTCGCATGCGTGTCTTCAACAACGACGGAAGCGAGGCGAAAAACTGTGGTAACGGCTTGCGCTGCGTGAGCAAGTACGTCTACGACCACGGCTTGACGCAGCAGAAGACGTTTACCGTCGAGACGCTCGGCGGGATCATGAAGCCGGTTGTCTCGCTTGGTGAAGACGGAAAAGTCGAGCAGGTGACGATCGACATGGGCGAACCGCGCTTTGAGCGGGCGGCGATTCCGATGACAGGCATCCCGGAGGAGCAGGCGCGCGAGGAAGTGCTGGAAGTGGACGGCACCGTGTTTACGATGACTGCTGTTTCCATGGGCAACCCGCACGCGATCATTTTCGTCGACGAAGTCCGGGACGAGGACGTGCGCAAATACGGGCCGCAGATCGAGTTTCACGAATGGTTCCCGGAGCGCACTAACGTCGAATTTATCCAAATATTGAATCGGGAAGAAATTTTGTTCCGCGTCTGGGAGCGTGGATCGGGTGTGACGCTCGCATGCGGCACGGGCGCTTGTGCAGCGGCAGTCGCGGCAACGCTCGCGGGCAAAGTCGACAGAAAGGTCACGGTGCATCTGGCCGGAGGCGACCTTTTTATCGATTGGCGGGAAGAAGACAACCGCGTCTACATGACCGGGCCCGCTACCGAAGTGTTCGAAGGAAAGTATGTAGGGCCGATCCCGTATAAATAAACGTCTGTCCCCTTGGGCAAAAGTTTGCGATGAGACAAGTTTTATTGCTTTATCTGAAGCTGTACGATGCCAAACGCAGGGAAAGCAAGCGGGCGCGACTGCTGTTTCTAACCTTTTGACTTTGGCACGTAAAAAAGCCGTTCCGGTCGTTTCAACCGGAACGGCTTTTCTGATGGCAGTTGCTATTTTCCTGCCGCAATGCGGATGGCGGCCTGATGGTCTGGGTCGACCAGGTTGTCTTTGTGGCGCAAGCTGCCAGGGAAGTGAATATCGAAATGCCCGTCAAAATCGTTGTCGGCAATGTACTCGATGCTGTGCGGCATGGACGACATCGAAGCGGCGAGGCGTCTGCCATCTACTTCGACGATGACGGGACGGATGCTCCAGGAAAAGCTTCCTCCCCAAATGCTTTTGATCGCAGCGCTGTCAGCAGCGGTCAGCGGCTCCGTATCCGAGTGGGAAGCGCCGATTGTTCGTTTGACCATGAAGCTTTTTCCGGTGGCAAAATCGGTCACTTTTGCGGTCGCGTTGATCGGGAACAAGTACTGGGCTGCTTCGAACCAGTCGAGATACTCACCGTATTTGGCGCCAGCCGTCGCTGTTTTCGGGATGTGGTGCACCGGAATGGTGACGACCTGGCCGATTTGCAAATAGTCCGACTCAGACAGTTTGTTTACTTGCAAAAACTCGGTAAAAGGGATGCCGTGGGCAATGGAGATCGTCCAGGGCGTATCTCCCTTGACGACCTGATAGCGAGTATTCTCGACCCAAGGCTTGTCCTGCTCAGCCTTTGGCTTTGGCTGGGGCGTTTCCGCTGCCGGCTCCTGCGTCGGGATCAGCAGCTTTTGCCCGATGAGAATTTCGGTTGTTTGGAGGTTGTTTGTATTCACAATTGTTTGAATGCTTACGCCGTGATTGGCAGCGATCTTCCACAGGACGTCGCCGCGTTTCACCGTATAGACGGTAGAGCGGGGAGGTATGTACAACTTTTGTCCAACCAGAATCATGTCTGAAGTCAATTGATTCGCCAGCTTGAGCTGCTCGACGGTAATCTGGTTTTTGTAGGCAATATTGCCGAGCGTATCTCCGGGCGCAACCTGAATCGTTTGGGCAAAGGCCGATGTGACAGGGAGCAAGCCAGCAACCAGTGCAGTCTGCAGGGCGAGACGTTTCCAGCGTGTTGTTTTGAACATGAAAGCCTCCTCGATGCCGTAGCGTGATGTGTGAAGTGGTTCATCTTGATTGTACGCAGCCGGCAGGTCCGCTTTCATCCGGTAAATCTATCCTCCATTGGTCGGCACTTCCACCAGACGCGAAAATTGCATCCTTTTGCCTCGAACGCAAAGCCGCAACAGTGCTTATGGACATAAAAATAGCGCGGTTGCGGCAACAAAGTCGTGCCAGCACCCACGCTATTGAAAACAAATTAAGCGAAAAGTCACCCGTTGTACACCTCATTTAGGTATGCGACGTCATTGCGGTCGAATTGAGGAGTTGTCTTGTTGATTTTGGCCAGTTCCGCCTGCAATCTTTTCAATTCTGCTTCCATCTTACTGATTTTTTCCTGCATAGCCTGTGTTGTCATCGCTGCTCTCTCCTTGTTCCTTGTGGTTTTCTTTTTTTCTAAATTTATTGACAATTCTAACGAAAGCCTGTGGTATTGTAAATAGCTTAATTTTGGATGTAAGCGCTTTAGTTGTGAAAAGTGTGTGAACGCTCGCTCGGATTCGCGCGAGATGGCTGTTTGCAAGGCAAAATGGGGGAAAATAACAGGAGAAGTACACTCGACAGTATGTTCTTCGGGGACAGTCGTGTTATGATGAAGGGTAGACTTAGGGCAGCTCGCCCTCAGGGAAGGTGTGGACTGGTGATTTACTTAGACAACAGTGCGACAACCCGGCCTCATCCAGAGGTGATTGAGACCGTGAGACGGGCCATGGAGAGCTATTACGGAAATCCGTCCTCGTTGCATCAAAAAGGGGTAGAGGCGGAAAACGTGCTCAAGCAGGCACGAAAGGTTGCCGCGCAGTACCTCGGCTGCAAAGAGGGAGAGGTCTTTTTTACCTCCGGAGGCACGGAAAGCAACAATACGGCAATCAAAGGCATTGCCTTTCAATATCAGAACAGAGGGAAGCATATTATTACGACCCAGGTGGAGCATCCGGCTGTCTATGATGTATGCAAACAGCTCGAAAGCTTCGGGTTCACCGTGACCTACCTGCCTGTGGACCGGGAAGGGCGCGTGTCGCTGGAAGACGTGAAGCGTGCCCTCCGGCCTGATACGATTCTCGTTTCCGTCATGCACGTCAACAACGAGCTGGGGACGATTCAGCCTGTTGCGGAAATCGGACAGTGGCTGAAGCAGTTTCCGAAGGTGCTGTTTCACGTCGATGCGGTGCAAGGGATCGGCAAAGTGCCGCTGCGGCTGCAAGATTCCGGGATTGATCTGTTGAGCGTCTCGGCGCACAAGTTTTACGGTCCGCGGGGAGTAGGCATTTTGTACAAGCGCGAAGGACTGATTATACACCCGCTGATAATGGGCGGCGGTCAGGAGGGCGGGATTCGCTCGGGAACGGAAAATCTTCCGGCGATTGCTGGCCTGGCCAAAGCGATTCGGATATTGGAAGAGCTCGGCCATGGCGAGGTCAACAGGCTGCAAGGCTTGCACCAGCAGCTTCGTGAAGGCATCCAGCGAATCGAGGGCTGCATCGTCAATACGCCGGAAGCGGGCGCAGCGCCGCATATCATGAACCTGTCTGTGCCAGGCGTGAAGGCGGAAGTGCTGCTGCACGCGTTGGAAGAGCGAGGCTTCCTCGTCTCCACCAAGTCGGCTTGCTCCTCCAAGGCGAACGAGCCGAGCCGGGTACTTACGGCAGCAGGGATTGATCGCGATTGTGCGCTGTCCTCGCTGCGCATCAGCCTGGGCCGGGAAAATACGAGCGAGGAAATCGCCCAGTTTTTGACGGCGCTGCAAACGTGTGTAGGTAGCTTGCGCCCGCTGCTCAAGCCGCAAGCTGCGCCAGATCGCAGAAAATAGTGGAAAACGAAACGACCAAAGGAGATAACTATGAACTACGATGTCATTTTGATTCGATATGGCGAGCTTGCCCTCAAAGGCAAAAATCGCGATCAGTTTGAAGATGCGCTGGTCAGAAGCGTGAAAAGCGTGCTGCGCTCCTTTTTCAAGGTGAAAGTGAGACGCAACTACGGACGGATGTACGTCGAGCTGCACGGCGAAGATGCCTACGCCGTCATGGAGCGCCTGAAGCGCGTTTTCGGCATTTCCTCGTTCAGTCCGACCATTCAGGTGGACCCGGATATCGAGACGATCAAGGAAAAAGCGCTGGAGCTGATCCGTCAGTTGAAGCCTGAGCCACGCACGTTTCGCGTCGTTACGCGCCGCGCCGACAAACGCTATCCGATTCCTTCGATGGAAGTCAACCGCATCGTCGGCACGCACATTTTGCGCGCGCTTCCTGCGATCAAGGTCGACGTGCACGAGCCGGAGACGATCGTCAATCTGGAAATTCGCGCGGAAGGCACGTACATTAGCTGTGAAACGATTCCCGGCCCAGGCGGCTTGCCTGTAGGCGTGAGCGGAAAAGTGCTGTTGCTTTTGTCAGGCGGTATCGACAGCCCTGTCGCTGGCTGGATGATGCTCAAGCGCGGGGTTACGCTCGAAGCGATCCATTTCCATAGCTATCCGTTCACCAGTGAGCGCGCCTTGCAAAAAGTGCGGGACCTCGCGCAAAAGCTGACCAAATGGGGAGGAACGGTCCGTCTCCACGTCGTACCTTTTACAGAGATCCAGACGGCCATTCGCGAAAAGTGTCCGGAAGATTACTTGATTACGATCATGCGCCGCTTTATGATGCGCGTCTCTGAGCGTGTGGCGGAAAATACGAAGGCAAAAGCTCTGGCGACAGGCGAGAGTCTGGGCCAGGTCGCTTCGCAAACATTGGAGAGCATGGACACGATCAACAAGGTGATTTCGATTCCGATTTTGCGCCCGTTGATCGGGATGGACAAAGTCGACATTACCGATCTGTCGCGCAAAATTGATACGTATGAGCTGTCCATTTTGCCGTATGAAGATTGCTGCACCGTGTTTACGCCGAAAAATCCTGTGACGAGACCAAAGCCGTACCTCGCGGCCAAATTTGAAGAAGCGCTGGACGTGGAGGCGCTTGTCGAGGATGCGGTAGCACGCACCGTGATCGAAGAGATTACGACCAAACCAAAAGAAACGACAACCGATCTGTTTTAAAGCTTTTTTATAGAGAAAACGCGTGACAGGGGAGAAGAGGCATGATTATCCGCTATGAGCGTAACGGCAAGGTAAAGCATGGGTGGATGGTAGAAGAGGATCACAAAGTGCGCGTGATCGAAGGGGATATTTATAAAGTCCAAACGGCGAAGCCGATCATGACGGGACT